>JBMOKV010000537.1:0-6901 GCA_049325495.1 Candidatus Rifleibacteriota bacterium | reverse complement strand
GCTGAACTGCCATAGTATAAGGTCAGGCGCAAGACTTTGCAACTTCAGAAGGAAGTTGACACAATCGGGCGGTATTGTTAGGATTCACAGACATACAATTTTCTCTTCAAGGAGATGGAATATGGCTATTGTTCGACCTTTCAAGGGCCTGCGCCCACCCCGCGACGTTGCTGCAAAGCTCGCCTCTCTGCCTTATGATGTCATCAATTCCCAGGAAGCCCGGGAAATTGCAAAAGATAACCCCCAGTGTTTTCTGCATGTGGTCAAACCCGAGATCGACCTTGACCCGGGAATCAACCTCTATGACCAGAAAGTTTACGACAAAGCCGTCGAAAATTTTAAGATGTTTCAGCAGAAGGGCTGGCTGAAAAAAGACGACAGCGAATGTCTTTACGTTTACAAAGAAGTCATGGACGGCCGCACCCAGATCGGTCTCGTATGCTGCGTCAGCGCCCAGGAATACTGGGATGGCAAAATCAAACGCCATGAATTTACCCGCAAAGTAAAAGAAGAAGACCGACTCAAACACGTTGACATGGTCAATGCCAATGCGGGCCCCGTGTTTCTGACATACCCGGCCAAAAGCAGCATTGATTCTATGGTCAATGAAGTGATCAAAACCGAACCGGTTGCCGATTTCGTCGCCGACGACGGCATCGCCCACACCGTATGGCAGGTTAAAGACAAAGCATGGATCAGCAAAATGGTCGAAGAATTTGCCCGAATTCCAGCTCTTTACGTTGCCGACGGTCACCACCGCACCCAGGCCGCGGCACGCCTTGCCAAAGTCAGGGCTGAGAAAAATCCGCACCACAACGGCAATGAAGAATACAACTTCTTCCTCGCCGTTATTTTCCCCCACAATCATCTTTTTATCATGGATTACAACCGTGCGGTCATGGACCTCAACGGCAACAGCGAAGAACAGTTTCTCAAAAAGGTCAGTGAAAAATTCACTGTCGAAAAAACTGAATACAAAAAGCCCAAGGCCGTCAACACCTTTGGCATGTACCTCAAGGGAACCTGGTACAAGCTCACCGCCAAGCCCGGCTCCTACGATGCCAACGACCCGGTAAACAGCCTGGATGTGGCAATTCTGCAAAATAACCTGCTGAACCCGATCCTCGGCATCGACGACCCGAGAACCAACGACCGCATCGATTTCATTGGCGGAATTCGCGGAATCAAAGAATTGGAAAAAATCGTCGATAACGGCAAATTTGTGGTCAGCTTCAGCATGTTCCCCACTTCGATCGAGCAGCTGATGAAAATTGCTGACAGTGGTGAAGTAATGCCACCCAAATCAACCTGGTTTGAACCAAAACTTAGGTCAGGTCTTGTTATTCACACTTACGACTGATTTCTAATGAATGCCCGCAGGCCTGTCTTTTAGAGCCTGCGGGCAATATTTAATTCAAATTTTTAAACTGGAGACCGGAAAATGAAAGCGATTGTTGACCAGGACACCTGCATTGGCTGCGGCATGTGCGAGAATATTGCCCCGGCCGTTTTCAAGCTTATCGACGGGAAATCGACGGTCATTCAGAAACCGGTAGCAGCTGAAAACGAAAAAGTCACACGTGAAGCTGCTGACAGTTGCCCGGTTTCGGCAATTACCCTAACCTGAAATGTTCAATCCCTGCAGGCGCATCGCAGCTATTCACGATTTATCGGGTATCGGCAAAGTTTCTCTCACCGTTGCGATTCCCATCCTGTCAAGCATGGGTTTTCAGGTCTGCCCGCTGCCTACCGCGGTATTGTCATCCAACACCGAAGTCCCGGGATTCATGCTGGTTGACCTCACCAGCCACATGCGCGATTTCATCAACCACTGGAAAACCATGCAGATGGAGTTTTCTGCCATTTACAGCGGCTTTCTCGGCTCGCCTGACCAGATTGAAATCGTGACCGAATTCATCGACGATTTTCGCCGCAGCCCGCAGCTGGTAGTGGTCGACCCGGTTCTTGGCGATGACGGCAGCCTTTACAGCTCGATGACCGGTCAGATGGTCGAAGAGATGAAAAAACTCATAACCCACGCCGATGTCATCACCCCAAATCTTACGGAAGCATGCGCCCTGCTTGACCTGCCTTATCAGCCGGAAATGTCGCAAAAGCAGCTTTGCCGGGTTCTCAAGGACCTTTGCAGCCATGGCCCAACCATTTCCATAATTACCAACGTAAGAGTTCCCGAGAATATCAAACAAACATTTGTTTACGCTTACAACGCCAGTGATAAAAAATTCTGGAAAGTTTCATGCGACTACGTGCCTGCGCAGTACCCCGGCACCGGAGATACTTTTACCAGTGTCATCACAGGCTGCCTTTTACAGGGCGACAGCCTGCCAATAGCCCTCGACCGCGCCGTTCAGTTTATTTCGACGGCGATTCGAGCCACTTATGGTTACGGGTACGACAACCGGCACGGTATTCTGATCGAAAAAGTGCTGCCAAACCTGAACGCCCCCTTTACCCCGGGCTGTTTCGAACTTCTGAATGGAGACGAATCTTGAGCTATCAGGCAATCATGCTGACCGACCTCGACGGAACCCTGCTCAACTCACAAAGTCGGGTCAGCCCGCGCAACTTTGAAATTTTTTCGGTTCTTGCCGAAAAAAAAATTGCCCGGGTAGCCGCCACCGGACGCTCACTGTTTTCGACCCGCAGGGTGTTATCCGATGATTTCCCGATTGATTATTTGATTTTCTCTTCAGGCGCAGGAATTCTCGACTGGCGATCAGGAAACGTAATGCAGGCCGCCAGCCTTTGCTCACCTGAAATCTGTTCAGCTGCGGATTTTTTTCTCGAAAACAGCCTGGATTTTTCCATTCATCATCCAATTCCAGACACCCATAAATTCCACTGGTATCCATCTTCTTCTCCGCACTTTGACTTTTTACAGCGCGTCGAGCTTTTTCGCCAGTTCGCCCATACCGGTGATTTCCGGCAAATCGACGCGGCCACCCAGCTGCTGGCAGTGACCAACGATTCAACGAACCTGATTCCTGAGCTGAAAAGGCGTTGTTCTGGTCTGAGTGTTATCAGGTCCACTTCACCCCTGAATCGAAGCGTCGACTGGATAGAAGTTTTCCCGGGCAACGTCTCAAAAGGCCACGCCGGCGACTGGCTCGCCCGCGAATTGGAAATTCCCGTTGCCCGTTCCATGAGTATCGGCAATGATTATAACGACATTGAAATGCTGCAATGGGCAAAACACTCTTTCATCATGGCCAATGGCCCCGAAGAACTGCGCCGGCGCTTCACCAACGCCCCCCACCACGACGAAGACGGGTTCTCGGCTGCGGTAGAAACCTGGCTTTGCCACTGCCAGCTATGATCAGTATAGTCTGCAGCGATATCAATACCGGAAAAACCTCATGGTTACGGCAGGATTTCACGACCCGGCAAAACGCTGACGGCTTCTTGTGCATCAAGGTTTTCGCCGAAAGTCGGCATATTGGCTACAATCTTCTACACCTGCCCACCGGCCAGGAATGCCAATTCATCAGAAAACACCCCGATCTCGAAAACGACTGGCAGGAAATCTGCCGGATCGGCGAGAACTACAGCTTCGATGCCCGTGGACTGGCTTTCGCCGAAAAAATTGCGGAAAATGCAATCGAACGCGAAACCGGCCTTTTCTACCTGGACGAAATCGGCCCCCTGGAACTTCAGGGGAAAGGCTTCGCCGACCTTTTCACCAGACTGCTGCTGTCAAACATCGATCTGATGATTGCTGTGCGAAAGCCGCTTCTGGAAAAAGTCACCAGCAGGTTCGCCCTGAAAAATCCGCTTATTATTGAGCCCTGGACCGGCAAATCACAAATATATGCAACCTCAACCTGAATAAGCCGATAAATTCTATATGGGATGGCTATATCAACAGACCAGTGTATTTTTCAGCAGGGATGACGGCAGTTATCCCGAAATCTGCGTCTGCAATCTAAACCCTGACCAGGTCATTCGGGCATACAAACTGATCAGAAAATTCTGCGGCTTTGTAGTTGGCCGCCCCAGGTTCTTCAACCGCGAGCAGGCATGCGAAATGGCACTTGACGAAATCGGGTGCGCCGCCGAATTGGTAACCGACAGTCGGGCCCAGCCATTCCATTTCATGGTCAGAAACCTGAAATTCGGCAAAGACTGGCAGATTCACGAACTCGGCGTTTTCGTCATGCCCAATGCCATCGCTCTCGACTATGTTAAAGGCCCGGCATGGGGGGAACTGGAAATTGAATCGCTACTTGTATTGATCATGCTGATCATCAGAAATTCCCCCGAATCCTTCGTTCGCCTTGAAGAAGAAATTCCCGACAACCTGAAAGCCGTTTTCAGAGACTCGATGCTGCAACTGAAAGATGAAATCGGCAACCTGCCCGACCCGGTGTTGTGAAATTCAAATTTCTTCATAGCCAGAACCGCACAGGAATTCCCAAAAAATCAGTGCATTGACCGCTTTTAGGCCTCCCATGTGTCCTATACAAAAGCTCATTGAATTGTTTCGATATCTCTCTGTTGCTTCGATGGTTCGACAGGCTCACCAACCGCCCGTTAAGCGGGCTCAGCAACCGAAAAATGCGGTCATTGAGCTTGTCGGACGCGAAGGACTCGCTAATGCAGAGTCGCCTGAGGATTCAGCGCGACTCGTAAAATGCCCGCCTTTTTTAAAACAAATGAATGAGCTTTTGTATAGGTAATGTTTGGATTTTTTATCAGAAAAAAGCTAAACTGCAAAAAAAAGCAAAGGCATCACAATTTTGAATTTTATCTCCAGACTTATTCTGAATTTTTTGAAATTCTTCGTTCTATACCTGCCATGCCTGATTCTGGCCGTGGCAATGGCAACCAATGGCATTCTTAAAATCATGCTGATTGCCGGGTGGGCTGACTGGCGCGGCAACGAACCTTTTGTTCTGTTGTTTCAGGGCATTCCTGGCTTGATTTACGCGGCTTCAACTTTGATTTCAGGCGTGGGTTTTCTCATTCTTACCAGCCGGAAAATTTTAATTGATTTTTTGAACAGCTCCATTGCAGAAGGAGCATGGCTGCGAAGAATAAGGTTCTTTTCCTGGGGAAGTCTTTTTCTTTTGTTCGTTCTCTTTTTCATTGCCCAGACCAAGAACAATCATCCGCTTATCGATGTTCAAGAACTAATATTTTCATCTTCACAGATCAGAAAAATTATTCTGGATTTTCCCGAGGATCGCATTCATTACAATCAGGCAAAAGTGAAAATTTGCGGTAAGCCTGATTCAGAAGAAGTTAAAGTTATGGTTAAGCGCAAGATTGGTATCTGGGGCCAGGTTGAAAAAACTGTGATTTTACAGAATTACAACTTTAAATGCGAACATTCCGGCTCCGCAGACCTGGTTCTGGGTGGCTTTATCAGCAGTCCTGACTGGTATTTTTATCCCTTTCCTGAATTGGAATTTGAAATTTTTGTGCCGGAAAAACAGATGATCGAAATTTCCATTCTCGAAGCCTGGTCCGACCAGAAAGTGAAATTAGAGCTGCAGAGTATGCAAGGCCCAATTAATGCCGCTCTTTCTCATTCCAATGTTTCAATCAAAAATTTGAACAGCCCGGAAATTACGATCAAAACCGTTAAGGGAAATGTCACTCTTGAGGCTTTTTCAACAAAACACCTGCAGGTAAGCTCTAAGTATGGTTTTATCAAGGCCTCTGAATTCTCTGCCGGCACCGCCGACTTTTCAAACGTTGACCGTAACATCGAAATTTCCAGGATGAATGCCGAAACCGCAGCGTTCAGTAATCACAGAAATGACATTCTCATTGAAAATTCAACGATAAACAATATTAAAACCATTAATCGAAGTGGAGGTACAAAAATCAAGAGCGCCGCCGTTACCAATGCCACCAACATTAAGGCAGAATCTGAAACTGGACAGATATGGGTATATCTGCCCTCAGATGTTTCGCCGGTTCTTGAGCTCAATTCAAATTACGGCATCGCCGAAAATCAATTTGACAGCCAGTTTAAGTCATCAACAACCCCTTATCTGCAGTTGAAAACCGTCAAAGGTTCGATAAGAATAAAAAAACTGTCGCAAAAAAATCTTCAGCCCCTTGATCCCTCCCTGCCCGCTGAGGCGCTTCCCGGTTCCCAATAATTTTTGATTTGCCCGGTTGCCTTGCGAAAAGATATAATGCCTGAACCCAATGAGAGAAAGGTATTACCCCGATGCAGAAGTTCAGCCTGAAAAACCGCATTCAATACGCTTTTGACAATTTCATGGCCCGGGGATTCATCGCCCTGATCATTGCACTGGGCGCAATCTCTCTGCTGATAATAACCGGCTCTGCTTTGACCGTTATTATCACGGGTTGGGGGCCGCCCGAAGACCAGAATTTCACCTTTGCCGAAGCCTTCTGGGCAAGCATGATGCGCACTCTCGACCCGGGAACCATGGGCGGAGACAGTGGATGGGGATTCAGATTCATCATGTTTGCCGTTACCCTCGGCGGTATCTTCATTATCAGCACCCTTATCGGTGTTCTCAATCAGGCCATTGAAACCAAGCTGGAACAACTGCGCAAAGGACGTTCTCTCGTCATTGAATCGGGGCACACCCTTATTCTTGGGTGGAGCCCCCACATTTTCACCATGATCAGAGAACTGGTGATTTCCAATATGCACCGCCAGAACTGTTGTATTGTTATACTCGCCGATCGCGACAAAGTCGCAATGGAAGACGAAATTTCTGAAAAAGTTGGTAAAACCCACAACACCAAGATTGTCTGCCGCTCAGGAGATCCCATCGATATCGACGATCTCAATCTTGTCAGCCCTCAAACCAGCAGATCGATTATTATATTGCCGTCAGAAGGCCCGAGTCCGGATGCTACAACCATCAAAACCATGCTCGCAATTGTTCAAAGC
>JBMOKV010000536.1:0-6902 GCA_049325495.1 Candidatus Rifleibacteriota bacterium | reverse complement strand
GAGTTATCACTGTAAATCAGGAGAAAAAATATGAATACCAGCCCCGGACAGTTCAGTATCGATCTCGATGGCTCTTACCGCAGCATTGACAAGATGCCCGCGCCTCTGTTATCAACAAATGGCTTCAGAAGTTGTAAAGGAGCACATCTAATCCGAGGAAGATAATAATGGCTATTTCAACCAGGCCACCGAGCGGAATGCGCGATTTCATGCCGGAAGAGCTGGCACATCGCAAATTTGTCGCCACCACCATTGCTCAGGTTTATGAAAAATATGGCTTTGTCCAGATCGAAACTCCATCTATCGAAAACCTGTCTACACTGTTGGGAAAGTATGGCGACGAAGGCGATCAGCTGCTGTTCAGAATTCTGCACCGCCGCGACAAGCTTGCCCGCGCCCTGGAAAGTGACCAGGTCGAAGAAAAAGATCTTGGCGACCTTGGCCTGCGTTATGATCTTACCGTTCCCCTGGCAAGAGTCATCGCCAATTATCCCGACCTGCCCCGCTTTTTCAAGCGTTACCAGATTCAGCCGGTCTGGCGTGCCGACCGCCCTGGAAAAGGCAGATTTAGAGAATTTTTACAGTGCGATGTGGATATTACCGGCACCAAATCACTGATTGCCGAAGCCGAAGTCTGTTCGGCAGTGGCAGAAGTTTTCTGCCAGCTCGGATTCACCAATTTCAAAATTCATCTTAACCATCGTCAGCTGCTCAAATGTTTAATCAAGGCAGCTGGAATCGAGATTGAAAAAGAAGGCACCACACTGGTTGCCGTTGATAAACTCGACAAAATTGAAGTTGCCGGCGTTAAAAAAGAACTTAACGAACGCGGCATCGAAGATCAGCAGGTTGACAAACTGCTCGGCCTGATTATCAGACCTGAAAATCTCAACGAAAAGCAGGAACTCGAAAGACTTCGCAACCTGCTCAAAGAAATTCCAGAAGCGGCTGCATTCATCGATGAACTGCTTTCGCTGACCGGCCTGCTCGACCAGACTGCAGCCGCCGGACATTATTGCATCGACGCCTCGCTGGCGCGCGGACTTGGTTATTACACCGGCCCCATTTTCGAAATTCGCTCTCCCGAATTCAGCGGCAGCATAGGTGGCGGCGGGCGTTACGATGGACTGATCGGGATGTTCAAGGGCAAAGACCTGCCTGCCGTCGGGTTTTCAATTGGTTTCGAGCGCCTGGTTCTCATTCTTGAAGAACGGGGGCTGCTCAACAAAAAGATTGCCGGCCCCGATCTGATGCTTTGCCATTTTGACGATGTCGCTGACCCCGAAGTGGTTGCGGCTGCAAAAGCTTTTCGCGACCATGGCATAAAAACCGAGATCTACCCTGAAACTCCCAAACTCGGCAAGCAGATTTCCTACGCCGAATCAGTCGGTGCCAGATGGGTTGCCATTCTCGGCGCGGCAGAGGCCGCCAGCCGGCAAATCAGCATCAAGAATCTGGCAAGCGGCGAGCAGCAGGTCCTTGGCTGGCATGAAGCCGCCCACTTCATCGCCGGCAAAACCCTCCCCGAAGCCGTGAACAGTAAGTGATTCTCTCTCTAAGCAAAATACAGACTAACTATGGAATTTTCGGGGTCAATTTTTTCTATGCCAGCATCATTATGCTTTCTACCGATTTCACCTGTGCAGCTCCGCAAAATTCCATTTGCTTTTAAGCTCTCTTAACAAGTCACCCCTATCCGGCAGATAATCAAAAATGTTTCTTTGTTCGCCGACGTCAAGATCGTCGTAGAAATGAATTAACTGATCCGCATTAGATTTTAATCGGCTCTGCAAAATCAGTATTGTTTCCTCATCCTCCATTTCGCTTAAACGCTGCAGATTCTTGGTGTAATCAACCGCCAGCGCAAATAAGTTTTCTGAAGACGGCACAGTTTTGGGAAACCTGTAAACCACGATTTCAAACTTGTTTTCTATTTTTGCATCCAGTTTTTCGCGTGGAACCACCACTTCAAAAAGCCAATTTCCTCCAATTTTATCAAGATAAACCGGTGTTCCAGAATCTATTTCATTCCCATTTACATAAACCATGAAGTTACAGGCAAATAATTTTTCACCCTCAACAACCGGAAAAGTCCCTCTAAATCCGTATTCATCGCCAAAATACAAATGTTCTGGCTTCTCCTCTTTGAAAACACACCCCTCGACCGGCGCCCCATCTCCGTAGCCTATTGCCATTTTTACAGCCGGGTCTTCAAGTCTTACAGTAACACTGTAAACCTTTTTTTCCTCATCGAGTTTTATCTCTTCATGGTTTGGCATGTACCCGGGAGCTTCAACATCAAATCGTGCAACGTCTCCATTAACGGTTAACTCGTATTTCTCTCCCCAAACGTCAACTTCATATTCGCTGTGAACTTCCAATAAAAAAGTATAATCCCCGTAGTGTACATACTCGATGCCGGCAATTCCGGCATCGGCCTCTGTTCCAAAAACGAAAAAACTTAAAATTACCAGCCAGATTGTTAAGTTGCGCATATTTTCCCTCCTGATTTTTGCTGACCTTTAAATTGGTCTCATTCTTAAATCATTCGAAACGGAAAAATGGGAAAATATTTTTTGGTCGATCCAAATTTTTTGCAGTAGTTCTGTACTTTGACAAGCATTCAAGCAATTGAACCAATCTGTCCGAAAACAGAAAATCAACCTGCTGCTAAAGCTCCCAACCAGGAATGAAAAGTAAAAATCCATGTTTGCGAATGGCGAATTTTGGTATCCAAAACAGTTGCAATTATTTGGCCAGTAGCGCTTTATGATTGGTTTTAAGCCATTGTTTTACTTCTAAACGAAATTCTTCAATAAAATCAATTATGTCTTTAATATCTTCAGTAGTTGCTCCGCCAATCATATCGTATTCAACTTTGTTTCGAAGTCTTCGACACTGGTCCAGATAATCTGCATCTTTTTTCTTACTATCGCCCAGTATCAGTGGCAAAGCATTTATTGTGTAATGATGCGCAGATGAGCTGGTCGCACGAAAACCAGAAGCATTCAATAGAATAGTGCATAGCTTGAAAGCGGCATTATAAGCAATCCCAAACTTCCAATCATCAGAAACATTGCTTTCTTTTGCATCTCTTAAGTCTCGCTCAATCATTTCAAACAAGGAATTTATCTCTTGTTTGCTTGTTTTATGAGGCTTTATCCAGCCAAATTCAAGCCATTTTTCTAAGCTCATTTTCTTTTCCAATTACCATTAAGATTGGCATTTCCAGAACCCTTGCAACAAAGTGCTCGCCTTCGAGTTTCCTTCGCCGGAATTCTTCCGGCTTCATTACATGGAAATTTATTTCTCTGCCAATTTCAAGACTAATCTGACTCACTGTAGAGCTGACTGATCTTAAGCTTGTATTTCCTATCAAAAACAAGTCAATGTCGCTCTCTAATCTATCTGTTCCTGAAGCGACAGAGCCGAAGATAAAGGCAAATTCCAGATCAAACCTCGCAAGTTCCTTCTCCAGCACCCCAATAACACCAAATGTTCTTAAAACCATCTTGTTTATCAGATCATACAAAGGGTGCCGCTTATTAGCCTTATAATAAACCCTGTTTCCATCTTTTCGCTTTAAAACAAGCGACAGCCTTTCCAACTTTTCAGCTTCTTGTCTTATAGTTCCAATAGTAAGTCCAGACTGCCTTTCGATTTCCCTCAAATGAACTTCTGCAGAGTCTAAGCCGAATAAAATTCGAAAAAACTCCGCTCTGGTTTCCGAAGAAAATATATCTGCTAAAACATTCATCTAACAATATTGTATATAATTACCATACAATTGTATATAAAAACCATACAACTTTAAGCAAAAAAAATTTTTCCATCCAGGCTTTGCGTGGCCAACCGAAAATTTTACCTACGCAAATAAATGCTTTTATGTGATTGAAAACTCATTTGGAAAAACAGTGAACTATATTATAGCAAAAAAGTGAATCATACCCACGAATTAGTCCTTGGCAGCCCAACTTAACCCGGTTCCTTAGGTAATCGAAATACTGGCCCTTCGACAGGCCCAATGACCGCACTTTACGGTCGCTGAGTCATGCATAACTGTGTCAACCCTGTGTGGCTAAAGCAAAGCAGGGTGGCGAAGAATGTTCGAAGCGCATTACTCCACCAGATTGAATATTTTTTGGAGGTTTGAATTACTTTTTTTAGAAATCCTTTGTGTGATTTGCCATTTTTAACTCTTTGTGCAAAAAAAATTTCTGGTTAAGAATGAGCGGCAACCTGCCGATAGTTTTCTAAGAAAATAATTATCCGGAGGCAAAAAATGAACGTTGGTGCTTACAACCAGACCATGTTTACCCGATATAACCGCACAGCTAACAATAACAGCAGAGCCGAAGTCTCGATCAGTTTCGATGATGAAGGTCGGCGCATGAATCACACTTCTTTCAACAAAGACGACCTGATGAACCAGTTCTGGGGCATGACCGGCAATATGCCGAAAGAAAACCAGATTTCCCTGGCTGCTTCGGTAATGGCAACCAAGGTATTCGATCAGGGAATTACCCCTGAAACCAAAAACTTCCTGCAGAATATCAGCAACCGCTTTTCACCCGAAGAAATCGGTTCACTGAAAAAAGAGATCAAAAATCATCCGGCAATGCAGAACAAGGCAAAATCTGCTCTTGATAAGTTCCTCAACAACTTCGATGCCTTTATCGCAGGCCAACAGTCAACCCAGATGGAAAACCTGCAGAAACAGCAGGCCAATCCAAAATTCAGAACCCCTGAAGAAATCTTTTTCCAAACCACATTTTTAAACAAACCATTGATTGAACCTTCTTCAGCAATCAGCTGAACGAAGGCCAATAATAAAGTTTAACAAAATCTTATCAAGTTTTTCACCAGAACGGTTGCTGAGCCATGCGTAGCTTTACGCGAAGCCTGGTCGAAGCAACCGTTTTGCTACAGATACCTCTGTAATACCGGTCATTTCGCTAGTCGCTCGCTATCCTGTGGCGACTCGCATTAGCGCATCCTGAGCGTCCGACCCATTAAATGGGCTCAATGACCGGATAAAATTAAACAGGTCACTTATTATAGAGTGACTTCTGAATCATTTCGAGGGCGGCGAAGCATCCGATCAGAAAAGCCCGGCCATTGAAAATTTCTTCGCCGGCAATCTTTTTTACCACAATTTCGTCGGCACATTCGAAATCGCGGGCCATTGCCGTGAAAAAGCCGCGCTGCAGCTCAGTCATGCGACCATCGAGGGCAAATGAAAGCCAGTTTTTACCACGGTGGTCGGTGCGGTGCAGCAGGCGCCTGACTTCTACCCGCAGGCGGTTATACCAGTTCAGTTTAAAGCGCCGGCCCAGCGCAAAGCAGCGACCGGTCAGCAGCATGCCGCAGAGAGCCGCATCACCCATCGACGGGCTTCCTTCGCCGAACCCCAGAACTTCGACCAGCGGAATTTCTGCCGATTCGGTCAAATGTTCATTTAACGCTGCAGTAAGCAATCCACACCTGTCTTCAACCGGCTTAACCCTGGCAAAATCAGCCTGGCGCAGGCGCCGGGCAATCATACCCTTCATGTGGCCGGGAAAATCGCGAATTTCAATATTAGCGACCGAATCAAAAAGTTCAATCTTCTGAAGTTCGATTTTCGTCAGAAAAGGTATGCGCAGCACTCCATCTTCGAGCACCCAGCCGTCTTCCGGCAGATTTTCATTATTAACCGGCATCTGCTGACAGACAATGCAGTCAGGGCCTGAATCGACGCCTTCTTTAATCAGCCGCAGCATTTTTCCGTTCAGCGCAAAAAGCGAAATTTCATCATCGCTGCGCTGCCTGAGCGCAAACGTATCATTAAGATGCAGAAGCGAGCGATCTGCGCCTGATATCCGCCCAAAAACCCGATTTATTTCATTCATATTCGATATTTTATCACATTCACCTGAAGCATCAAAACCATTTTAATCGCAGACGGTGCCTGGTTGCTCCACATCTGCGGCACAACTAATAAAGTAACAATCACTTTAAATTCACATGTTTTACCACGACCTTAAGCGGGCCGACACATGGGTCGGCCCCTACAAGTATGTGTTTATTATAATAACGATAAATTCTATTGTAGGGGCGGACCAGCGTGTCCGCCCGCCTCTGTATGAGAATTTGAAAAGATTGCTTTTTTACCCATAAAAAAACAATAAGGCATCTGCTTTATACAACCGATATACAGAAGGAATAATTGTCTGAGTTGTCAAAATTTAGCCGGAATCAAGGTTTGAATATGGTTGCAAATTGCCCGGATCTTTTCAAGGAGTTGCCATGAAGCGATTAAATTGGCTGTTCTTCGCTTTTATTCTAATACAGGCATTGCTGATCTCCAATGCATATGCCGATCCAGTTATTGACGCATCTTTTCTTTCTCTGCAACTCGACCGGGACAACAACGGCTACACCAATTTCGGCGACCAGATAAGAATTGAAACAATTGCAACCTTTACTACTCAGCTTGAATTCTGGCTGGTTCCGCCTTTTGTTGACTGCACAAACCTTGGTATGGGCGAATTTATCATGAATCAGATCAACGCCCAGACCGGCCATTACAGAGTTGATATCGATCTTGATGAATGGCGGGCCGGTCTTAACCCTGGAAGTACTAGCGTTACTATCAGTGGCAGGACAAACCTTGGAGCAATCCCAACTAATCCTACCAACACAATTTTATTCGACCTTGTTCAGGTAGCCGGAACAGACCCAACGGTTTCACCTCCAGTAATTCCAAACGGACAGGATATTACGATCAGCATTACCGATGGTCAGTATCAAACCTATCCCTATGGTGGAACCAAGGCTTATGTGAATTTAGCCCCGATTGGTGGTGGAACTAATGTAGACATACCTTATAGTGGAACGCCTGTAGGTTTTTTTACCCTTAC
>JBMOKV010000535.1:0-6915 GCA_049325495.1 Candidatus Rifleibacteriota bacterium | reverse complement strand
GGCAACTTTATAAGTTACAGCCAGATTACCGAGAATACTCATGATATTAGACCATTCTTTCATGCGATCACCCCTGATCAGCCGGGCTTTGGGCGGCACGAGAATCATGTCGCCCCGTTCGATGTGCCTGACGTGGCGCATCGGCAGCACTTCGCCATTGGCACGCACGACGACGGTTTTGCTGTGGTTCGATGATGGTGAGAATCCGCCTGAGCGGTTGATGTAATAACCGGCACTGCGGTTTCTGGAAAACAGAATGGTGGTCGGGTTAACCACGGCACCCAATACGGAAACGGTGGTCGGCACCACGGGAATGGTTATCTGATCACCGTTAAGCAGGGCAATGTCTTCGAATTTTTCCGCTTTGCCGGCAACGATGTCTTTCAACGGCACGGGGATGCGCACCATCTTGTCGCTTAACGATCTCGAGGTCATGGCGATACCGCCGTAACCCGAACGTTCATCATCACTGGAACGTTTGGCAACCGTTTCACCGCTGCGGTCGAGCAGACCATTGCCCAGTACCTGCTCAGCAATTGACTTGCCCCCTTCAACTTCCTGGCGCACCTGGCCCAGGTTGTCGAGCTTGGCTCCTGCTTTCAGCAGATCGGCCCGTAAATCGAGGGTAGCCTGGCGAAACATTTCATTCTGCACTTCTTTGGCCGTTTCCAGCTGCTTTTCAGTAGCGATGTGATCCATGCGCCGCATGAAAACTGCGCCTTCGGCAAAAGCCATGTTGGTAAGACCTCCGGCTCTCTTGATCACGCTGCTTAGAGGTTCGCCACGATACTCGAGAGCATATGGGCCCGGACGCTTGACCTGGCCTTTGAGCACCACCACTTCCGGTTCCATCAGGTTGTCGCCCCGTGAAAGAATGCTGATGCGATCGAGGGGCTGCAGCATGATATTGTCTTCGGATTTGGCATTTTCAAACGCTGATTTGACATTGACTTTGATGATTTTGCTGCCGTTGCCGTCAACTCTTGCCACTTCCGCTTCGCTGGCCGCATCGATGGCCAGACCACGGGCTTTAAGAATCAGATCGCCAAGTTTCATGCCGTCGCGATAGATGTATTCACCGGGCTGACGCACCGCCCCATCGATATTGACCGATCTGATATCGGCATGAATTTCATCCTGGGCAAAAATTTTCACCTGGTCGAAAGGCTTGAGCACCAGGTTTTCATCTTTATCGCCAAGCATGGCAAATCTCAGGTTGAATGTGAGAATTTCTTCGGCTCCGGCACTGCCCTTTCTGATGATCTGCCCGAATTTTTTATTGGCTTCTTCTTCTACCAGCCCACCCGATCGAGTGATCAGTTCGGCTACTGTCAGGCCTTCATAGACCGCATAATTACCCGGCTTTTTCACCGCACCTTCGATGCTGACCATATTGCCGACCGTTTCGATTGCCGCATCGATTTTTATTTCATCACCGTCTTCGACAATGAAATTCTGCAGTTCTTCAAGACTTGCCAGACTCACGTCATAAGTCTGACGGCGCTGATTGCCGGTCCAGCGGGTTATTTTCACGCGCCCGGAATAAGCTTCCGGAAGAGCATTTCCCGCCATGGCAATTACTTTTGCCAGGCTGTCACCGGTCAGAACTTCGTAAATTGCCGGTCTGGTCACCAGACCTGCAACTTTAACCCGGTTCTCAATTGCCGAAACGAAAATCGTATCGCCATTTTTCAGCGAAACATCCTGAGAACGATCGCCGCTGAGGAAATATCGATAAAGATCAAGCTCGACACTTTTTCCATTAGCGCCCATCACCTTAATTTTCCGCATCGAGCCCCGTTCAGTGGGGCCACCGGCCTGATACAGGGCGGTAAAAGCGGTGGTCAAGCCCGAGACGGTAAGTGCACCCGGTTTCTCGACTTCGCCAACCACGTAAATCTGAATGGTTCTGACCTGGGTAAGGGTAACCTGACCTTTGAAGTGTTTGAATTTTCCTGCCAGACTGCCGAGCACCATCTGCTCAAATTCACCGACGGTCAGGCCAGAAACGCCCATTACTCCCAGCATTGGCACGTAAATCTGGCCTTCGGGGTTGACCTGAACGTCATAAACCGTTTCATCGCCAAGTTCTGACCAGACAATTATTTTTAGCTCATCGCCGGGGCCAAGCTGGTAATTGGATGGGGCGGAACCGGCCATCAGGTTGGTCTGCACCATTTCACCCCTTTCAAAGAAGTCGGCCCCAAAGTTCTTCAGCAGGGTTTCGGTTCCAAGACGCTGTGCCACTTCTTTTTCAAGCTCTTCGTCGTTTCTGCCAACCAGTTTTTCACGGTTCTTCAGTTCTTCTTTTTCGTTGTAAAGATCTTCTTCGAAGCCCTTTTTTACCGGATCGAGCTTCTTTTCCCTGATAATTTCGGCCCGTGTTTTTTCTTTCAAAGCCTTTTCGAGCTGACGCAGTCTTCTTTTAACGTATTCTTCATCCTTGGCCTGTTGTGCAGAATCTTTACCAGCCAGTTTCTCCAGACCTTCCAAACGAGGTGCCTCATTCGAGACAGGCTTGCCCATAGTTGTCTGAGCCCGGTCGAGCACCGAATCATTTGAATTTAGCTCATTTTCGTTCATTCCTGGAATCTGCCCCGAAAGGCTGCCTGCACAAACGATCAGCAACAGGCCAAGCAGAATTTTACCGTAACTTTTCATTGTTTCACCCTGACGTCTTATTTAAATATTGCCAATGCGATAATCATAACCAGCAAAGCATTTTGCAGCAACTAATCATAGTACAGTCGCCCGTTTCAGTCAACCAAATCTGTGAAATTAATCACCCACAAAAAAGGCATTTTCAATGTAATCGATCTCCGGCTCCCGGCCCTGTTTTATTACGATCCCAACCATATCGAAGCGACATCGAATTTCTTGCGAAATTTTTCTGGAATGAAGAAAATGTCGGGCAACTCCGATTATTTTTTGCTGCTTTGTGCGGCGAACCGTTTCCACTGGTTGCCCGAAAAAACTGTCTGAACGGGTACGAACCTCAACAAAAACAAGCACATCACCATCCCACATTACCAGATCGATTTCACCACTGCGAATCCGGTAATTTTTCTGCTCCAGGCGCAACCCTCGACCAAGCAGAAAGCGCAGAGCCAGCTCTTCACCGCTCAGCCCAAGTTCTTTTCTTTCTCTCGTCATCCTCTGCTCTTTTCCTGGTCGAGCAGATAAAGCTGAACCAGAATTTCCGCCATGGCTCCCCAGAGTTCACCCGGGATCTCAACGCCAACCGGAACTTTGGCCAGCGATTCGGCCAGCGCCCGATCTTCTTTCAGTGGAATTTCATTTTCCTTTGCCAGATCGACGATCTGCCTGGCTACAAACCCGCGTCCCGAAGCCACAACTTTCGGAACCTCGCCTTCCTGGCCAAACAAATATTTGATTGCCACTGCCACATCGTCGTATTTGATTTTCTTTTCCTTCATATTTTTAAATCCACTCTGGCCGCGGCAATGGTTCTATCTTCAGCTGCCACCTCCAGCAGAAATGATTCAATTTCCCGAATTCTGCCGGCCGTTAGCCTGACCTTTGCGAAACCCGCTCCTGCCAATCCTTCCTGCAAAGCGGGAAAAACAGCCGGAATGCTTTCAACCATTTCAGGTTGAACCCCGAAATGAACCCAGAGCGAGTCTTCGAGCTGATTCATCGCCACTTCGATCTGTCCGAGAGAAGGGGGGCAGACCAGCAGACGCAGGCAAAAACCCTGTTCTTTACCATTCAGAAAAAATGCTTCGCCCTCCAGGGTGTCCGGCAATTCAGAGCCGTGCCAGAAAAATGGCCATTGAAAATTAACACGATTCTCCTGATGCTGGTTTGCGGGCTCAGTCATGAGCTCCTGAAACAGCAGACTTTTTGCCAGCCCCTCGAATTTTTCCCCCACTTCTTCAAGATTTCCCCCCGATTCTCTGCCACGTGTCTGCAGCATCAGCTGCAGCCGCTTTAAGATATCAGCTATTCCGGATTTTTCACGAAAAATCTCAGTTAACTCAGGGTTACCTGAGAAAATGGATGAAAATTTCAACTTTCCCTGGAAATAGCTTTCAATCAGCGCAGCTTTTTCTGGCTGAAGTCGGCGCAGCAGAGTAAGAGCCATAGCCTGTCGGGCTGCAATTGATTGAGAAAAAGCCGGTAAATTCATTGCTGTGGAAGCAGCTTTGGCAAGATTTTCGGCAGTAAGCGCAATGCCATACTGCCGCAGGGTTTCAATCAACTGTAAATTGGTCTGATTTTTTTCAAGCCCGGCGGTGGCGAGAAGCTTTTCCGGGGTCATTGTCGGTGGCGCCCCCGACGCGACAGACTGCGATTCCGATGTTTTAGCTGCTTTGTTGCCCGAGCTATCGGTGGCAATCTGCATGGGGCGGCCGTTGATAATTGCCAGCGAACGTTCCCCGGACCGGGCAACTATTTCTGCTTTGCCCAAGTGCCCCGGCGAAAGATTATTAATCGCTGAAATCGAAAAGAGTTTCATGCTTTGGTTCGCTTTTTATCAGCTTCTGAATTGGCTTGAAAGTTAACCGGTGCAATCTGCAGGGGCCATGCTGTTCGAGAGCCTGTTGATGCGATGCGGTTCCATAACCCATGTGCTTTTCAAAGCCATATACCGGAAACTCGATGGCCATTTGTTCCATATACTGATCCCGGGCTTCTTTGGCCAGAATCGATGCGGCCGCCACCGAAGCGCTGATCGATTCTCCCTTTGCAAAAGCCTGATGGGGCAATTTCAGCCAGGGAAGCTTGATAAAATCGAGAAGAACGTAATCTGGCAATGGCTTGAGCTGTTCAAATGCTCTTTTGAATGCAAGCCTGGTAGCTTCAAGAATGTTTATTTGATCTATCTCATAAGGCTCCGCAGTACCTATACCAAAAGTCAATGCCCGACTTCTGATCTCTTCAAAAAGAAACTGGCGTTTGCTACGACTTAGCTTCTTCGAATCATCGAGACCAGGTATTTCAAGCCCCTCAGGCAAAATAACAAAAGCGGCAAAAACCGGCCCCGCCCAGGGTCCGCGCCCTGCCTCGTCGCCGCCGGCCACGAATCTACTGCCGTTGGCGAACGCTTCTTTTTCATATCGATAATGATCGAATTTTTCCATATCACAGAATTCTAGCCCTTTGCTCACTCAGTTACAACCCTGTTTTATCAAAAACTTCGGTAAGCGGGTCGGCACGTTGGCCGACCCCTACAAATATTTAAGTCAGCCCATAATTTCTGGGGGCTTTTTGGTCAGGCGCACGAAAGCTTTGAAATTACCGGGGAATTGCCAGCGAGCTGGCGCAGCAGATGAAGCTCAGGCTGGCCGACAAGCTGCAGTCTGACCAGGCCGTCGGCCTCGCGCAGAGCGATGAAACCTATCCCTGATTTTTTCGCCTGGCCTCGATTGATTTCCCAGTTCAAAAAATCTCCCGAGCGCTTTTTTAAATGCTTCAAACGGTATTTTGTCAGCATCTGGTCAACCAGTCGTGCAAATTCCGCCGGGCTCGAAGGTGCCATGAATTCGACGGGCATCGGCCAGAACTCTTCTGGCAAACGCTTTGGCTTTCTGGCCAAACCTGCAATTTTTATATCGACATCAGCCAAAGTCGTCGTTTCGTCGATAACTGCGGGGGCTTTTCTGAATTCTATATCCGCCACATACGAGCCTGCCGCAAAAAATTCGGGAAAAATCCTGCTAACTCTGACAAAATCACGAACCAGCCCGGGGTTATCGAGCATAAGCCGACGACCAACCGCAGCTTTGATAAAACTTGGGCCGCACCATGCCCAGAGCTCAGGCACCGTGAAATAAACCTGCCTGACCACCGGGCGCACGGGGGGCAAAAGACTAATTCCTGGCTTTTCCAGTGGTCCAGATTGGGTTACCCGGCTTATCTCGGTTGCATCCGAACAGGCACCGCAGCCATTACAACTGCCACTACCCCATGGGGGCCTTATACACGCGGTAAATTCTCTACCCTCGACGAGGCGCTGAAAATTCTGCCAGAGAAAACTGCGTTTAACCCCGGTATCGATGTCATCCCACGGGAAAACGGTTTTCTCATCCCGTGTTCGCTCAGAAAGAATCGGCAATTTCAGTTGCTCGGCCCGGTCGCGGAAAAACCGGTAAAGGGCATTGGATACTTCGCCCCGGTAGCGAAAACCTTTATCGATTGAAGCTTCGGTCAGAATTTTACTGAAACGCCGGTCAGCATAAGCCACGAGCTCTGAGAAAAACGCATCGGCCGGGCCGGAACTGATTCTTGCCTCGAATCCGGTCGCCACCACCAGGTTTTCCAGCTGCCGCAGAAGGTTTTCCATTTCGACGAATCCGGCGCGGGGGCCGGCGAACTGCAGCGGGGTGTGGGGCGGACGAAAAAGACAGGCGAAAGAAAAGGTAATTGAAGCTCTGGCATTTCGGTCAGCAAACAGCTTTTTAATTTTTTCAAGCATCGATTTGAATTCATTGATGTCTTCTTCGGTCTCGTAACCGCTGACAATCATGAATACCTTCAACTGCCGAAGATTGAGCCTGATCAACTGTTGCAACCCGGCCAGAATGCACTCTTCCGTCAGGTTTTTCTGAAGCAGGGCTCTGATACGGGCGCTGATTCCCTCCATGGCGCAGGTATAACTGCGCTTGCCTGACTCAAACTGCATCTCCAGAAGTTCAGGCGCATTGGCAACCGTGTCGAATCGCTGACTCTTTATCGATACCCGGGCAAAAACCTGATCCAGTTCGCGAATCAGTTCGGCAATGCCGCTGCAGGTTGTGGCATTGAAACTCATCAACGCAATCTCTGAAAGGCCCATACTGGCCTTAAGCTGCAAAGCACAGCTGGTCAACTCCTGCGAACTGCGTTCCCGATAAGGTTTTTGCTCCCAGGATTCTTTGCAGAAGGAGCAGAACGACGGGCACCCGGCAGTCA
>JBMOKV010000534.1:0-6934 GCA_049325495.1 Candidatus Rifleibacteriota bacterium | reverse complement strand
TCTTGTGTTGCTGGCCCAACTTCTGAACGAAACGGCGAAAACCGACACCCTGAACTCTGCCATTCACCCTGCATGAAAAAGAAATCAATTTTCCCATAACTATGGCCTTGAAAGCGGCAAAGTGGCAATTTCAAAAAATCTTATGAAATCAGGCTGAAAAAGATACAGCAACAGCTCTTTGCGGCCCAGTCTTGAATGAATAAGACGCAACATCGTATATGAATCGTTTTTGCTGCGCCGCCCACCTGATAATTGAAGCGCTTTCTGTTCAAGCTTTCCGATCAGTTGCGGATCTATCTGCCCCTTTATCATTGCCACAAAACGACGCAGATTCAATTTTTCAGTCAGAAAAACCGAAATTGAATCACAATGGCGCTGAAATTTTTCCAGAATCTCCTGGTCGATTCCTTCGATGAAATGGGGCCTCTTCGGACAATCGAACTGCTGGTGCAATGAAACCATGAAAGTAAGGCGTTCTGCCTGGGCAAGCCGCCGAAGGGCCTGCATTTTCAAGCCGGCATCAGGCCCAAGCAACTGTGAATTCAATGATTCGATAACAACCAGTCGATGATCGGCCTGTGGCAGCATTCGAGCCAATTCTCCAATCTCATCGACATCAAATGTTTCCCGGCTTGTTTCTACACCGCTGAAGAAAAAAGATTCCGGCAAAGATGCACGCAGCTTCTCGACTTCTGCAGCAATCTGTTTTCTTGCATTCAGACCATTCTCATCATGACCTGAAGCCTGGTTGAGCATGTCGCCCAGACTGCCGCTGCCGCCGCTGAAAGCGCTGTTTATTGAAAACTCGCGCAGATTCTGTTCAAATGACACATAAAGAACAGCGGTTTCTTTTGACGACTTAAGCGCCTGCTGCACAAGAAAACCTGCTTTTCCGCTTCCAATTGGGCCAATCAGCAGATGAACCCCAAATCTGCTCCAGCCACTTCCGAGACTCCGGTCGAGGCCTGAAGAGATTCCTGGAATTGCTGGAATTATTTCTTTTAAACAATCGCCGGCCCCTTCCAGCTCAAGATTCAACGGCTGAAAACGGCCGCTGAAAGCCCTGGCCTGTGGCTGACCGACTGTCTTAACAGCTCCCCGTGCTCCTCCTGGAAAAGGGAAATCCGGCAGAGCCATAACTTTCTCACGCAATCCCGCAACTGGCGGCAATGGCGTCTGCATGAATTTAAGCCAGTTAAGAGTTTCCTGCAGACATTCCTGAATCGTTCTTTTTTTTGCACAAAAATCTGAGAAAGCGGCCACCCCATAGGCAAAATGTGAAGCTCCTACCCCGACCTTGGTCCGGTGCAAAACGGGATGGGTGCTTCCTGGGAGCAAGACCTGATAATCACTGTTACAACTCTGCAGAACGATGGTTCTAACCTGGGCTTTAACCGGTCTGCCGTCAACCTCGCGAATTTCGGCAAGATGACACAAAACCCGGTAATATAGCTCTGGCAGGTTTTCCTGACCTTCCAGCCCGAAAACTCCCGGGTGAACTTCTATGCAGATTTCTTCTGGAGTAGCATAAATTGCGATGGTTTCCTGAGGAATTCCCATTTTTTTCAGGGCATCGATACATTTCACCGAATCATCATAGACCTGCTGAAAGCCAAAAACTTCAGTTGCAGGCTTGAATGGCGACCCATTTACCAGAATGAGGCAGCTATCACTACCCAGAATTCTTGCCAGCTCTGCTGCGCCAGGCAGCTGCGGCAGTTTTCGACCATTATTCTCGATTTCTATGGTTACCCCTTGATAATCGCAACCTTCTGACAACAGGTCGCGGGCACGGCGCACCGAAAAAATGAGACAGAGAGGCCCGAAAACCTTCTCTTTGTGACCTCGGCTCAAAGCCTGAAAACTCTCTGTAGAGTCAGTTTCGAGCAGATAGCATGATCTGAAAAGCCCCTCTGGAGTTTTCTTCAATTCCTCTGGGGTCTTGGTGATTTCAACAATCTTCGCACCATTTTCAAACGAAGAATTGAAAATTTGGGTAAATCTTGCCACTTACCGCCCCCTGTTTATGGTTTGAGCTTAAGGCCAGTTACCAGGGCCAGTCTATTGATAAATTCAGAAAAATCAACCATGCCGCCAAAAATATCCGAACCATGCCCCCGGGAAAAAGCGAAAAATCCTGGAAACATATGTCCGTTCTTATCGACAATGGTTTCAATCTGATAAAACTCTCTTATCGATTTCTGCAGAATTTCAAATACCATTGCCGCATCTTTTTTATCTGCTGACTCCTTTAAAGCTGAAACATCAACGGAAGCAGAAAATGAAAAGCTCGCCAGCAAAGTTGAAGAGTCAACCTGGTTAGCGACCAGAGACTGCGTTAATTCAACTGCACTGCCTGCATCAAACAAAAATTTGTTTAAATTAAATCTTTCACCAAAGTTCAAACGAATTCGGTTGCTGTCCTGAATCAGAAGAACAAGTGTGTCTTTTCGCCCTGAAACAAAGTAGTTGATCTGGTGAAGTACTTTTTCCTGGGTTCTTAAATGTTCAAGCATGTCAACAAAACGGCCTTCAACTGCAGCTTTTTCAGCAGCTTTGCAACCAACCAGAAGAACGAAACCATTTTCTTCAACTGAAAGTCTGCTTAGCCCTGCTGTCACAAGTTCATCTACAAATGGCTGAGTGCCGTCTTCCGGAAGATGTCTGACATTTCTTCTGAATGCCCCGACTATTTTTTCAGCCTTGGCAGAAAACATGCGGTCAAGGTCTTTCCGGTTGGCAGCATACTCAAGATTGCGGCCCGAAAACTTTCTCACCAACGCGTCCCGTTCTTCTGAGCCGGAAAAATCGCCAAGAGTCAAAGCCATGCGTGCCCTGGCAAAAAGCTCACCCGCCTCAATTTTTAAAATTTCACAAGCGGCTGAACAGCAAAAGTCCTGATCAGATACAATTCCAACGCTTCTACCATCGCCGGTAAGAAAATCAACAAGATTGACCTGTTGCAGAGTCTCAGAAGCGATGAAACGTGGCAAAACCATTTCAAAATTTTCCATCTCACTGACCTGTAATCTTTTCGGCCGGGTTTCCCTGAACAGGTTGGCGGCATCGTCGGCAAGACCAAAACCAAAAAGGATCACGATGTTTCTTGCCGGATTTTCACCCGTCAAACCACGCCTTCTGGCGAATTCCTCCAAACTCAGAGGTTTGATGTTTAACGGGGTGATCAGATCTGTCTGCCCGGGAGTCGGAACGGTCACGTTCTGCTGCGCAAAGACAGCGCTACAGACCAGAATGAGCAAGGCAATCAGCAACTTATGACAAAAATGCATGCTTTTCCTCCGGCGCGAATGCTTATTGCCATGTTATCCCATAAAGAAATATGCTGCAACCACCAACGTCGCATTGATTTAAGTTGAACCGCGTGCTATTTTCTGCAGAAAGAAAGGATTCAAACTATGACCAGATTGAAAAAAGAGACGATTGTTCCTGAAATAGTAAATATTTTGTGCGAACTTTCTGGTATTCATTCACCCTCAGGCATGACCTCTGATGCCCTGGCCCACATCGAAAAAATCGCCCGCAAAGCAGGCATAAACAGCCGATATACCAACAAAGGGGCTCTTATCGTTGGCAATCACCCGAAACCCCAGATTGCGGTCGCAGGGCACGTAGACACCCTTGGCCTTATGGTTAAAGAATTGAAGGGCGATGGAACCCTGGGTTTCACCAAGATAGGCGGTCCAATTCTGCAGGCTTTCGAAGGCAGAACCGTAAGAATTTTTACCCAGAAAGGCAAAATTTATTCGGGAAGCCTGATTTTGAATAATCCGGCCGCCCATGTTAACAGCAAAGCTTCGGAGTTTGCCCGAAGTGACGCGACAATGCATATCAGGCTTGACGCAGAAGTTTCTGACAGTCAGCAGCTGAAAAAGCTTGGCATCGAAGTTGGAGACTTCATCGCATTCGATTCGGGCTTTGAATACACCGATACCGGCTTTGTCAAAAGCCACTTTCTCGACGACAAAGCGGGCTGTGCCTGCATGATCAGCGCCTTTCTCAAAATGGGCTCAGCCACTCTTAAAAAGAGCCCGGTTATGTTCTTCTTTTCTAATTACGAAGAAGTCGGCCATGGTGCCTGCGCCGGACTTCCTGAAACTATCAGAGAAATGCTGGTAGTCGACATGGGCGTGGTGGGCGAAGGAGTTACCGGCGACGAATACTCCGTATCGATATGCGTAAAAGATTCGTCGGGCCCATACGATCTGATTCTACGCCGACAACTCACCGAAATCGCCAGTAAAAATAAAATACCGTATAAACTCGACGTATTCCCATTCTATGGCTCTGACGGTTCGGCCGCGCTGAGAGCCGGCCTTGATGCTAAAGTTGGGCTTATCGGCCCGGGAATCTCAGCTTCTCACGGCAATGAAAGAACTCACCTGAAAGGGCTGAACGCAACTACCGATCTACTTCTGAAATATTTGAAATAGTCATTTAAATCTGCATTTCGAACTCCGGAAAAGAAAAAAACCGATGCCTGATGGCATCGGTTTTTTAGTAATTACCCTTTGTCTATTTGTTTCTCGTTCCCTTATCGATAGTTCTGATAATGAGTTTGGTACCGAGAATCGGAATACTGGTCTTGAAGGTTCTGGCGTTTTTCTTTGAAGCACCACGAGTAGGGGCGCCCCACTTCCAGTCACTCCATGGATTGTTCGGATCTGTCAGCTGGCCACCGGCTCCAGGGTAGGTATCCCAATCAAGAGCATTATCTTCAGCAACGACAGTTACCGGAACCGCCATCGGGAAGTTTTCTGCGAGACCGCGGAACAAACCTCTTGCCTGGTCTGTTCCAGATGCAATCACAGGGTCAGCACCGGCAGTACCGGCCACTTTCATGGCATTCGTCCAGATTGAATAAACCGTCCTGGACTGGGGATTCAAGTCATTGTCGAGATACTTGAAGGTAAGAGCCGCAGTGGCCACACCGGCATTATCACTGACGCCGCAGCCAATCGAGAACTCGACGTTATCTTCAATGTAGGCAGGCGGAATCTTATCTTCAACCAGTTTAACATAGAAGGCCTTTGAAGCATCGCTGCTGTAGTCGAAGAATATATTGTCGCCAAGACTCGGCATTGATTTATAGTATGCACTTTCAACATTGTCTTTGTTCTTCATCTTGATAATGCCATCATTGCCAGGCAGCCAGTCATTGCTATCGTAATAATCTTCAACCACCATGGTTTCAGCTGTATCCTTCGGGGAGTTTTCAGGTTTAGCTGCTGCCGCGGCAGTTACTGCAGCATTACCACAGACATTCTCACGAATGGGGAAGTAACTTGTCGTTTCATCCTTGAATTCGGTCAAGAATCCGAATGGTTCAGGCTTATGAATATCTCTTGGATGCAGGGCGATATTCATCTGACGATTACTCAGCAGGTTACCAGAAGAGTCGGTGCAGCTGAGGTAGAATTTGTAGGGCCTGATAATTCCACCCTCGTCGTAACCTGGGGTGTTGTTGGCGTAACCCTTGGGCAGGTTGGTTTTGGTAGCATCTTTCGAGTTAACCGTGATGAAGTTCAACGGCATTCTGAAACCTATGGTAGCAAAGTAAAGATCAGTTGTACCGATGGTATCTTTATGCCGCTGGAAATCTCTCTGAAGTTTGTCTTCCACGGGAACCGACTTCCCTGCCAGCAGACTGTATTTATGAACGTACATGTCACCGAATGAGTCAACGAAGTTCTTGCTTTGCGACACATTAACCGGCGCAGCCTGATCTGGTGGATAAAGTTTAACAATGCCGGAATCAAGACGGCAGGCTCGGTCATAAGTCAGAGAAACTCTTCGGTTGAGCACTTTTGCAAAAACCGGCTTGTAATTGAACTTGGCGGTCGGGGCTGTTGTCGGCGCAGTCTTGTTGTGATTGAAGTTGGTGTTCCAGGTTGTCTGGTCGGTAATACCATAAACGCTGTCCACCGCTTCCCAGGGGTTGTTGTCGGAGATTCGGAATGAAATCGAAGCCGGGTTGCCACCACCGGGACCCTGACCTTGAATCAGCGGGAAACCGGCATCACCATAGAGGTTAACCGGGCTGGTAAATGCATAGAGAATTTTGGGAGACTGACGATCAATAACCAGAACCTTGGTTTTACCAAAAACCTTGAACTGCAACGGTAGATTGCGTACCGGGAACAGATCTACCCCGTTCTTGTTCTTAACCCACATGTCGTAAGAAATGGTTCGACTCATTTTAATGACCATGTCAGCATAGAACGGATCGGTAGGCGGCAGATCGGTGGGGGTAGAAGCAATAATCGGCTTGTTGCTAAGCAGAGCTTTGGTCGATGACGCAAGCAATGGCAATTTTACCTTCTTTGGATTGCCCAGGTCATCTGGAACCATGTATTCAAGATAAGCCTCAAGCCTGATTTCATCATCAAGCCAGCGCAGATCATCGCCCTTGTTGTCGAATTTAACCTTATCGCGGTGGTTAACATAGAGTCCGTTGATCTGATTTCCGGAACTGTCATACTCCGGAGTCTGCATTTTAGTTACGATAAAGGTCTTTGAAGTTCCCGCTTTACTGATATCATCAAAGAACATCGTCTGAGAAGCATTGTTAATGCGCCAGAAATAACCTTTTCCAGCTTCCAGGCCATGTTCTGCATAGGTAAACCAGTGGGAATTAGTGGTTTTGTTGTTCGGTGCCCAACCATCACATCTTTCGATGTTGGCGATCAGTTCTACCTCAACCGGCTGGGTAGCATTATCACCGGTGGTAACGATCGGGTAACAGGCAAAGTAAGAATCGGCGCTGCCACTTTCTTCTTTTTCTGTTATGTAATCGATATATTTGGATGATGAAGCGAGCATGAATTTGAAGTCAGCCTTGTTCATAATACTCATAAGCTGGCTTTCGGCAGTCTGAATGGTCGGCCCACCCGCTGAAGTCGGAACAGCCTTGGTA
>JBMOKV010000533.1:0-7017 GCA_049325495.1 Candidatus Rifleibacteriota bacterium | reverse complement strand
CCGGGCGAATTGTCACATCGGCAACAAACGGCTTTTTAGCAATCAACCCCGGTCCCTGAGCCCGTCGAAGGGCCCGGGTTAAGCAACCTTATGCCGCCTTGTTCCCGATTAAATCAATAATTGCCAGGGGCCGATCGAGCGGTTTTTTAAATTTCACAAAGTTCTGCGGATTATGCTAGAATGCCGCAGATATTTTGTTCCCCACTCAGGAAAGGAGTTCTCCATGTCCAAAGACTTTTCCCGAATATCCATCGAACATCTGTGCTCGTGGATTCTCAGAGAATACGACGAAACCGGCCAGATTTTCGGCATTCATAAAGACCTGTTCTTTCACCCCGGCGACGAAGACCCTTTTACCATGACCAGATACGGCCGTCATCTCGAAACCCCGCTGGGAGTCGCCGCCGGCCCCCATACCCAGATGGCCCAGAACATCATCGCCGCCTGGCTTTGCGGTTCAAGATACATCGAGCTCAAAACCGTGCAGACTCTTGATGAACTCAATGTCTCCAAGCCCTGCATCGACATGCAGGATGAAGGCTACAACTGCGAATGGTCGCAGGAACTCAAGCTCGAAGCCAGTTTCGACGAATATCTCAACGCCTGGATCATGCTGCACCTGCTGCGCCACAAATTCGGCTGGGCCGGCAAAAACGACCCCGGCTTCATTTTCAACATGAGCGTCGGCTACAATCTTGAAGGCATTCTCAAAGACAACGTGCAGAAGTTCCTGGCCAACATGGCCGACTGCTCGGAAATTCTCAAAACCAAGCTGCAGGCAATCGGCAAACTTTACCCGGCAATCGACCAGATCGAGATTCCAGCTATGCTTTCAGACAATGTCACCCTGTCAACCATGCATGGCTGCCCGCCCGACGAGATCGAAAAAATCGCCATGTATCTCCTGAAAGACCGGGGCTATCATACCACCATCAAGCTTAACCCCACGCTGCTCGGCCCTGACCAGCTGCGCCACATTCTCAACGACCGCCTCGGCTTCGTCACCGAAGTGCCCGATGAAGCATTCGGCCACGACCTCAAATACCCCGACGCCCTCAACATAATCCGCAATCTAAGCCGGGTGGCCGACGAAAAGAAGCTTAGCTTCGGCCTCAAGCTCACCAATACCCTCGAAAGCATGAACCACAAAAATGTTTTCCCGCCCAACGAAAAAATGATGTACATGAGCGGCCGCGCCCTGCACCCGATCAGCATCAACGTCGCCGCCAAATTGCAGAATGAATTTAACGGGGCGCTCGATATCTCATTCAGCGCCGGAGCCGACTGTTTCAACCTGCATCAGATCATTGCCGCCGGAATCAAACCGGTCACCATCTGCTCCGACATTCTCAAGCCAGGCGGCTATGGCCGTCAGCTGCAGTATCTCGAAAACCTTTTCGATGCCATTGCTGCGGAAAAAGCCGACAATATCGAGCAGTTCATCGTTAAACATGCGGGCTGCAGCTGCAGCAACGTCCAAAAGGCGGCACTGATCAACCTTCGCCAGTATGCCGGTGCGGTAATCGCTAACCCGGCCTACAATCGTGAAAGCAAGACCGGCCTTTCAGTAAAAACCATGCGACCGCTGAATGAATTCGACTGTGTCGCCGCCCCCTGCATCGGAACCTGCCCCGCCGGTCAGGATATCCCGTCGTATCTGTATTATACCGCCCAGGGTGATTTCAAAAAAGCATTTGAAGTAATCATGCGCAACAACCCCATGCCCCATGTTCTGGGCATGGTCTGCGATCACCAGTGCCAGCACAAGTGCACCAGATCTAATTACGATTCTTCACTGCTGATCCGTGAAGTCAAGCGCTTCATCGCTGCCAAAAACCAGAACCGCCCCGAATTGACTCCGGCATCCGCCAACGGCAAAAAGGTCGCCATCATCGGCGCGGGCCCCAGCGGTCTGTCGTGCGCCTACTTCCTGGCTCTCGAAGGATTCAAGGTCGAAATTTTCGAAACAAAATCATTCGCCGGCGGCATGGTTTCCGATGCTATTCCCAGTTTCAGACTTACCGCCGATGCTATCGGAAAAGACATCGAATACATCTGCAAGCTTGGCGTCGAAATCAAATACGATCAGAAAATCGATCAGGCAAAATTTGCCCAGCTGCAGCGCGACTTTGACTATGTCTATGTCGCAATCGGCGCACAGGCCGCCAAAAACATGGGGATCCCCGGTGAAAACGCTGCCGGAGTTATTGACCAGCTCAAATTCCTCGCCGAAGTCAGACAGGGCCAGCAGGTTAAAATCGGCCCTAAAGTCGCGGTTATCGGCGGCGGAAATTCGGCCATGGATGCTGCACGCACCGCTCACCGCCTGGTTGGCCCCAACGGCAAGGTTATTGTCGTTTATCGGCGCACCCGCAGCGAAATGCCCGCCGACCTCGAAGAAGTAAAAGCCCTGCTCGACGAAGGCATTGAAGTGAAAGAACTGCATCAGCCCCTTGAAATACTGACCTCCGACGGCAAAGTAAAGGGCATGAAATGCCAGCAGATGCGCCTGGGCGCCAAAGGCCCCGATGGCCGGCGCAAGCCCGAGCCTATCCCCGGCGCAATCGTCGAAATTGAATTCGACACGGTCATCGAAGCGATCGGTCAGGATGTAGTAACCGATTTCATCGACGGCAAAGATCTGGAAACCGACCCGGCCACAGGAATGACCAGAATTTCCAACGTTTTTGCGGGCGGCGATGCCGTTCGCGGCGCCTCGACCATCGTCAAGGCAGTCGGTGACGGGCAGAAAGCCGCGGCAAATATCATCGCCCGGGCCGGAAAAGACCTTGACCTGGCGCCGGTTAAGCTGAAAAAGGGAATGACCGCAGCCCAGTTCCAGGTAAAAAGCGCCAGAAAAGCGAAAGGAATCGGTCTTCCGGAAATTGAACTTGGCATGCGCAAGGGCTTTGCCACAGTAATTCGCGAGCTGACTGAAGAAGAAGCACGCCAGGAAGCTGACCGCTGCCTGTACTGCAATGACGTTTGCAACGTCTGTGTCACCGTCTGCCCGAATCGCGCCAACCGCAGCTATCAGGTTAAGGCAGGCGACTACGTGGTTTTCAAAGCAGGAATGAGAAAAGGCAAATATAAAATCGAGCATGAAAAAACGCTGCGCATCAAACAGGATAGCCAGGTTATCAACATTGGCGATTTCTGCAATGAATGTGGCAACTGCACGACTTTCTGCCCCACTTCCGGCGAACCATACCGGCTCAAGCCCAAGTTCTACCTGACCGAAAAGAGCTACCACGAAGAAGAAAACGCCTTCATGCTCGACGGGCACAGTCTTAGAGCCAGAATTGACGGACACGAACACCGGATCGAAGAAAAAGAAGACGGCCTGCACTACCATCACGGATCGATGCTGGCCCGCCTGAAAAAAGACAGCTTCGAAGTTTTCGCCGTCGAACCAAAAGGCGAGAAACCCCGCGAATATTCTTTCGAAACTGCGCTGAAGATGGCGATTCTCTATACCTCGCTCAAAAATGAATGTTTTAAATTCTGATATTAATAAAGGCGTATTGATTTTTATTTCAAAGACGGGCATTTCGACAAGCTCAATGACCGTCTTTTATCGGTCCAAAGACCGCTTAACTGGCGGTTGGTGGGCCACCTCGAACCATCGAGGCGGCAGATAAAAATCGAGAAAATTCAATGCGCTTTTATTTTATAGGATTTTTTATGTTCGTTTAATTCAAAAACAGAGGGCTGGCCAGTGGCCAGCCCCTACCAAAATAACAGGTGTGACAGATATGAATAAAAAAATTCTACTTACCGGTGGAACCGGATACATTGGCAGCCACACCTGCGTTCAGCTTCTGCAGGCCGGCATGGATGTGGTCATCATCGATAATCTTTACAACAGCAAAAAGCTGGTGGTTGACCGTATCGAACAGATCACCGGGTGCCGCCCCGAATTCATGCAGGGCGACATTCTCGACGGCGCATTTCTCGACGAAGTTTTCACCCGCCATGAAATTGGGGCAGTGGTTCATTTTGCCGGCCTGAAAGCGGTTGGCGAATCGGTGGCAAAACCCTTGATCTATTACCAGAACAATGTTGCGGGCACCGTCAGCCTCTGCCAGGCCATGGCCCGGCATGGTGTAAAAAGTCTGGTTTTCAGCTCTTCGGCCACCGTTTACGGAGACCCGGCAACCGTGCCGATCCGCGAAGATTTTCCCACTGGGGCGACCACCAATCCCTACGGGCGATCAAAGCATATCATCGAACAGATTCTAACCGATCTGCAAAAATCAGACCCCTCATGGAACATTGCCCTGCTGCGCTATTTCAACCCGGTTGGCGCCCACGAAAGCGGTTTGATCGGCGAAGATCCCAATGATATACCCAACAATCTGATGCCGTTCATAACCCAGGTTGCCATTGGACGCCGGGCAGAACTGAGTGTTTTTGGCAATGATTACCCAACCATCGATGGCACCGGGGTACGCGATTATATTCATGTCGTCGATCTGGCCGACGGGCATCTTTGCGCCCTGAAAAAACTCGAAGAACAGCCCGGCCTCTGCATCTATAACCTTGGCACCGGGCGCGGATATTCGGTTCTCGAGGTGGTAAATGCCTTCGAGCAGGCCTCGGGACGCAAGGTTCCCCACCGTATCGTCAGTCGAAGACCCGGAGATATTGCCGCCTGCTATGCTGATCCCGCCCTGGCAAACCGCGAGCTGAAATGGTCAGCTGGTCGTGATATATTCTGCATGTGCCGCGATTCCTGGAACTGGCAGCAGAAAAATCCTGCCGGTTACTGATTTTAAAACGAATATTCATTTAAAACATCTGGAGAATTTATGAGTTCAATCTTTAAACGTAGTGCAAAAGTGCCGTTTTTTCTGATTGCCGGACCCTGCGTCATTGAATCTGAAAATCTTTGCCTTTACATTGCCCAGACGATCAAGGCGGTTGCAGAAGAACTCAATATTCCCACCATTTTCAAGGCAAGCTTCGACAAGGCAAATCGCACATCGGGAGGCTCTTTTCGTGGCCCCGGACTCGAAGAGGGCCTTGAAATACTTGCGGCCATAAAAAACAAAACCGCGCTGCCGATTTTGACCGATATCCACGAAACCGGTCAGGCAGAAGCAGTAAGCAAAGTCTGTGACGTCATCCAGATTCCCGCGTTTCTCTGTCGTCAGACCGATCTGGTCGAAGCCGCGGCCAGAACCGGCAAAATCGTCAATATTAAAAAAGGTCAGTTCGTTTCACCCTGGGCGACCGGGCATCTAACCGAAAAAGCCCGAAAAATTCCCGGTGCCGGTGAAATCTGGCTCACCGAGCGCGGGGCGTCATTCGGCTATGGAAATCTGGTTGTCGACATGCGGGCTTTTCCGGTAATGAAGCCTTTTTGCGATGCGGTAGTTTATGATGCAACGCATTCCCTGCAACTGCCGAGCTCGGGTCAGGCAAAAACCAGCGGTCAGCGTGAGTTCATCGCCCCGCTGGCTCAGGCAGCCATCGCCACCGGTCACGTCGATGGGCTCTTTCTCGAAGTTCACCCCGAACCGGAAAAATCACCCTCAGATGCCGACAACATTCTGCCGCTCGACGAGCTCAAGCCGCTGTTAATCAGACTTGCTGCCATAAAAAACGCGATGACGGCCCATCAGGATTATCTCGACTAAAAACAAAAGCCGATCACAGATTTCTCTGAGACCGGCTTTCGGTCGGGGTGACTGGACTCGAACCAGCGACTTCATGGTCCCGAACCATGCGCGCTACCAACTGCGCTACACCCCGAAGTCAGGTGCCCATCATAGCACAACCCCGACCAACAAGCAACAAAAAACTTTGCCGCGACCGGGTTATTAAACAAGCCCGGCTTACTAATTATAAGAACACATCTCAAAATTGCCGCGAAAGTATGATTGAAATGCCAACTGGATATATGCCTACGCAGGCGTAACGCTCTTGTCATTCCCGCGAAGGCGGGAATCCAGTTAAAAGTAACCTGGATGCCTGCCTACGCAGGCATGACACATTGTTGATTGATTACAATTATTCAAATGTGACAAAGGACTAGTGTGCTTTGTGTCTTTGCGCGAGATTCTTTTTAGAACACCCATCAATGCGATGAACTTTTTTCTGTTACTCTACTGGTCTGTTCCCGGTAGTAAATCGGCGACTATTCTGTTATTATGTATTCATGAAACAGGGAATCGCAGGAAATCAGGCAGTTGAAAGACTGAAAGCCATTTTTATGCTGGGTCTGACCAGCAACCTGACCACCTTCGTCGGCCTGATTCTTATCTGGATCCTGGCAGCCCGTCACAATCTGGTTTCCGACATTTTTGAAGTTCTTTTAACCGTTTTGCCGTTTACCCCGATCTTCATGGCCGATGCGATCAACCACTACTGTCTCGGCCGCGTGAGACTCGAACACCTCAAAGGCTGGGACGACATCCAGATCTCCGCTGAAGGTCGTGCGATGAATGCCCACCACTACCAGCTTTTCCGCTTTTCCTCGATTCTGCCGTCTTATCTGCTGGCCGCAGCAGTTCTTGCATCATTGGGAAATGCGCCACCCGCCTTGCAGCTTAATCTACGCCTCGCGTTCCTGGCGGCTTTCATTCTGCATTTCGCCCGCGCCACCTGGTTTCTGCACCGCTGCGTGGCGCCCCGTCTTCCCGGATACGGTGGCCGCAGACTGGTCTGGCGAACCGCAATCGCAGCCATCGCATTTGCCGCATGGTTTGCCTATTTTTCCATCAAAGCCCATGAAATGGCGAGCATGACCATGTTGTCGGGGGCAGGCTTTACCCTGATTTTCGGGGTTTTCTACTTTTTTCTCAATGCCTTCATCCATCCCCTGCCGACCCGCTATTCACTGCTTCGACCGGGCAAGGTTACCCGGCGTGAAGCGTTTTTTTCCGTTGAAATTCTCGACTCAGAGCAATTTGCCGCAACCGGCAACGCCGGCGCCATCGATGCCAGGGCAACCAGAGCAGGCCAGGCCCTGAATATGAAAAAGCTGAACAACATCAGGCTGCCGCTTCTTGA
>JBMOKV010000532.1:0-7030 GCA_049325495.1 Candidatus Rifleibacteriota bacterium | reverse complement strand
GTGACGCTGGGGCGCAACGGGTCCGATTATTCTGCAGCGGTTCTGGCAGCCTGTTTAAGCGCTGACAGCTGCGAAATCTGGACCGATGTTGACGGGGCCTTCAGTGCTGATCCTCGTCTGGTGCCTGATGCAAAGCTGCTGCCTCAGTTGAGTTACCAGGAAGCCATGGAAATGTCGTATTTCGGTGCCAAGGTTCTGCATCCGAAGACGATTGCCCCGATTGCCCAGTATCACATTCCGTGCTGGGTCAAAAACAGCTTCAAACCGGAATTTTCAGGCACTCTTATTTCAAATGAGGCCGACACAACGGGGATGCGGGTCAAGGCCATTTCTAATCTTGATAAAATGACGATGTTCAACGTCTCAGGGCCGGGCATGAAGGGCATGGTCGGCATGGCCAGCAGGGTATTCGGTGCCATTTCCCGGGCCGGGGTTTCGTTATCCCTGATTTCCCAGAGTTCATCGGAATACAGTATCTGCTTCTGTGTGGCCAGCGACCGGGCAGCTCTGGTTGAACAGGCGTTAAATGCTGAGTTCGAGCTTGAGCTGCAGAGTGAATTTCTCGAACCATTTGAAATGATGCACGATCTGGCAATCATCTCGCTGATTGGCGATGGCATGCGCACTCACAAGGGGCTGGCGGCCAAGTTTTTCACCGCTCTTGCCCGGTCGGGGGTAAATGTGATTGCCATTGCTCAGGGCTCATCTGAGCGCTCGATTTCGGTGGTTATCGATCAGAAAAAGGCAGTGCAGGCAGTTTGCGGTTGTCATCAGGTCTTTTTCGACGTGCAGCAGTATATTGATGTTCTGCTGGTTGGTTGCGGCAATGTGGGCGCCGCGCTGTTGCGCCAGATTGCGCAGCAGCAGAAGCCTTTGCAGCAGCATCAGATAAGTATTCGGGTTTGCGCCATCGCCAATTCCCGAAAAATGCTGGTCAATCCTAAAGGTATTGCTCTTGAAAGCTGGCGCGAAACCCTGGAAAAGGACGGGCAACCGGTAGATCTGCCGGCGATGTTCGCCTGGGCTCAGGATCAGCAGCTGGTCAATCCTGTTTTCATGGATTGTACCAGTAACCAGGCGGTAGCCGACAGCTATGTTCTGGCCATGAATGCCGGTCTGCATGTGGTGACTCCTAATAAAAAGGCCAATACCCGAAACTATGCTTATTATCTTGAGATGCGCGAAGCGGCTTTGCGGCAGCGTCGCCAGTTTCTTTACGAAGCAACGGTTGGGGCTGGTCTGCCGGTTATTGATAATCTTAAAAAACTGATTTATGCCGGCGATGAGCTTTATCGCTTTCAGGGGATTCTTTCGGGTTCCCTGTCGTTTATTTTTGGCCGGCTTGACGAGGGAGTTTCGTTGTCAGAAGCCACCCGGGTTGCCCGGGAGAAAGGTTTTACCGAACCCGATCCGCGAGATGACCTGAGCGGCATGGATGTGGCGCGCAAAGTGCTTATTCTTGCCCGGGAAGCGGGCCATGCGATGGAGCTTTCTGACGTGGTTGTCGAAAGCATTCTTCCAGAAGGCTTTGCTGCCGGAACTTCGGTTGAAGAGTTCATGCAGCGTTTGCCCGAGCTTGACTCGATGGTTGCAGACAAGGTTGCAGCGGCGCGGGCGAAGAATTGTGTACTGCGTTATGTTGGCGAAATCGACCAGGGCGTGTGCCGGGTTTCGGTGCGCGAGGTGGGGGCCGGCGACCCGCTTTACCCGGTAAAGGGCGGAGAAAATGCTCTGGCATTCTACAGCCGGTATTACCAGCCGATTCCATTCGTTCTGCGCGGATATGGGGCGGGAAACGAGGTTACCGCAGCCGGTGTATTCGCCGATCTGCTTAGAACCCTGAACTGGTCAAGGGAGGTAACATCATGAGTGTAACGGTTTTTGCCCCGGCGACGATTGCCAATCTGGGCGTTGGGTTTGACCTGCTTGGTGCTGCTATTGTGCCGGCTGACGGTTCACTGCTGGGCGATCGGGTAACGGTTGAGCCTGCTGATCAGGGGATTGATCTGCGGTGTATCGGAGACTGGGTAAAGGTTTTGCCCGGCCGCCCCGAAGAGAATATCGTTTATCAATGTGCAGAGCGGTTTCTTGAACTGCTGCCCGAGAATCGGCGATGCGGTCTGCGCCTGACCCTGGAAAAGGGGTTGCCGGTCGGCAGCGGTCTGGGCTCAAGTGCAAGTTCGGTGGTTGCTGCTTTGAGTGCCCTCAATGAATTTTTTGACCGGCCGTTTGGCCCGGAAAAAATGCTGCCGCTGATGGGTGAACTCGAGGGGCGGGTCAGCGGTTCGGTGCATTATGACAATGTTGCTCCCGCATATCTTGGTGGAATGCAGCTTCTTGTTCAATCTGGTGATCATTTCTGCGAACCGGTGCCCTTTTTCGAGCACTGGTTCTGGGTTGTGGCATATCCGGGCACTACGCTGTCAACGGCAAAGATGCGTGAACTGCTTCCTGCCAAATATGACCGGTCTGATCTGATCAAATACGGCCGTTATTTGAGTGGTTTCATTCACGCATTGTATAAAAAAGACCAGAATCTGGCTCTGGCCATGATCAATGATGTGGTGGCCGAGCCTTATCGCAGCAGTCATATTCCCGGGTATATTCAGGCAAAAGCGGCGCTGGCAAAACTGGGAATGATTGCCAGCGGAATTTCGGGCAGTGGGCCCACGATTTTTGCGATTGCTGAAACTTTACACAATGCCCGTCAGGCAGAGGAGTGGCTGAATGCCTCTTATCTGGCACAATCGGGCGGGTTCGTGAAAGTATGCCGCATCGATCGCAACGGTGCCAGGAGAGTATAACGCAGGCATGAAACTATTCAATCTCAAGCATCCCGAAGAAATTGTCAGCTTTTCTCAGGCGGTCAGACAGGGAATGGGCTCGGATCGCGGCCTGTTTTTCCCCCTTGAAATTCCGGCTTTGCAGAATATTGCCGACCTGCTGCCGTTGCCTTTCGTTGAGCGCAGTTGTCGGGTTCTCGATAGCTGGATCGGCTCTGAACTGGGTTCAGAAGTCGTTGAAAAAATGGTTAAGCAGGCTTTTGATTTTTCCGTGCCGATTGTTGAGGTTGAACCCGGAATTTTTTCCCTGGAGCTTTTTCACGGGCCGACCCTGGCGTTCAAGGATTTCGGCGCCCGCTTCATGGCCCAATGTCTCAGCACTTTTGCAGGCGATGAAAAAATCACGATTCTAACCGCAACATCCGGCGATACGGGGGCGGCAGTGGCTCATGCTTTTTACGGTCTGAACAATGTGAATGTGGTTGTGCTTTACCCTGAGGGCAAGATCAGCCCGCTGCAGGAGAAGCTTTTCTGCTGTCTTGGCAGCAACATCAGAACCATTTCGGTTTCTGCGGATTTCGATGCCTGTCAGGAACTTGTAAAAAAAGCGTTTGTTGACGCGGATATCAGGGCCGGACTCAAGCTCAATTCTGCTAATTCAATCAATATCAGCCGCCTGCTGGCCCAGATTTGTTATTACTTTGAAGCCGTTGCGCAAACGTGCGCAGAAGGTCGCCCGGTCATTTCGGTGCCGAGCGGCAATTTTGGCAATCTGACAGCCGGATTACTTGCCCAGGCCATGGGATTGCCGGTGAAGCGTTTCATTGCCGCTACGAACAGTAATGATACGGTTCCCCGTTATTTGAAAAATCGCCAATGGCTGCCGGGTAATACGGTTGCAACTGCCTCGAATGCCATGGATGTGGCAGAACCCAGCAACTGGCCGCGGGTTGAGGCGGTTTTTTCGGCCCGGGGCGGCCGGCTTGAAGAGCTTGTAGGAATATCTGTCGATGAAGAACAGACATTCGAATCGTTGCGCCAGTTGTATTCGGCCGGTTATCTTTCCGAGCCCCATGCGGCGGTTGCAGCGGCGGCACTGCGCCAGTCGCTGAAATCAGGCGAACACGGGGTTTTTCTGGCAACCGCACATCCGGCAAAATTTAAAGAATCGGTTGAACAAGCTCTTGGCATCAATCTGGAACTGCCGCCGGAGTTGGCGAGGGTGCGCGATGGCAGAATTCTTTCGTTGCGAATTTCCAATGATTTTTTGAAACTGAAAGAAATTCTGCTGAGTTGAGATTTCTGCTTTTTTAAATGAGAAAGCCGTCTCTTTCTCTGCACTTTGTTCTGCATAGTAGAGACGGCCGGTAGTTCAGAAAAAAATAAACGATTAATTTAAATTTTCGCTTTGACTGGTTCGGGTGTATTGCCGTTAAGCATCTGCATCATTCGAACCGGGTGTCAGGAGGGTGCCGGTGCAGGTCACCCTCGCTGGTGTTTTCATGTCTGTAGTGTTTTAGTTCGTTTTTTCTATCGATCAGCCAGCGCTGAAAGAATACCAGTACGCTCAGGTCCATCATAAACACTCCTCCTTTCTTGAAGAGTTGCCATTTACAATGCATTTTGCGTGCCAAGATTGAAAAGATTGATGAAATGCGGAATTTGCTGGTTTGCCAAAAAAAGAAATTTGAATCCTGTGCAAAAAATGAACACGAGTGAAGGTTTGTCGGGTTGTCTCGCAACGATGTTTATTTTTGTGGCGAAAACATGTATTCTGCCTCAAGAATACATAATTCAAAACCGCAGGTTTCTACTTTTTCGGGAGGCTTTTGTGGATAAGAAAATACTCGCCCGGTTGATCATGGTTGTTTGCCTGATAACAGGCATTGGACAAGTTGCTTTTGCCAATCCCGGTGACCCATGGACCGAAATATTTGAATCGGTAATTTCGCAGGATGATGTGGCTGTCGAGCCGCCGCAAAAGAAAGTGTTAAAGAGTCTTTTCTTTGTTCCCAGGGCGGTTTCAAACAAAATCGCCGCTCCTGCCATTGCAGAGGATAAAGTTACGGTGGATGCGGATCAGGATGATGAGAAACCTTTGGCAGTTGCAGATGAAAAGAAACAAACTGATGATCTTGAGTCTTACGCCAAAGAGCTTGAGAAAAAGAGTTTCCTGACTCCCCATTTCCGGGTTGCCTACGCAACCCGATTCGAATGTCGCTGGACTGATGCGGGCAGTGGTGCTTCTCTCGATGTAGGGGTTTGGCGACCCATTTGTCCTCCGGGTTGGGTCAGGCTTCATCACGTATTTGTGCCTTCAACATCGTCGGTCATACAGCCAACCGAACCATGTATCCTGGTGAAATGGGACGACAAGAACCCCGCCGGTGATGAAAAAGGGCCTTATCTGAAAAAAATGACGGGCAACGAATGGATGTGGGATGACAAGGGTGCCGGTTCAATCACCCATGGATCTTTCTGGTATCCGAAGCCCCCCCCCGGCTACGTTACTCTTGGGTCAATCGGCAAGAGCTGGCATGCGCATGCCAAATTCGACAGCCTCTTCAGGTGCGTAAGAGAAGATCTGGTTCTGCCAGGCAAATACATTGGTCAGATATACAACGATACCAATTCTGGGGCGACGAAGCCGGTAAGCGTCTGGTCGATTTCCGTGGCTGACGGAATCAAGGAGCCATTTCTGTTCACCAGTGCCGCTCACATTGCGCCAAGTCGATCGGGTAAACCCACGATAAAACCTTATGTTTTAAAAGCCCTTTCCCCTGATGCGGCTTTTGAAGCCACCAAAAAAGGGGTTCTGTCTGCTCACTGGAAGGCAATGGTTGAAAGAACACAAATTGAAATCGGCGAAGTACGAAAGGCTGAAAAAGAAGCTCTCGATAAACAGGTTTCTCTGTTTGGGCGGCTTTATTCTTCTGAATTGAAAATTCCAGCCATAAACCTCGCCGGTGGGGCAGAAAATTTTTTCCAGATTAAACCAGTTAATGATTCCCTGCCTTCAAAGCCATTTTCAGAAAAAGATTTTGCCATGATAGCCGCCAGTATTCAGGAAGGAAATGGTTTACAGCTTGAAAAACTGCCGCAGTTTGACCGTTTTCCCATATTGAAAGGAGCGACGCTTGACAATTTGAGCGTTCAGCAGGGAAAATTCGCTGATGGAGACGAAGCGGGCCAGCCCTGGTTGAGCGTTTCCGGTGATGCAAAAATTTCTTTTCCCAGATTCGGTTCAGTAAATGGCCGGCTTTGTTTTCTCTCGCGCCTTTATAAGCAGAAGGGCTTGAAATCAGGTCTTTTCATTTCTGTTCCGGCCGAAGTCATTGAAAAAAGCTTTGGTGATGTCGCTAGACCCTTGTTCAAGCAGCTTTCCTTCTCGGAAAACGCTTTCGTTACCTATGCGGCAGATGAACATGAATGGAAAATCAATGAGTTTCCCGCTGAAATCAGGGAAAATCTGGCATCCCTTTCGCTGGGGGAAGATGCCGGCCTGCCTTTTGCCATGGGCGAAAGCTGCTGGCTGGTTGCGGAAGTTAAAGAAAGCCCGGTCCTTGCCGCTCCAATGGCTTTTTTGCAGTCTCAGCCGCCCCGATTGCTGCTGAGTGCATTTATCCCTTCCGATCGCGATCAGGACTCACTTCTTAGAGCAAATCTGCAAAGCAGATTTCTTCCCGGCCTGCTTCCTGGGGGCAAATCTCTTGATGTCGCTCCACCCGTTCTCGAGCTGCAATTCGGCAAATCGCGAAAACTGACCTTTTCTTCAGAGCTTACGCTGAAACCAACGAGTAAAATTGAATTTTCGATTCCGGTTCAAATTGAATTTCCGGCGAATGGAAAGACAGCGAAAAGCATTTCGGTTTCCGGAAAAATTGCGGGAAAATGGAACGATGCCTTTGGAATTCGTGGTCTTGAAATCGAAAACCCCACCATCTCCGGGGCATTCGGGGAAAACCCTTCGCTGGGTCTGGCTGGAATTGTGGATTTTGGCGAAGGCTGGAAATTTGACGTTGCCGGAGCTTTTACAGCAACCACCGGGCTTGCAGCTTTGCGCGGCAAACTCGACCGGGACATCAGTTTCAACGACATCGTCATGCTGCAGAAGTTGCTTTTGCAAAAGGCCTACCCCGGAAACAAAAAACTGGCAGATGTGATTCCAGCCTCGTCTTTGCCGCTTCAGGAGCTCAAGCTGAAGAATCCCGAGTTCTGCATTTCTCAGATAGATGACACGGCCCTTG
>JBMOKV010000531.1:0-7061 GCA_049325495.1 Candidatus Rifleibacteriota bacterium | reverse complement strand
AGCGACTCTTGCTGCAGCCGGCTTTTTTGCAGAAACGATTCTGCTTCTTGATCAGTGCCATTGTCAGCCGCTGAGTGCCGTCTTCGCGCGGCTCCTTCTATCATTACCGAGTCTGATGAATGAGCCCGAATCGCTGTCGGCCAGAAACACCCTGCATTTTCGCAATATGATCGCAGATTTCTGTGAACTGTTTGAACGTCAGCATCAAAGAGCCGCCCTGGTTTCAGACCTGATCTGTGATTTTGATGAGTGGCTGACTTATTATGCTTCCACCCTTGAACAAGACCAGGCCTGCGGAAACACCGGGGTAAGAATCATGACGGTCCATCAGTCCAAGGGTCTTGAATTTCCGGTGGTCGTGGTTCCAGGTCTTGCAGAAGGCCAGTTTCCGGTTAAATTGCGGGAAAACCTGCTGATCAGCACGGGAACCATAGAAGCAATCAAAGCCCGATTCAACCAGCAGCAGCGGCCGGTCAGCTTTTTCAACCCATATCCGACCTCGCATGAAGATCACCTGGAAGAGGAAAGACGCCTGTTTTTTGTCGCTCTTACCCGGGCAAAAGAAGGCCTGCTGCTGTCTTATCCCTTGCGGGTCGGCACTGATCCGGCAATTCCCGCGCCTTATCTTAAGGAAATTGGTATTTCTGCGGTAAGCGAAGAAAGCGAAGCCCGCCCGCTCAACTTAAGCGAATTTCGTACAAGACTGGCGGCCCTTGGCAGCGAAAAACTGCTCGAACTTGAGCCTCGGATCGAAGAATTCGAAAAGAAAATCAAAGATGAAAATTCGGTCTATGGCATCAGACCACGCAGTTTCAATGCGGGCGAACTCGACGAAGTCAGCCTGCCACCCGGCTTTGTCTTTTCTGCCAGCTCTCTGAAAAACTATCTGGACTGCCCCCGTCGTTTTTTCTTTCTCAACATCATAAAAATAAAAGATCCGCTGCTTGAGAAACAATCGTGGTTTCAGACTGGTAATGCCTATCATGCGGTTCTTGAAGAGCTGCATCGCCCCGGCAGCATCTGGGAACAGGGCAAACTGCCCAGTTCTGAAGATATCGAACGACTGATCGAAGAAAAAGCTCTGCCTGTACTCGAAGAGCTCGACTTTTTTCAGCGACACCAGGAAATTGAAAGCATCAGACAGACTCTTCCCGACTATCTTGCCGCCGTTTATCAGAACTATCAGATACCACCAAGATCGACGCTCGGAGTCGAAAAAGATTTCAATTTCACCTTTCATAAATGCCGGTTTCGCGGTCGGTTTGACAGGGCCGTCTGCCAGGAAGATGAAATATTCATCATTGATTACAAAACCACAACTCTCGGTGCCAAAAAATCAGAGAAAATATTTTCCCAGGCTTTTCCGGAAGAGGGCTGGCCCGATGAAATTCAAATGCCCCTTTACCTGCTTGCCTGCCGGGCCGAAGGCTATAAAAAGGCTTCTGCCACCATGCTTTATGTCAGACAGGGCCTTTACCAGCGCCGCACCGGTAGCCTGCAGGCGGGATTTCTGCGGGCAGGCGCATTGAATCTTGGTGGTGGCCCACAATTCGGCATGGAGGTTGATGAAAGCATTTTCACCCGATTTACCGACAATCTTCAAAGAATTCTTGACGAGATAATGGTCAATCGAAAATTTGACTGCCGACCATCCAGGAATTCTGAAGCCCGATCATGCTTGAATTTCGACCAACAGCGCCGGCCAAAATGCGAATTCATTTCTTTCTGCCAGGAGCGGCTTGAGCAGTTAAGAATCGAAGGGCCGTTCAATGAGTAATTTAAAACAATTGATTGAAGGTCTTACCCCTGATCAGAAACATGCGGTGGAAATGCCGCCGCAGGGACGCATCAGAATCGCCGCAGGAGCTGGTTCTGGCAAAACTGAGGTTCTGACCCGAAGAATTGCGGCCATGTTGTCAGGTGAAATCGGGCCCGATGAGCTGGTTGCCATCACTTACACACAGAAAGCAGCGGCGGAGATGAAAGCCCGTCTCATCGAGCGGAGAAAATTACCAGTCTGGATGCTGCGAGACATGAAAGTCTCGACTTTTCACGCATTTATCGGTGACTTTTTGAAGCAGGACCCGTTTGGCGCGGGAATCGATAGATCAGACACAGTTGTCTCCGAAAATGACCGACAGCTAATTCTGGCAGAGCTCAAAGAAAAATTTGCGGAACTTCACGGCGAAGAAATCATTTCTGGTGCCGAAAAACTGGGTACGACAGTTGCCGCGAAACTTATCGGTGAATTTCCCGGGGCATTGAGCAGCATTCGCCGCTTTCTTCTCAAGCCTGCGGATTTCTACAATCATTCGCGCTCTATTGCGAAAAAGCGCGAAACCAGCCTGCTTGAAAAAAACTGCCTTGAATGGCTTTTTCGTTTTTACACTTATTATATCGAAGAGCTGCAGAACCGAAATCTGCTGGATTTCGACGAAATTCTTCTTCGTGGTCGCGACCTGATCAAGGAGCAGGCGCAGGCCGGTGAAAAGAGCCGACGACGGGTTTTTCTGATCGATGAATTTCAAGACAACAATCCCGATCAGCTTGAAATCATCAATCTATTCTGCCGCAACAACGATGGTCACATTACCGTGGTCGGCGACGAAAAACAGAGCATTTACCGCTTTCAGGGTGCCGATATTGAAACTTTCAGGCAATTCAACAGCAATACCGACATTATTCTGCGCGAAAACTTCCGTTCATACCGCGAAATAATCGAACTGGCCGACCGCTTTCTGCAACTGGGTGGTGACGCCGGGCCCCTTTCCCAGCCGCAAACGGCCCACCGTGGTTCTTCTCCAGTGCAGCCTGCAGTAGTCTGCCTTTCTGCCGATTCGAATTCCGGCCAGGCAAAGACTTGCGAGCAGCTTGCCGATTTCATTCAGGCTCTTGTGAGCAGCGGGCTGGCCATTTCAGACAAAAAAACCGGCAGCAAAAGGCGTTGCCGCTACGGTGACATTGCAATAATTGTTAACAGCGTAAAAGCGTTGCCTTCTGAATTTGAAGATTGTCTTGCCGCCAGGCAGATACCCTATCTGATGTCGGGTGGATTCAGTTTTTATGCCCGCAGTGAAATTGAAGAAATTCTCGCCTTTCTGAGGCTTTTGATTCAGCCTGAAAACGATTACGCGACGGTAAAAATTCTTACTGGCCCCTTGTATGGTCTGAAAGACTCGGAAATAGCCGCAATTGCCATGGCCGGTCGCAGCGAAAAGACGGCTCTGCTGCCGCACCTGCTGGCTCAGCCCGAAGATGGGCTGCCGCAAAAAGTTCGTGAATTCAGGCAACTTTATGTTTTTCTGAAAAATCGCAGCAACCGACCCGGGCTGATTGAGCTTTGTCACAGCATTATCGAACAGGCCGGCTTCAGAGAATTTGCAGCGGCTCAGGAGTCAGACCTTAAAAGAAGGCGAATGGAAAACAATCTCAACAAATTTCTCGCCATTGTCAGAAACTTTGAGCAACGGGGCATTTTTACATCGCTGCGAGATTTTCTCGCTTTTATTGAGCGCATCATGCTTTCCGGCATCGATGAAGAAGAGGCTGGCCTTGGTCTTGAAGAGGGCGAAGCCCTGAAAATCATGACAATCCATAAAGCGAAGGGGCTTGAGTTTCCCGTGGTTTTCTGCCCATTCATCAAGGGTCGCACCTATCGGGCCGACGGCAAAATCTATTTTGACCGAAATTATGGTCTGATGGTTGCAGACCCTGACCAGCCGGCAAGAAAAGGCTTTTCCGAGTTGCTCAATCAGTTTGTGGATGCCGACAAAGCCGCTGCCGAAGGCGAAGACCGGCGTAAATTATATGTAGCCTTCACCCGCGCTGAAGATCTGCTGGTAATCTGCGGTGATCAGCACCGACTGGAAAAGGAAACTGAACCGCTGGCGCAGATTCACGCCATACTTGAAAGCAACCCGGCAATTGGAAAAAACTCCGGCCTCGATGGGTGGCCGGAAGTGCTGCAAAAATGGCTCTCTGATGCGGGCAGTATAAACGAAGAACAGCTACCCGCCATTGAAATTCCCGATAATTCTGCTGAGCTGATTAAGAATCTTGAAAGCCTTGCCCTTTTTTTTGGTCGCAAGAATCTGGCGACCGCAGCCAGAACTCAGGAGGAGATTTTTTCCCTGGCTGATCTCCAGCTTTATCGGCAATGCCCTCGCCGTTACTTTTTTACCCGCCATCACATCGCCACGTTCAGCGATCGTGAGATTTCACCCGCAACCATTGCGGGCACGATGTTTCATGAAACGGTAAGAATTTTTCATGCCCGCAAAGGCCACAGTCTGCCCGGAATTGCTGAGAAAATAAGGCTTTCAGATGTAATTATCAGCGACCTTGCCCCGCTTTTTGCCCCGACAGGTGAAGAAGCCCGACCGAGAGTACATGGCATGTTTCGCAACTATGTCGAATCTGGCCTCGCAGAAGCAAAGCCATGGATGACGGAAGCAGAAGTAAATGTAAAATTTTCCTGCGAAACAGGGTCGTTTTTTCTGCGGGGTTTTGCCGACCGCGTCGATCGTGACGGTGCAGAAATACGGATAATCGATTTCAAGACTGGCCATTATGAGGCAGAAAAACACGCGTCATATTCCGACCAGCTGGCTCTTTACATGATCGCAGCAGCCAGAGGTGTGCTGGGCGAAGCAGGCTGTCTGAGCTTTGCCCGTTCTTTCATTGCCTATGTCGGCGGCCGCGCATTGAAAATCGTTGAGCTGGAGCCTGATCTGATCGGCTTTGAACAGCAGGCGGCTGCAACGGTCGGGCAGATTCGTGGTGATTGCAGCTGGAATCCTGGTGCAGAGAGTGCCTGCGCCAATTGTGGTTTCGTGGTGCTCTGTCATGGTAAAAACAAAGAGATAGTTGCATTATAAGCGCGTCAATGCTATTTATTATTCACCTCACAGAGGTACCCAGTTCAATTAAATAATGGGAAAGGAATAGACATCAATGGCTTTTAATCTCGTCGGTCGTCATCTTCTAACTCTCAAAGATTTTACTCCTGAAGAAATCCGCTATCTGCTCAATCTTTCAGCAGATCTGAAAAAACTCAAATATGCCGGCATCAAGCCGCGCAACCTCGAAGGCAAAAACATTGCCCTGATTTTTGAAAAACCCTCGACCCGCACCCGCTGTGCATTTGTCGTAGCCTGCATCGATGAAGGTGCTCACCCTGAATATCTTGGTAAAGACGACATTCAGCTGGGCAAAAAAGAAACGGTTAAAGACACCGCCCGCGTTCTCGGTCGCATGTTCGACGCTATTCAGTTCCGTGGTTTCAAACACGAAACCGTTGAAGAGCTGGCAAAATACGCTGGTGTTCCGGTGTGGAACGGTCTTACCGATAAATATCATCCAACTCAGATTCTGGCCGACCTGCTGACCATCGAAGAATATTTCGGCACCCTCAAGGGCATCAGCTTTGCCTACGTTGGTGATGGCCGCAACAACATGGCCAATTCTCTGATGATCGGTTGTGCCAAGATGGGTATGGATTGCCGCATCGTTGCTCCGAAATCACTGTTCCCTGAAAAAGAACTGGTGAAAGAAGTTGAAGCGATTGCCAAGGAAACCGGTGGAAAAATCACGATTACCGACGATGTTGCCAAGGGTGTCAAGGGCGCCGACGTTCTTTACACTGATGTCTGGGCCAGCATGGGTGAAGAAGCCCAGATGGCTGCGCGCATCAAGCTGCTGACTCCATACCAGGTCAACATGAAAATGGTCAAAATGACTGGCAAGGAAAAGCCCCTGTTCCTGCATTGTCTGCCGGCCTTCCACAATAATGACACCACTGTTTCAAAAGAAGTTGGTGCCATGGAAGTTACTGAAGAAGTATTTGAAAGCAAATTTTCAAGAGTGTTCGATCAGGCTGAAAATCGTCTGCATACGATCAAAGCTGTCATGGTTGCCACTCTCGGCCCAAAATAATCGTTTGTTTGAAACCGCCCCGACTTTATCGACGGGGCGGTTTTTCATTTAAAATTTTGATTGAAACAATATGAAAAACGACTGGAATGTTTCTGGCCTGCTGCTTGAAGGTATAAGCGGCAGCGGCAAAACTGCAGTTCTTGAAGCAATTTTAAGTTCAGAAAAATTTCTTCGCCGCCCCTTTTTGTCTTCGCTGGTTCTGACCGAGCATCAGACCCAGCGGGTTCTTGAGCGCAAGGAAAGAGAAGAGGGCTTGGGCATCGAAGACAATCTGAATCTGCTGAATCAGCATCTGACCTACATAGAACAGGTTAATGAAAGACTCGAACGGATGAAATGGTGCAACCCGTCGAGTAAAGCAATGAGAATGCCTTTTATCCTGGAGCGTTTTCATCTAACCCATGCTTACCATTACCAGCATCTGAAATGGGAAGACGTTGAAGACTGCGACCGGCGCCTTGCCAGGCTAAACTGCCGCCTGTGCCTGTTGACCATCGATGAGTCAGCAATCGAAAGCCGCATCTATAAAGGTCGCGACTCTTCATGGCTGAATTATATTTCTCGTTTTGGCAGCACCCGCAAAGAGGTTATCGATCATTTCATGCAGCAGCAGAACCAGTTATTGAACCTGGCTGACAAATCATGTCTGGAAAAACTGGTAATCAATACCAGCAACAGCATGACCGGAGAAATCGCCGAAAAAGCTCTCGAATTCTGGCAGGTATGGTGACTTTTTTCTAGAACACTTCTCAAAATTGCCGCGAAAGTATGATTAAAATGCCAACTGGATACATGCTTACGCAGGCATGACGTTTATGAATTTTGAGATGAATTCCAGAAAAAATCAGGGCTGGAGTTTCTGCAGTTCGGCGGCAAGGCGCTGCATTTCCGCTGAATCAGCCTTTTCTGAAGCTTCATAATATTTCTTCAGAAGCTGCTGACGTAATTGCGAGTTGCTCGTATTCTGGCCAGTAAGATTAATCGATTCGCCGGCAAAAGGATTTGGGGCCACTTCGGGTGCAGTCTGGTGTTCGGCAGCAGGAGCAGATGAATACCCTGATGAAGAAGGCTTTACAAATGTGCCCAGGTTTTTCTGCAGCGAAGAATCGAATTTTTTCTGGCCGAAA
>JBMOKV010000530.1:0-7137 GCA_049325495.1 Candidatus Rifleibacteriota bacterium | reverse complement strand
CAGATCGAATACAAAGATGCATACGATGAAGACAGATATAAGGTTGCCCAGCCTGATATCCGCATCAGCGAAGATAACAACATTGCTCAGGCCACGGTTCCGGTTAAATACTTCAGCGATGACTATGAATTCGATTATCTTCCCAAAGAAGAAATCGAATATATCAAATACTCGCCTCTTCAGATGGTCAGCGTGGCTTCGGCTCTGATTCCATTCCTTGAACACGATGACGCCAACCGCGCCCTGATGGGTACAAACATGCAGCGTCAGGCAGTTCCGCTTATCGAAACCGAACCCCCTCTCGTTGGAACCGGTCTCGAATCGAGAGCAGCTCATGATTCAGGTGCTGTTCTCCTCTCCCGCAGCAATGGCACAGTCGTTTATGTCGACGCTGAATGCGTAAAAATCAAACGCGCCAGCCGCCGCAAAGACGATGAAAAATTGCCGGTAACCGAGCAGTCTTTCAGAAAATTCCAGGGTCGCAAGATCATGGATACCATTGTTGACGAGCTCACCGGTGAGATTATAATCGAAGCCGGACAGACACTCGACATCACCTTCCTTTCCAAGATCCGCGCCATTACTGATGAAGTAAGACTGCAGCAGGAATCTATCGACGTTTATCGTCTGCAGAAATTCATGCGATCAAATCAGGGAACATGCATCAACCAGAAACCGATCGTGAAAATCGGCGATAAGGTCAGACCCGGAACTGTTCTTGCAGACGGCCCGGCAACTTCCTATGGCGATCTTGCCCTCGGTCGCAACGTTCTGGTCGCTTTCATGCCCTGGGAAGGCTACAACTTCGAAGACGCCATAATCCTTTCTGATCGCCTGGTAAAAGATGATGTATTCACTTCTATCCATATCGAAGAGTATGAAATCGATGCCCGTGACACCAAACTGGGACCCGAAGAAATAACCCGGGATATCCCCAATGTCGGTGAAGATGCTCTGAAGAACCTTGACGAACAGGGGATCATCAGAATCGGCGCTGAGGTCGAATCAGGCGACATTCTTGTGGGTAAGGTTACCCCTAAGGGCGAAACCGAGCTGACCGCCGAAGATAAACTGTTGCGCGCAATTTTCGGTGAAAAGGCCCGCGAAGTTCGCAACACTTCATTGACCGTTCCTCATGGTGAAAAGGGCAAGGTCGTTGATGTAATGGTATTCTCTCGCGACAATGGCGACGAACTGCAGTATGGTGTTAACAAGCTGGTTCGCGTTTTTGTTGCTCAGAAGAGAAAAATCACCGTTGGCGACAAAATGGCCGGTAGACACGGTAACAAAGGTGTTATCTCCAGAATCGTTCCGGTTGAAGATATGCCTTACATGGCCGACGGCCGCCCGATCGATATTATTCTTAACCCTCTGGGCGTTCCTTCTCGTATGAACGTTGGTCAGGTTCTCGAAACCCATCTTGGATGGGCGGCAGAACATCAGGGTAAACGCTACTCAACGGCAATTTTCAACAATGGTCGTGAAATCAAAAATGAAGATTTCGTAATGGCTCAGTTGAAAGAAAACTATGACCGCGACCCGCTTAAACTGGTCGATGTCGAAGGTAAGGCCACCCTTTATGATGGGCGTACCGGTGAACCCTTCCATAAGAAGATTATGGTCGGTATCATTTACATCCTGAAACTGGCTCACCTGGTCGATGACAAAATGCATGCCCGCTCTACTGGCCCATACAGCCTGGTAACCCAGCAGCCTCTTGGTGGTAAAGCCCAGTTCGGCGGCCAGCGCTTCGGAGAAATGGAAGTCTGGGCATTGGAAGCCTATGGCGCAGCTCATGTTCTCCAGGAAATCCTGACCGTTAAATCTGACGACGTTGAAGGCCGTGTTCAGGTTTACGAAACGATTATCAAGGGCAAAAATATCATGAAGCCCGGTATTCCAGAATCATTCAAGGTAGTCGTTTCTGAGCTTCAGAGTCTGGGTCTTCAGGTTGATCTGAAAAAAGACGCAAAAGAAGTTCAGATCGATGAAGGTGGTGAGCGCCTGCTTACCGTCGACACTGACGAAGACTGGATGGAAGGTTCTGCTGACGAAATCGAAAACGATGACGAACTCGACAACACTGATGCTGGCGATGAAGATGCCGAAGAATCAGACGTTGAAGATGAAGAATAAGGCCATATTCGGTATAAGCGAATAAGGAAGGAGCATTAATAAATATGTTAGATATGGACAAATTTGATGCGATTCAGATCAGCATCGCTTCTCCAGAGAAGATCAGGTCATGGTCATACGGTGAAGTAAAAAAGCCCGAAACCATTAACTATCGTACTCATAAACCTGAACGCGATGGCCTTTTCTGCGAAAGAATTTTTGGACCTCAGAAAGACTGGGAATGTTTCTGCGGCAAATATAAAAGTATCAGATATCGCGGAATTATTTGTGAGCGCTGCAATGTAGAAATTACCAAAGCGGCAGTTCGACGCGAACGCATGGGGCACATTCAGCTTGTGACCCCGGTTGGTCACATCTGGTATTCAAAGGGCAGCCCCAACTATATCGCATTGCTGCTTGATATTTCCGCCAGAGATCTTGAAAAGGTTCTTTATTTCCAGAGCTATATCGTTATCGATCCCGGTAACCTTCCTCTCTCCAAAAAACAGCTGCTGCCAGAAGAAGGCTCAGCTGGAGAAATGGGCTATCGTGAACTTCGTGAAAAATACGGTGACATGTTTACCGCTAAAATGGGCGCAGAAGCAATCAAAGAACTTCTGGCTGAAATCGATCTGGTCAAGCTTGAAAAAGAATTGACCGAACAGCTTAAAACCGCCACCGGAACCAAACGCACCCATCTGTTGAAGCGCATGGAACTGGTAAAAATGTTTGCCCGCTCTGTCAGCAGACCTGAATGGATGATTCTCGACGTCATTCCGGTTATTCCTCCAGACCTTCGCCCGATGGTTCAGCTCGATGGTGGTCGCTTTGCTACCTCAGACCTGAATGATCTTTATCGCAGGGTTATAAACAGAAACAACCGTTTAAAGCGTTTGATTAAACTCCAGGCTCCAGATATTATTATCAAAAATGAAAAGCGCATGCTCCAGGAAGCCGTAAATGCTCTGATCGACAATGGTCGTCGCGGCAAACTGGTTACCGGTCCCAACAATCGACCGCTGAAATCGCTTACTGACATGCTTAAAGGCAAGCAGGGCCGTTTCAGACAGAACCTTCTGGGAAAACGCGTCGACTACTCAGGCCGCTCGGTTATCGTTGTTGGTCCGACTCTTAAGCTGCATCAGGCCGGTCTGCCAAAGAAAATGGCTTTGGAACTGTTCAAGCCATTCGTAATGCATCGGCTTCAGGCTAAGGGAATCGCTCCCAACATCAAAAGTGCAAAGAAAATGATCGAAAGGGAAAAGGATGAAGTCTGGGATGTACTCGAAGAAGTTATCAAGCATCATCCGATTCTGCTCAACCGTGCGCCAACCCTGCATCGTCTCGGGATTCAGGCATTTGAACCCGTTTTGATTGAAGGCAAGGCTATTCAAATTCATCCGCTCGTATGTTCTGCTTACAACGCCGACTTCGACGGTGACCAGATGGCTGTCCACGTTCCCCTTATGCTGGATGCTCAGATCGAAGCCCGAATGCTTATGCTTTCAAGCAATAACATTCTCAAGCCCGCAGACGGAAACCCGATCAGCGCTCCATCACAGGATATGACCATCGGCCTTTTCTATCTGACAATTGAAAAGCCTGAAGGTGATGGTTTCCCCGTTACTGAGCTCAAACTTTCCAAGGGCGTAACCTGGGATCAGATCCTTCTTCACGAAGGTCGGCCATTCAATTTTAAACTTGCTGATGAAATCAGTGAAAAACTGCCTGCCGGAACCGTATTTGATTCTTCCGAAGCCGTGGAATTGTTGAACAAGGAAAAGGTTAATACCATTATTGTTTATCGGCCACCGGTTTTCCATAGCATCGAAGAGGCCCGCAATGCTTATGAAACCAATCAATTCAATCTGCAATGGCCCATCTATCTGCAGAAAGAAGCGGTAACATCTGAAATTGGCAAGACCGATAAGTCTCAGACCGTTCGAGATCGCTATATAAGAACCACAATCGGCCGCGTTATCTTCAATGATAATCTTCCAGAAGATTTCCCATTCCAGAATCTTCAGGTTAAAAAGGGAAATGTGGCAACATTAATTAAGCGTTTGTTTGATATTTACTCACTGACCATCGTTGGTGAAACTCTTGACAAGCTGAAAAACCTTGGTTTTAAATTCGCCACCTGCTCTGGTCTTACCATTTCCATCGTTGATATGATCGATCCGCCAAAGAAAAGAGAAATTCTTGAACAGGCTGACCGCAAGGTATTTAAAATCAGAGAACGCTGGGAAAAAGGTGAAATTTCACGTGACGAACGCAAACAGGGTGAAGTAAACGTCTGGACCAAAGCAACTGAAGACGTTACCGACGACCTGCTGCAGGAATTTGAATCTACTGCCCACCTTGGCGAATTCAATCCCGTTTACATGATGGCATTCTCTGGAGCGAGAGGTAACATGCAGCAGATCAGACAGCTGGCCGCAATGCGCGGTCTGATGTCGAATCCGCGTGGTGACATTCTAGCTTTCCCGATTAAATCAAATTTCCGCGAAGGTCTGAATCAGTCTGAATACTTCATTTCTACATACGGCGCCAGAAAGGGTCTGGTTGACACTGCACTGCGCACCGCCGACTCCGGATACCTTACCAGACGTCTGGTCGATGTTGCCCAGGATGTAGTTATAACCATGGAAAACTGCGGCACCGAACTCGGTGTGGAAGTTTCTCCGATCCGACAAAACCGATCATCCAACAATATCATGATCGATGATATCGTTGTTCCCATCCGCTATCGTATTGCCGGTCGCGTTCTTGCAAAACCTATTGTTCATCCCGTAACCGGAAAGGTTTTGATAGTCAAGGTCGGCGACGAAAATATCAAACTCGATGCCGGTCTGTATTGCACCGATGAAATTGCCGGCGAAATTGAATCCAGTTGTGAATTTCAGGTTGCTAAAGAAGAGCTTAAGCCTGGCATGATCTGTGCAGAACAGATCATTGACCCCAAGACCAACCGCATTATTCTCAGACCTGACAGGCCTTTGAATGAATACGTTCTTGAGCGCATGGCCGAAGCTAACTTCCCGGAAGCCAAGATAAGAAGCCGCATCATTATGCGATCGCCACTGACATGCCGGTCAAAAGTCGGCATTTGCCAGATGTGTTACGGAGCCGACCTTGCCACCGGCAAAGTTGTCGATATTGGCGAAGCGGTAGGCATCATTGCAGCTCAGTCGATCGGCGAACCCGGAACCCAGTTGACCATGAGAACTTTCCACCTTGGTGGCGTTGCATTGGCTCAGCGTTCTTATATTAAAGCCCGCAGCGCTGGTATTGCCCGGTTCGACAACCTTCGCCTTGCCAAAATTTCCGACCGCGCTAAATTTGAAATTGGCTCTGGAACTGAAACCTTTGATAAGAGCGAATTCGGCAGCAGCATCAAAACCGTTGTCGTTGGCGGCTATCTCCAGGTTGAAGGCAAAGGCGGAAGAAAAGACAGACTTCATATTCCGGTCGGCTCAGAAATGAAAATCGAGCCAGGCGAAAAAGTCACTCCAGGTAAAGCTCTTGCCGAATATAATCCGAATAACGTCGTTTCTGGTTACACCGGCGAAGTAATTTTCGACGGAATTGAGCAGAAAGACGGTATGGTGGTTTCTGAAAGTGGCATCATCAGGATTCTTACTCAGGATTTCGATCCGGTCACCAAAGACTTCATCATTGAAGACTACAAGATCCCTCAGGGTGCAACTTTAAAGGTTGAAGACAACGAAATCATCCACGCCGGTAACATTCTTGCTGAAATCTCGGCAGAATCTCATGCAGCCATCGCCAGAACCGATGGTATCATCAAGTTCGAAAACGTTCGCATCAAAAACAAGCAGGTTATCAGTGATAACGGTATGATCTTCGTGTTCCCTCTCGATGAAAAGAAGGGCGAACGCAAAGAATACTCATTGCCGAAGAGCGTTAAAGAAGCTAAAGAAGCAGCTGGAAAAATTGCCGGCATTCTTCTCAATGTTAAGAATGGTGATGAAGTTTATCCTGGCCAGAAAATGCTTTCGATTGTCTCTGAAATGGATGGAACCGTTTCTCTGACCGCCGGCGGAACCAAAATTTCGGTTACTAAGGAAGTCGAAGAAGAATATGAATTCAAGGGCGAAATGGCCGCTGCCATCGATGAACAGAACAAAAACCTGTCTTTGATTGCCCCCATTTCAGGGGTCGTAAGAGTAATCAATGAAAAATCTGCGGCCAACAAAACCCTTGATCGCAAGCGCGTTATCGTTAAGAACGAAATTGAATACCTGGTGCCGCGCGGCGTTATTCTCAGACCAAAAGAAAACTGCAAGATTGCCAACGGTGCCAATGTTGCCGAAAACGGTGACTTGACCACCAAACTGGTAATCCAGGCAGAAATCGATGGTGTTGTGGAAATAACTCGAATCAAGTCAGAAATCAGAATACATCTGATTACCGATGATATCGAACTGCTGCGCAATGCCACCCTGGCTCGGGCCGCAATTAACAAGGAAACCGAAGAAATCCTTGCTGACAGCGGCACGGAAATCGACGATAACCTGTTTTCCATCATTGAAGAAAATCGTGGGGCCATAAGAGAAGTCTATATCGTTAAAGGTGAACAGGAAGCTGTTAACATCATTGGCGAAGACGATATGAAGGTCCAGTATCCTATTCCTTCAGGCGCTAACATTGCTGTTAATGATGGTCAGGTTGTTAAAGCGGGCGATAAGCTGGTAACCGATATTGAACCAATGGTATCTGAAATTGCCGGTAAGGTTAACTATATCTATGGCTACAACAAGATCATCTGTGAAGAAATCATCGAGAAGGTCCTGGTTTACAGCGGTGTTGAATTCAGCTATCCTGCAACTTTGAGTCTGAAGTTCCCGCCAACCGTAGTTAAAGACGGCGAACTCACGATTACCCCGATTCCTTTCGAAACCTATTCTCAGGTTGAAGATTCAGACGGATCTATCGGAGTTAAGATTTGCCAGAAAGTTCTCAAGGAAAAGAAATACGCCATTACCAAGGAAATGGTTA
>JBMOKV010000529.1:0-7140 GCA_049325495.1 Candidatus Rifleibacteriota bacterium | reverse complement strand
AAATACTGGCTTCTTTCAAAACCGGTGAAATGATGACCCTGGCCATCGAAAACGGCCGGGTGATTTATCGCGGGCGCAATGATGCCTTCTCTTTCAAAACCGCGCCAGTTTTCAAAGATCTCACCGCAGAATTCCTTACCGATGAAGGTTTCTATTTCATCGTCGAAGTCGATGGCGCAAAAATACTTCATTCTGAGAATCTGCTGCCGCGCAAACTTGATTTCTTGCCTTTTGTAACTGCAATCGAGCATGGAATCGTGGCCCACAAAGGTGAAGCCCTGAAAGTTGAAGACCGGAAAGTCAAGACCTTACTCAACCTCAGCAATCGGGTATTCGTGACCAAACCCGTATTTGACGACAAATTGATGTATATCGGCACCCAGGATGGCTGGATTTATTGTGTTCATCATGGCAGCCAGGATGAGAAATGGAAAATTCATGTAAATGGTGAACTGGAAGAAGATTCTCTGCATATAGCAGGAAGCCAGCTTCTGGTGAAAACCAGAGCCGGCTCCATAATTTCGATTGATCGCAGGTTTATTTAACCGTTCAGTTCTTTCGCTTTTCTTTTTCAAGCTGACGCTCGCAGTAGGCAATCCGCTCTTCTGCGAGCTTTTTCATGGTTGTATCGGGAGAAAATTCCAGAAACTTCTTGTAATTTAGAATTGCATCGGCGAATTTACCGGTAAAACCATAAACTGATGCAAGGTTGTAGTAAGGGTCCGGAAACTGGGGTTCAAATAGAATCGCTTTTTTATAGTATTCGATAGAGTCTTTGTTCTTATCGAGCTGATAATAGGCAATACCGATGTTGTTGCTGATTTTGCCTGACTTTGGGGAAATGCGCAACGCTTCCATCCAGGAATCGAGGGCCTCTTTGATTCTTCCCATTTTGAACTGGCAATTCCCGATGTTATTGAGAATTTCAGCATTCTGCGGCGCTTTTTTCAGCGCTTCCTGGTTTTTATCAAGAGCCGCGGCATATTTGCGCTTTTCATAAAGCTTGATAGCTTCGTTATAAAGTTCTTCCGCAGATCCGGAAACTTCAACAATCTCGGCGGCCCGGGCTGGAGTCTTTTGCTTTTTCCCCTGGTCTTTCTCAGCTTTCTCAGCTTTTACATCTTTTTTTTCCGCAGCTTTTTCATCGGTCTTTGTTTTAGCCGCATCTTTTTTATCTTCACCGGCCTTTGTGGCGGCCTTATCCTTATCTGCAGCACTTTTATCCTTGGCAGATTTGTCATCTTTTTTTGCGGCTTCGCCGTCTTTTTTTTCGGAAGTTTTTTCAGGTGGAAGATCTTCTGGAACATCGAGCAAATCGGCATCACCAGTTCGTTCGATCAGGGTCTTGAATATCCAGCCCCGGGTTCCGTCGCCAAACTTCACTTTTACCCAGTTGTTATCGGTAAATTCAATTTCATAGCGGTCACCCCGCATTTTTTTGCCGACAATCGGAGAATCGAATTTCGCTTCAGTACGAACATTGATATAGCTGCCTCTGACAACGCCAGTAGCTGCAAAAACCGAGCCGGTCATGATGGCCATGCCAACTGCAAGTGCTAAACCAAGGCTTCTTCTCATGAATACCTCCATTTAAAATCCGGCCATTACTATAAACAATTTAACCGGCTGTGTCAATTGGCTCAAAGGCTTTCAGCGGCAGTTTACCCTTAAACCGAGTCTCACAGGCCCGCTGATACTCATTTCCAGTCGGTCACCACTTTTAACCGGGCCTATTCCCTCAGGGGTTCCCGTCATGATCAGATCGCCAGGTTCAAGGGTCATGCAATGGGAAATATCCGAAACCAGTTCGGCAAATTTAAAAACCATGGCATCCAGCGATGAATACTGCACCCGCTCATCATTCAGACGAACTTCGAGAACGGCGCTCTGCCATTTCTCAGAAAATGGGGCAACCAGGCCGGAAAGGGGCAGAAAAGTATCGAATCCCTTGGCTCTTGTCCATTGTCCATCAGATTTCTGAAGGTCCCTGGCCGTCATGTCGAATCCCGCAGCAACCCCGCCAATGAACGACAAGGCCTGTTCAACCGGTATTTTAGAGCATTTACGGCCAATGACCAGTACCATTTCACCTTCATAATCTATGCGCCCGACACCGGATGGCAGCATAACTGTTCCGCCGTCACCGATTAACGATGAAGGAGGTTTGGAAAACCACAGCGGCCGGTCAGGAACATCATTGCCCAATTCGGCCGCATGTTTTCGATAATTGCGACCAACGCAAAGAATCTTGCTGCCGGAAAAAGCAGGTAGAGAGCCAGTCGGTGCATCAATATCTGCAAAGCCAGCCTTGCTTTCAGCCTGAGCCAGAAATTTATCAAATGCCGTCAGTCCGGTTTCAATCCATTTATTCTGGCGTGCTTCGAAAAAGCACCAGCCGTTTTCTTTTAAAACAAACATTTAAACCTCCTGCAATTTCAGTTAAACAAAGATCGCCCGACCGCTTCCAGCTTTGTGGCAGACAGTCGGGCGACGATATAAAAACTTACTCAATAACCGCCTTTTCCGGGCGCTGAATCAGTTTAACCGATCGAAGCGACAAAGAAAAGAACCGCAGATATTAAATTCCCGTTTAAATGGCTATTTTCAGGCCGCGGCCATTTTCTTCGAATATGAAAGGCTGCCACCTGCTTTAAGAATAACCTTATCTTCATCACTGAGAGTGTGCTGTACCGGTATCTTCAGGCCTTTGGTCAGATTTTCTACAACCAGATCGCCATCGAGCGAAGTTACATCGATTTTCAATTCATCGCCCACATCGATTTTGTCATAATCTTCAGGGTTTTTGAAGGTTGCGGGCAGCAGACCGAAGTTAACAAGGTTAGCGAGGTGAATTCGGGCAAAGCTTTTGCAGATGACTGCCTTAATTCCGAGATACATCGGGCACAGGGCTGCGTGTTCACGTGAACTGCCCTGACCATAGTTATCGCCACCGATAATGACGCTCTGTTTCATTTCAACAGCCCGTTTGAAGAAATCTTTATCTACCCCTTCAAACACATGTTTGGCATATTCGGGAACGTTTGAACGCAATGGCAGGTATTTACCCGCTGGCATAATATGGTCGGTTGTGATGTTATCGCCAACTTTGATGACGGCTTTGGCCTGAATCTGGTTGCCCATTTCTTCTTTGATCGGCAGGGCTGCAATGTTGGGGCCTCTGACGATTTCAACGCCAGCACCATTTTCGGGCGGGAAAATGAACATTGAATCATCGACCGTAAATTTTTCAGGCATTTTCACTTCGGGGTAGGCGCCCCATTTGCGCGGATCGGTGAATTTACCATCGATGGCGGCAACTGCTGCCACTTCGGGACTTACCAGATAAACCTGGGCGCTGTCGGTTCCTGAGCGCTTTTCAAAGTTGCGGTTCGAGGTGCGCAGGGCAACCGCATTGGTTTTTGGCGCAAAACCCATACCAATACAAGGCCCGCAGGCGTTTTCCAGCAGACGGGCTCCGCTCGCTACCAGGTCGGCCAAAGCGCCTTCATCGGCGGCCATGCGCAGAACCTGGCGAGAACCGGGTGCAATACCCAGAGAAAGTCGAGGATGTACCGTCTTGCCCTTCATGATGCGGGCAGCGCGGGTCAGGTCGGTATAGCTCGAATTGGTGCAACTTCCGATCATTACCTGGTCAACCATTACATTTTCAAGCTCTGATATGGGCTTGATGATGTCGGGCATGTGGGGACAGGCCGCCAGTGGCACAACCTGAGAAAGGTCAAGGTCGATAACCCGATCGTAAGATGCATCGGGATCTGCCACCAGCTCAACCCAGTCTTTTTCACGGCCCTGAGCCTTGAGGAATTTTCTGGTTTCAGCATCACTGGGAAATACGGAAGAAGTTGCGCCCAGTTCAGCACCCATATTGGTGATCGTTGCACGTTCAGGCACGGTCAGGGTTGCGACGCCGGGGCCCGCATATTCATATACTGAGCCAACTCCACCCTTGACCGTTTCACGGCGCAGGATTTCGAGAATGACGTCTTTGGCTGAAACCCATGGCTGCAGTTTTCCGGTGAGGTTCACTTTGACCACCATCGGCATTTTCAATCTGAACGGTTCGCCCGCCATAGCCATTGCCACATCGAGACCACCGGCACCAATGGCCAGCATTCCAACGCCACCGCCAGTCGGGGTGTGACTGTCTGAGCCCAGCAGTGTTTTGCCCGGCTTGCCGAATCTTTCAAGGTGAACCTGATGACAAATGCCGTTGCCGGGTCTGGAAAAGACTATGCCGTATTTTGCCGCGATGGTCTGCAGAAAAATGTGATCGTCGGGGTTTTTATAATCCTGCTGAAGCGTATTGTGGTCAACATAACTGACCGACAACTCGGTTCTGACACGGGGAACGCCGAGGGCTTCAAACTGCAGATAAGCCATTGTACCGGTGGCATCCTGGGTCAGGGTCTGATCCATTTTGATGCTGATCGGGCTTTTGGCTGTCATTTCACCGCTGGCCAGATGAGCTTTGATAATTTTCTGGGTAATGTTTAACGACATTTCCTTCTCCTGATTGAAATTTTGTTTAATAAAAAAAAGCTTTCCAATGTTGCCATTTAGAAAGTTTCCTGCTTAGTTTTCTTAAATCTTTTTCCGAAATATCGGAAAAGTCTATTTCTCTGATTTACCGACTGGTTCAGTCTCGGAAGCAACTTCGAGGTTCACTTCCTTGCGGAATTCGAGATTTTTAAGGGGTACATCGACGAGAATGTCTTCGTTGCCGTCAAGCTCTGTGGGCTCAAGTGGGTCGCGCCCACGGGAAAGAACTTTGGTCAGTTCGATCTTGTCGTGGTCCGGGCAAAAACCGGGTTCATCCTGTTCGTAGCCGCATTCAGGGCAGCGAAAAATATCGGGCATGAATCTGGTGTTGGCTTCTTCTTCTTTGAGAAAAAGCTCATCACTGCCTTTTTTTGCCTCGTCGGTCTTCTCTTTTTTTTCGCTCTTCTTTTTTTCTTTATCAGAAGATTTTTTTGATTTAACGCTTTCTTTCTCAGTTTTAAGCTGAGCCAGCGCCCGGGTTTCATAAGAAAACCCTGCGCCGATGAAGGCAAGCAGGGTTATCGCAAACAAAGCTTTCGAATTTTTGAAAAAAGAAGTTACACAGCGTAACATCAGTCGTTTTCCTGGATAATCTCCATGATTTCGGCTGGAGTTTTTGCTTCAAGAAGGGCATTGCGGAAATCATCACTGCGCAGAAGGCGTGAAATTTTCGCCAGAAGCTTCAGGTAAGGGCCGCCAGAAGAAACCGGTGCCAGCAGAACAAAAACCAGATGAACCGGCTTACTGTCGATTGATTTAAAATCGATACCGTTATCAGATCTGAAAAAAGCTACGGTCAGATCTTTAATGGCACTGGAACGGGCGTGCGGCATTGCAATTCCGCCACCGACACCAGTGGTTCCAAGTTTTTCGCGTTCAAAAATGGCATCTTTTAGAACTTCGGGTTCTTTAATCGTCCCGGTAGCCTGAAGTGCTGCAATAAATTTTTCAATGGCCTGATCTTTGTTTTCTGCTTCGAAATTGAGGAAAACCATGTTTTCCTTCAGCACATCTACCAATTGCATGTATCTGCCCTCCGTTGGGTGAGGTTATAAGGTTGATTATAAGTACGCCTATCGGCTAATGCAATCTATTTTTTTAAAATTTGCAAATTTATTTAAGCTTGACCAGAAGCAGATTTACCGTCTGACCACGAACGACCCGCAGAACTATCTTGTCCTGGCCTGCCACTGCCTGAATGGTCTTGTTGAATTCTTCTTCTGACAATACCACCTGGCGGTTGATCTGCTGAATAACGTCGCCCGGCCTGAGGCCAGCATTTTCAGCAGGAGAACCGGATGACACGGAAACGATAACACAGCCCTCATCAACGTAGAGATAGTATTTGCGCTCCAGGTCTGAATTAATGGTTTTTACCGCCGCACCAAGAACATTGGCAGCAGCCGGGTTTTCGTTGAAAACCACATTGCAGACACCTTCGCGACCTTTTCTGAAAATTTTAACGCTGGCCGTTTCCCCGACCCGATGGTCTTCAAGCGATTGTTGAAAATCTTCAAGACTGCTTATTGCTGAGGAGTCGATACCGGTAATCACATCGCCGGGGGCAATTCCAGCCTTTTCAGCGGGGCTTCCCTTGGCCACATCGGTTACCAGCACACCCTTTTCAGGAACTTCGAAATAGTTGGCCAGTTCAGCAGTAAGTTTTTGTACCGTCACCCCGAGAAAAGCCTTTTTTACCTTCCCGTAGGCCATAAGATCGCCCACAATGCGCTTTGCAAGATTAACCGGTATCGCAAAGCCAATTCCCTGACCATAAGGAATGATGGCAGTATTGATACCGATAAGCTCTCCACGACTGTTAATCAGAGCACCGCCCGAATTCCCCGGGTTAATTGAAGCATCGGTTTGAATCAGATCACGGTAAGAACGCTGCGCATCGACCGACAGATCGCGATTGATCGCGGAAATTACCCCGGCAGTTACCGTCATGCCAAGTCCAAAAGGATTACCAATGGCCACCACCCATTCACCGACGCGGATGGCTGTCGAATCACCGATTGGCACATGGGGCAATGCTTTGTCAGAAGCAACTTTCAGCACAGCAAGGTCGGTTCGGGCATCTTTTCCCACGATTTCAGCCTTGAGCTTCGAACCGTCACTGAACTTCACCAGAATTTCGTCGGCCCCGGCAATAACATGCTCGTTGGTCAACAGGTGTCCCTGCGGACTTATCAGTACCCCTGAACCATTGCCGCGTTGCGGGATAACATTGTTGTGACCCATGAACTGGTCATCGAACAAATGGCCGAAAAACTGGTCAAGAAACGGGTCACCCGAGCCAAAACGACGGCGGGCCCTGACATAATGAACCGACTCGATGGCCACAACGGCGGGGCTGACCTTTTCTGCAATATCGGCAATCAGGCTCGTGCCAAAGAGTTCGGCCGGAGCGGCCTTTAGCGGAATAATCGAACAAAACACAAAAAAAGCAAGCAGAATTGTTTTTTTCATGGCATTATTTCCAGTCATTAACCAGCTTCAGCTCAGGCATATAGTTCTCACCTTCCGGCTGCGGCATGGGATTTCTGCGGTTAAAGCCGTCCAGACGGGCCAGAAACT
>JBMOKV010000528.1:1115-7165 GCA_049325495.1 Candidatus Rifleibacteriota bacterium | reverse complement strand
TATAAAAATCGAACGCCCCGAAACCGGCGATGATTCCAGAGCCTTTGGGCCTCATCAGAACGGCGAAAGCGCTTATTTCATGAGCATCAATCGTGGTAAAAAGAGCATTACCCTCGATCTCAAAGCTGAAAAAGGCAAAGAGGTTTTTTTACGGCTGATTAAAGACGCCGACATTCTCGTAGAAAATTTCAAGCCCGGTGTAATGAAAAAGCTGGGTCTTGGTTATGATGCCTTGAAAGAAATCAACCCGAAACTCATTTATTGTGCATCTTCAGGATTCGGACAGACCGGCCCCTACAGCTCGAGACCTGCCTATGACCTGATTATCCAGGGAATGGGCGGCATGATGAGCATTACCGGTCCCGATGACTCAACTCCGACGAAAGTTGGCAGTTCAATTGCTGATATTTTTGCCGGAGTTTTCTCAACGATCGGAATTCTTGGCGCCCTTCATCACCGTCATCTTACCGGAAAAGGCCAGATGGTTGACGTTGGCATGCTCGACTGCATGGTCGCCATTCTTGAAAACGCAGTTGCCAGATATACCGTAACCGGAAATGACCCGGTGCCCATAGGTAATCGCCATCCCTCGATCGCCCCATTTACTTCCGTAAAAACTTCAAATGGTTATATAAATATTGCCTGCGGTAACGATCAGCTCTGGAAAAAATTCTGCGAGATCATCTGCCGAACCGAATTGGCAGAAGACCCGCGCTATTTGACCAATGCCGACCGCTGCCAGCACATGGATGATCTGATTCCGACCCTTAACGATACGGTCGGTGAAAATACCACCGAATTCTGGCTTGAAAAGCTTGAAGCGGCACATGTTCCCGCCGGCCCCATCAACAAGGTAAGCGAAGTTCTCAAAGACCCCCAGGTTTTGGCCAGAAATATGATGATAGAGCTTTTGCACCCGGTTGCCGGAAAGATCAAAATTCCCGGTACTCCGATTAAATTTTCTGAAACTTCGGCTGAAGTTAATGCTCCAGCACCAGTTTTGGGTCAGCATACCAGAGAAATACTCGAACTGGCGGGCTATTCCCAGTCTGAAATCGAAACTCTGGTGAATGAAAAGGTTGTCTGATACTGATTGCGGTTTTTAAGCGAAATTTGATTGAATCTTCAATAAAACTGTTGCAAAAGTTACAGTAGTTTGATAAGATAATCGGACATGATTCGCTTTTATTAGCGTCATCGCGGGGCGTAGCGCAGTTGGTAGCGTACTTGAATGGGGTTCAAGTGGTCGCTGGTTCGAGTCCAGTCGCCCCGATACGAAAGAGCTGTCACAATGTGGCAGCTCTTTTGATTTTAGTCGGTTTTACTATGTAATATTCAGTAATACAAATTTTCTGGACAAATGCCTCTTTAAGTCCTATTATGGCAAAAACAAAAAAGACAGGCGAAAGGAGCCGATTTATGAAGCATTCTGACGTAAGTTTCGATACTGCTTGTATTCACGCCGGGCAGGCACCCGACAAACTGTATGGTGGAGTCAGCGTTCCCATTTTCCAGTCTTCAACATTTGCTTTTGCCGATGCTGATCAGGGAGCTGCCAGATTCTCCGGCAAAGACAACGGTTACAAATATACCAGAATTGGTAACCCAACCACCGCCGCACTCGAAAATTGCGTCGCAGAACTGGAAAACGGCAAAGCTGCACTGGCAACCGCTACCGGCATGTCGGCCATCTCTACTGTTTTTATGACTTTTCTTGGGGCTGGGAAACATGTCGTTTCTACCGGCTCGGTTTACGGCCCGACCCGCACCCTGCTTGAAAAGGAATTGACCAGATTTGGAGTGAAATCAACTTTCGTAGATTCATCAGATCCGGCGAATATTGAAAAAGCCCTTACTCCAGATACAACACTGATCTATCTTGAAACTCCGGCCAACCCGACTCTAAGCATTTCTGATATCGAAGCCGCTGCGAAGGTCGCAAAAAAAGCAGGTTGTATTCTGGTGGTAGATAATACTTTCTGCAGCCCAATGCTGCAAAAGCCGCTTAATCTCGGTGCTGACATCGTTCTGCACAGTATGACCAAATTTCTGAACGGCCACAGTGACGTCGTTGCCGGCATTCTGGTAGCCAAAGACCCGGCTTTGATCAAGAAAATGCACGGTGTTCTCTGTCAGATGGGCGGAACTATTGATCCTCACCAGGCCTGGCTGGTTCTTCGCGGAGTAAAAACCCTGGCAATGCGCGTAAAAGTAGCACAGGAAAACGCCATGAAACTAGCCCCTGAACTTGAAAAACACCCCAAAATTGAATGGGTAAGATACCCCGGCCTGAAATCCCATCCCCAGTATGAACTTGGCAAAAAGCAAATGTCTGGCCCCGGTGCCATGATTTCATTCGAAGTTAAAGGCGGAGTGGCGGCCGGTAAAAAAGTCATGGATTCAGTTCAGCTTTGCACTCTCGCCGTTTCACTCGGCGGTATTGAATCTCTGATTCAGCACCCGGCAAGCATGACCCATGCAAGCATGGGCCCGGAAGCAAGAAAACAGGCTGATATCACTGACGGTCTGGTCAGATTTTCCGTCGGTTGCGAAGAATACGAAGATATCAAAAAAGATCTCTGGCAGGCCCTTGATAAAATCTGAGCAGGTTTTAACTGATCATTTGAATATCTGTAGTTAAATAATCGTTTAAAAATAAAAAGAACCCAATCTAAACAGATTTGGGTTCTTTTGTTTTATATTTCTGATCCCTGGTGTTTATTGCATTTCAAAATAAACCATACTCGCACAGGCATTCAAATAACATCTCACCAAGCCTCTAAGGTCACTAAGCCACAGAATTGCTTTTTTTCGAAATTCTTTATGTTCCTTCATGGCTTTTGTGCCTTTGTGTGAGCTTTTAGGCAGATAAACTCAGGCAGGTAAGATTTTTTTTATGCTGTAATATTTGCAGAGGTTGGTTTGAGTGTTGAACAGCTTTATACCGTAATGATTTGAATGAATTTTATGCGATGGGTTTCAATAAATCATTTAAAAAGCGAAAAAAAAGAGGGGCTTTTTATAGCCCCTCTTTTTGCACTCTGAAACGATCAGGTGGCGTTAACCAGCTTAAGCATCGGCATGAAAACCGCAAGAACGATACCACCGATTACGATACCCATGAACACGATAACGATCGGTTCGATAACTGATGTCAGACCTTTGACCGCCGTATCTACTTCCGTGTCATAGAAGTCTGCGATCTTTGAAAGCATCTTGTCCAGTTCCCCGGTTTCTTCTCCTACCGCGATCATCTGAACGACCATCGGCGGAAAAACCCCTGAGTTTTTCAACGGGTCAGCAATTGATTCCCCTTCTCGAATCGAAACGCGGGTTTTATCAACCGCTTCGGCGATAACCACGTTACCTGCAGTCTGGGCAGTAACTTCAAGAGCCTGAAGAATCGGAACACCTGAAGCGATAAGGGTACCAAGTGTTCTGGTGAATTTAGCGACCGCAACTTTTCTCATCATCATACCGATTGCCGGCATGCGAAGAATGTTGGTGTCAAAGATGCGTGCTCCCGTTTTGGTCTGGAAAAAGTTCCACACCAGAATCGGTACTGCAACCATACTGGGGATAATGATGAACCACCATGAAATCATGAAGTCTGAAGTTGCCAGAAGCAGGGTAGTTGCAAGCGGCAGCTCAACGTTCATACCCATGAAGATTTCTTTGAACTGCGGCAGAACGAACATTACCAGGGCTATAACAACCAGGGCCGCGATACCGAATACGACTACCGGGTAAGTCAACGCGCCTTTAACTTTGGCTTTGAGTGATTCTGAACTTTCAAGATAGTCTGCAAGTCTTTCAAGAATCTGGTCAAGAATACCGCCGACTTCGCCGGCTTTAACCAGCGAACAGAAAAGATCGCTGAATACTTTCGGGTGCTTTTCAAGAGCCTTTGAAAAGGTTGAACCGCCTTCAACGTCAGTTCTTATCTGACTTATTATCTTCTTGAATGTCGGATTTTCGGCCTGAGCCTGAAGAATCGTCAAACAGCGTACCAACGGAACGCCTGAACCAATCATCGTTGCAAACTGTCTTGCGAAAATACAGACTTCCTGCGAAGAAACACCGCGTTGCATGAAACTGAAAGAAATGCCGCCAGAACCCTTCTTTTCTGCGATGCTGGTGACGAAATAGCCTTTTTCTCGCAACTTGGCAATGCAAACGTCTTTGCTTTCGCCTTCCATTTCGGCAGAAACAATCTTACCATCCCAGTTTCTCGCCTTATAACTGAAGGTCGCCATACTAAACCCTCCTGCGTGGTGGAGCTGAACAAATTCTGCTGCGTACAGCAAAACAGTTTATGTCTTCTATATTCATTATAATATAAAACCAATCGGTATGCACGACCAAATAATTAATCATTTTCCAAATTCTCTTTTCTGGACATTGAAAAATTCATCATGTAGCATAATGCCATGAAGATTCTGGTATTTGCTGAAAAACCGTCGGTTGGCCGTGACATTGCCCGTATTCTCGGTGCCAACGGTAAGGGAAAAGGCTTTCAGGGAGGCAATGGCTACATTGTCACCTGGGGCTTTGGTCATCTGGTTGCTCTCGGTGCCCCGGAAATTCAAAACCCCGACTGGAAAAAATGGTCGCTGGCTGCTTTGCCGATGCTGCCACAAAAATGGGTGCTTGCCAAAATTCCTTCGGCGGCCGAGCAGTTCGATATCGTTGCCTCACTGATGCGGCGTGATGATGTCAGTGAGATAATCAATGCTGCTGACGCCGGACGCGAAGGCGAACTGATTTTTCGCCTGGTCTATCAGCATTCCGGATGCACAAAGCCATTTCGCCGCCTCTGGATATCAAGCATGACCGATGAAGCGATTAAAGAGGGCTTTGCTGACCTGAGGCCCGGTGAAAAATACGATGACCTGGCGCGGGCTGCTGAAAGCAGAAGTCAGGCCGACTGGCTGGTTGGCATGAATTTCACCCGGGCTTATACCAAAAAGAATAACGAAATGCTCACTCTTGGCCGGGTTCAGACTCCTACTCTTGCCATGGTGGTTGGTCGCCATCTTGAAATTCAGAATTTTGTTCCGCGCGATTACTGGGAAATATCCGCCGATCTTGGCGATTTTTCTGCTGTCTGGTTTAACCCGGATGCCCCTGAATTTCCAACCAGAATTGATAAACTGGAATCTGCTCAGGCATTGGCTGACCGCCTTACCGGAGCCAGAGCAGCCGTTCACTCGGTTAAAAAGAGCAAGAAAAAGCAACCGCCACCTTTTCTTTACGATCTGACCAGCCTGCAGCGCGAAGCAAACAGCCGCTACGGCATGACTGCCGCCGATTCCCTGGCGATACTGCAAAACCTCTATGAAAAACGCAAAGTCGTTACTTACCCCAGAACCGATAGTCGCTACCTTTCCGGCGACATTTTTCCAACAATTGAAAAGCGTCTGGCTGCAATTCCCGGCGAATATGATCAGTTTCTCGATCATCTGAGAAAAAACCGACCCCAGAAAGACAAGCGCGTTTTCAACGATGCAAAAGTCTCAGACCACCACGCAATCATTCCAACTGAAAAGAAAGTTGCCGACACCAGTGCCTGGCCCCTGGCCGAGCAGCAGATTTATGATATGGTGGTGCGCCGTTTTCTCGCTGCTTTTTTCCCCGATCACGAATATCTGTCGACTCAGGTTGTCATTAAATCAGGCGAAGATCACCTTAAAGCCAGCGGAAGAGTCGTCACCGCCGAAGGCTGGCGCGTTCTCTATCCCCGAAAAGGCCAGGCCGAAGAGCGAAAAGCAGATTCTGAGAATGAAGACGAAGAAAATGATCAGGCTTTACCTGACCTGAAAAAGGGTGATGCAAGAGATATTGCCAAAGCCGAAATTCTTACCAGAAAAACCCGGCCACCGGCAGCATATACCGAATCCACTCTGCTTCAGGCAATGGAAACCGCCGGCCGACTGGTTGAAGACGAAGAGTTGCGCGATGCCATGAAAGATTGCGGGCTTGGAACCCCGGCTACACGGGCGGAAATTATTGAAAAGCTGATTCGTGTCGGTTACATGGAACGCGACAAG
>JBMOKV010000528.1:0-1105 GCA_049325495.1 Candidatus Rifleibacteriota bacterium | reverse complement strand
AAAAACTGGTGCCGACCCCCAAAGGCATTCAGATTATTTCACTTGCAGAGCCTGAAATTAAAAGCCCTGAATTAACCGGCAACTGGGAAAAGAGACTTTCAGAAATTTCCCGAGGAAAAGACAGCGCATTGGCTTTTATGAGTGATATCACCGGTTTTGTTGCTGCGGTAGTGGGTAAAATAAAAAATTCAAAATCGATTACCGCCGTTTCATCGCCACCAAAAGCCCAGGAAAAAAAGACACCACCACCGGCCCCCGTAAATCGTCCAACTTTCGGTACCTGCCCGATTTGTGGCAAAGGCCAGATCATCGAAGGAAACAGGGGCTTCGGATGCAACCGCTTTCGCGAAGGCTGTCACTACGTGGTCTGGAAGGAGTTTCAGGGCAAAAAGCTGCCACAGGGGGCCATAGACCTGTTGATAGCGGGTAAGACCACGCGCATTATCAAAGGGTTCATTCTTGAAGATGGCAGCAGCGTGGCTGCCAAAATCGGTGTTAACCGGGAAACCGGGCAAATTCAGCTGATAATGGAAGAATAAGTATGGATATGGCATATCGGCTGGTAATGTATATTCTAATGGCAAATGTCGGTTACATGATTTTTTCTTTGTTTCGCAAAGGTTACCGACATTATTCAGGCTATATATCTCAGCTTTTAACCCTGATGATCATGATGGTTTTCCTTGTTGCCTATGATGTGCAGGGCGGGATCGCTATCGCAGCTTCTTTATTCGGCATTTTTCTGATCGTTATTGTGCCAATGTTTCTGCAGCGTCAGATAGATGTTCTGATGGCAGAGAACCGATTGGCCGAAATCGAGCCGCTCGCCAGATGGAAGGCCAACCTGGCCTGGAGTGAGTTGAATCTACATCTGCATCGTATCACTCAGGTTGCCGAAGAAATGCTCGACGACCCTATTCAGCTGGAGCAGGAGATCAGAAAGCTCCTCGACAAAGGTGAACCATACGATTCCATGACCCGGGTCTTTATCGGGCTGATTCATTTCAATAACCGCAATTTTGAGGGCATGGTCAGAGACCTGGTTGTAACAGGAAAAAGCGTTGATGAATACAGCTTCGAAGAGCTTTTATACCTGGTTCGAGCC
>JBMOKV010000527.1:2366-7183 GCA_049325495.1 Candidatus Rifleibacteriota bacterium | reverse complement strand
CGGGGTAAACTTTTTCTTCCGCCCACCCTGATTTGAAAAAATGTAACCTTCAGCACGATCTATCTTTTTAATAATCACCGAACCCGAAGCTATTTCAGGCTTGTCACCATCGACAATAATTTCTTGACCATCAGGAGTTTTAATCAGAAAAGCGGCATTCTGGGCCGAAGCCGGCTGATCTGCACCAGCAAGAGCCAGCATCAGGGTTAATACCCGACAAAGCTTCATATTCATCTTGTCTCTCCGAAATTCTACGTTTTCGTTATATTAGCAGAGAATCGAATTTTGCGCAGCATCCGCCTGCGGCTTTTTAAAACCTGACTTCAGTTCTTTTTTTTAAATGGAAACTCAGCCAGAACATAGAATGCCGGCAAAAGCCATGAACAGTTTGAGTTGATTTTTAACAGATGCTATAATCCACGCATCGAATATTTTTGGAGGGTTTCAAATGAGGACTTACCTGATTGTCGCTCTGACGCTTTTCGTTGCTCTGCTTACCACATCGGCTTTTGCTTTCTACGGAGATGGGCCATTGCTTGAAGCCACTATCATTCTCGACAAAAAACAGACCCGTGAAAGTACCGACCGGGAATTGAAAATCACCGGGGTAAATTCTGAAGGCTTTATACAAGGTTCTGAAGGCAATCAGAAACATTACATTCAGTTTAAAGACATAGAACAAATTTCTTTCGACCTGAGTACCCATGCCTACACCGTTAAAACCTGGGAAGGAAAAACTTTTAAACTGAAATTTGGCAAATTGACTACTCACAATACTTCACCGACTTTTGACTGCATGGTTCTGGATGAATCAACAGGCCAGCCGGTTGAACAGATGCTCGACTACACCCAGATAAAATCAATTGTTTTCAAAAAACCAGCCGCGACCAAAACCAATACAGTTAAACCGGAAGAAAAGAAAACTGAAGCCCATGAATCATCACAGCCAGTCCCGGAACAGACCGCAAATCCAGTTTCTGGAGAAATGGGAAAAGAAGCCATAATTGCAGCCTGGAAAAAAATGGCGGAAATTGTTGACCGAAATATCGAGCTGTTCAACCAGTTTCAGTCAGGCAGATTTACATCGATTGACGAATATGAGCTATGGGCTGGCAAAATGGAAGATTTTCTGAAAAAGGATCTGCAAGAAATTCAGAATATGCTCGCCAATGCCAGAAAACATGGTGAAAACGCCAATGACATCAACAATCAGTGGCATAAAATAGTTGGCAATGATGATCCTTTCAATGGCTCGCGAAATGTTGACGCATTGATAATGAATCTCGAAGACGGTCTCAAATATGTAACCAGTGGACGTCGTGATGCCGCAGAAAGTCTTCTTCAGGAATCTGAAGCCGAATTGAACAATATCAAAGATTATGCAGAAAACATTAGACCCCAGATTTTTCAACGCAACCGCAGGTCACTGGAAGTTGCAAAACGCTTTGATCCTGAGAATCAGAAGGTAATCAAGTGGCTGGCTCAGATAGACGACCTTGAAACCGCATCTAATGCTGCAGCAGAAAAAGCCATGAAAGAATTTGTTTTCCCTGGTCATAACCAGGCCTTTTCGGGGCCGGGCAACCCTGAGAAGCTTGCAGCAGCAGCGCTTGAATATTTCAATTCAACCTGCAAATCCAACGAAAAAGCGGTTAAGGCAGTGATTTTTGACAAGGAATGGTATTGCTTCCAGCGCAATATTTTTGGGCAACCGACCATCTGGGCTCTTACATTCGTGGTTGCGGTTCAGCTTGATGAAGACAAAGACAAGGGAATAACCCGAGTCTGGAACATCTCATTTTTAACTGAAGAAAAACCAGGAATCGAAAAAGCACCACCATTCCGCAGCGCCGCTTTCAACCAAAGCTATAAAATGCTGACCGCGAATTTGAAATAAAGCTTTAAAAAGCACGGTCAATTTAAAATAGTCTTTCTTCGATCGCCAAATTTGGCGATCGTTTTTGTTTAAGCAGTGCACTTGTGTTATAATTTCAAAAAAACGAAGGAGGCTTGTCAATGCGCCGCGAAGCCATTTATAACCATCCTGGATTCGCCAGAATTGCTGACCGGTATTATAGTGAACTGCTCGGCCGAAACCCGGTAACCGCAACCTGGCTGGGAGAGCATTCGTTCGATGGCATTCTGCCTGAAACCGGAGCTGAGGCGGTAGAGCGAAACATTTCTTTTTTTCGCGAGATGCGCGATTCTTTTTCTACCTTGCCAGAAACCGGTCTGTCTATCGATGAAAGACTCGATCGCGACATAGCCATACATTTTGCTGAATCCCAGATTTTCGCCGACGAAGACATGCAGCGCTGGAAAATGGGTCGCGACCTTGCCATGAATATCGGCGATTCGCTTTTTCTTCTTTTTTCCCGCGATTTTGCCTCTTTACATGAACGGGTCGAGTCAATGATTCTGCGACTGAAAGCTGTTCCCATGTTTCTTGCCGGCGGCAAAACCCTCTTTCAGAAAGTTCCTGCACTCTGGGGCGAAATCTACCTGGAGTCGCTCTACAAACTTCCCGGATTTATCGACAGCATTGAGAAATCGATCGGAAGCAAGATTTCTCCAATCCTGCTGACTCAGTTCACTTTGGCGGCTCAATCGGCTAAAAAAGCCATCGCTGAATTTCGCAACTGGCTTGCGCAAGCAGTTATGCCAAAAGCTTCCCATGATTGGGCGATGGGAGAAACGGCTTTCAACGCCTGGATAAGCACCAGAAAAATCGGACTGAAAACTCAGGAAATAATCGATCTGGCGGAAAGATCGGCACAGCAGGCGCGCATTCAGCTTGAAAATCTCAGCCAAACCATACTTGGTCAGGCTACCGGATCTGCCACAGGCGCAAGAAATGAAGCGCTAAAAAGAATAAGAAAACACGCCCCGCCGAACTTCGACCTGGCCCTGGCTGCATATCGTGAGGCGGTTGAACGCTGCCGAAGCTTCATTGTCAGAAATGACTTTGCCACCCTGCCCGAAAATGAAGAGCTTGAGATAATCGAAACGCCTGAATTCATGGCACATCTGATTCCATTTTCGGCTTACATCAGCCCCGAAAGGAACTCCCGGCCCCAGAAAGGCACTTACCTGCTTACCCGCGACCGAAGCAGCAATGACTCAAGTCGATATAATTATGCCGAAATCACCAATTCTGTATTGCATGAAGGCTACCCCGGGCATCACCTGCAGTTAACCGGGCACAATCTTCACCCGGGCAAAATGAGAGTTTTTGCCGACAGCAATGAAATGATTGAAGGATGGGCCCATTATTGCGAAGATCAGCTGCAAAACATGGGGTTCTATCAGAGCAACGAAGAAATTTTTGCCCAGGCTCTTGATCAGCTTTTTAATGCTGTTCGGCTGAAAATCGACTTCAACCTGCAAACGAAAAAATGGTCTTTTGAACAGGCCACCGGACATCTGATGCAGGAAATCGGTCTTGACCGCAACTCTGCTAATGCCGAAGTTCGGCGATACACCCAGAATCCGGGTGCCCAGATTGGCTATTCAGTTGGCAGAGACCTGCTTCTCGATTTGAAACAATCCCTGAAAAACCAGTTTAAAGCCGATTTTACTGACAAAAGCTTTCACGACCTGATAATATACGAAGGCAGTATTCCAATTCATATGGCCAGAAAATATTATCCGGAATTCATCTCGACACTAAACAAGACTCGAACCAGGACCTGAAATGACATTCAAAAAGCAGCTCTTCATCCCAAACAAGCGCGAATACATTACCGCCACCAGAAAGCACAACGGTCCATGCATTATTTGCTCGATCATCGCCGAGGCTCCCGAAGTAACCAATTTGCTGGTATGGAAAAACAGCATCGTGGCTGCCTGCGCCAACCTTTACCCCTACAATGCAGGCCATCTGCTTCTTTTTCCAATACGCCACATTCACGATCCCCGCGAGCTTGAGATCAACGAATCATCACAGTTGCAGATTCTTCTAAACAAAGCTCTCGATGTTCTTGACCAGATTTATCAACCGGCTGGTTACAATCTTGGATATAACGTTGGCGAAGCTTCTGGCGCAAGTATTCCCCATCTGCACCAGCATGTAGTTCCAAGATATTCCCGGGAACTCGGGTTCGTCGACATAACCGCCGGGGCAAAAATTATTATTGAAGACCCTGTGGTTACGCTTGAAAGACTCAAAACCGCATTTAAGGATTTTGCAATCAATCCATGACTGGATTACCCCAAAAATTGTGTTATAATCCACAAAACTAAATTGTTCAGGAGACGTTCAGATGAGAAAAAATCTGCTTTCAGTCGGTATTGCTGCCGCCCTTTTTACTTCAGCCCTGTGCAGCGCTTCTCCCCGGGGAGACATGGAATTCCTGGGTTACTCGGAAAACTTTGTAAAAGAAACTGAAAACATGATCAAAGATAGCGATGTAGACGATCATGAAGACCCGACCATAGAAACCGTTTCTGAATCAGAAGAACCCGTTGCCGATGAGGCATCTGTGCTTCAGGAACAGCTGGTGGAACTGGCAAAGACCAGATCGATCAGGGCTGATATGTCTGATAGATCACTCGAAATTAAAAGCCGCATCGGCCAATACTGGGATAAAATGAGCCCGGATCGGAATGTTCCGATAATTGGTGATGAACTCAGAGGCCAGATTCTTTCAGGCATTCGCGAAGCGCTTTCGGTAAATGGCTATGAAATAGTCCAGCTCGAACTCCTGGATCTACCAGAAGGAAGCAACCAGGATAAACTTCGCGCCGTAGTCAGAGCTACCCGCAGCCTGAAAACCCGCAATTCATATAAGGAAATTCAGAAAAACCTCGGAGAAATC
>JBMOKV010000527.1:0-2356 GCA_049325495.1 Candidatus Rifleibacteriota bacterium | reverse complement strand
TGCTCTCAGGCGGCTACAATTGACGGCCAATGCTACCTTTCTGAATTAACCACCTTTGTCGCCGAGAATCCGAAAAATAAATACTATTACGAAAAAACAATTTTAAATTATTGATTGAATTATGAGCATACTTGCATCGCCGCGCCAGACAACAAGAATAATGGTTTACGCCATGGTCTGTACTCTGGTTATTGCGTTTGGAACAATTGGAGCGGTGTTCGCCGAAAATTTCGCCCCACAGTATGCTTTGATGGGGTTGTTTCTCGGTTCTGCCCTCGGCGCTTTCATCTCAGTCTATGAAGCGACCATTGTTGGCTGTATGACCGGAATGATTGTAGGGCTGGCCGTTTCACCCCTGGTTTATCTTTTTATTGATTTTGAAACCTCATATCTGATGGTTTTTGTTCTTGCCCTTTTCGGGGCAGTTATGGGCGAACCGATGGCCTACTTCTGGCGCGAAGCCGAAGGCCACGACGAAGACCGGCAAAACGATCAGGATTCAGAACCTAACGATCAGGAGACCAGATCTTGAGCGAAATAAGACTGATAATGGTACAGAACAATGTTGCCACTTCAGGGCATATTCCCTCTCCATCGATCCCCTCGGTCATGTGGGCAATCGCAAATGGTGCCAGGGATGCGGAAAGCCTGTGGAAAAAGCTCGAAGAAATAGACCCGGGGCTTGCTGAACATTTTTTCACCAACTCCGACAATTCACCACTTCTCGAGGGGTTTGACGACGGCTTACTGGTAATCAGCTGGGATCACTACTGCATCGAATCTTTTCAGGTTTACCAGCCTCTGCGCATCGTCGGCTCGGTAATTCCACACAATGGCAGATACCTTCAGGAAGACGCTCCCGCAATGGAATATGAACTCAGCGCGGATTGGAGCATAATCGATCATCATTTTGAAGAGAGCAGGCATTAATATTGGAAATGGTCAATTGTCCTGGTTGTGGCGCGGTTAACAACCGAGAATCCTTAAGCTGCATCGCCTGTAATCGAACACTGCAGATGGTCTGCCCGCAATGTTCAGCCAGAAATCCAGTTTCTGCAGCTGTATGCAGCCAATGCGGCCGAATTATCGACGAGAAAAACGACCCACGCATAATGCAGCATCGAATTGGGGACCCGGTATCTGAGATGTATGAGCCGGTCGCAATCAGAGGTTCAAGCAATGAGTTCCCTCTTGGGGCTTTCATGAAAGTGTTTTTTGGGGGCTTTTTCTTTGCCCTGCTGTACCTCAGCCAGGTTCTGAGCGGATATCCAATTGCCCTTCTTATTTCCGGACTCCTGAGCGGTATTCTCGCCCTTTGGGGGCTGATCGAAATCACCTTCTGGCTCATCGAAGATCATGAAATCAATGAACCGGTCAAGACTGAAAAATTGCCTGAAACGTATCCTGCCGGTGCAGATAAAGGTTTGCCAACTTTTGGCGAATCTTTTGAGGAAATCGACCGCGAATTTGAAAAAAACGTCAAAGCGGTCAAGCCGGACAATTTGCTGACGCCTGAAGAAGCCTCTGCTCTGCAGGTCAAAGAACCAGGTGATGAATCAGAAAAAACTGCCGATTCTGAACCCGCCACGGAAGAACCGAAACCACCTGTCCGGCAACGCAGCGAAACTCTTGCCGAATTTCTTTCTAATGGTATTGAAAACGAAATTCTCTCGATCAAACGCAAGATCCAGCGATCTCCTGAAAACTATGCGCTGCTGATGCACCTTGCACAGCTGCACGAAGAGAGGGGAGAACTTACTCTTGCGCTCGAAACCATGGAAGAATGCATCAAGTTCGATCCGGAGATCGCCGAAATCTACCTTTATCACGGCATTCTCAACATGCGCAACGGTTTTCCCGACAAAGCCCGCGCATCTTTCCAAAAAACGCTTGAACTGAATCGTTTCATGTCAAAGGCCTTCTATCAGCTTGGCATGCTCGAACGAAGCGCCGGGAACCTGCAGGAAGCGCGCAACAATCTGCAGAAATGTATTCAGCTTTCCCCCGATGATGCCTATGCCCACTACCAACTCGGAATGATCTACCGGGAATTCGGTGAAACGGGCCTGGCCATGATGGAACTCAAACGTGCAACCATTCTGCACCCGACCGATTCCTACGGCCATAGCAAGCTTGGCCAGATTTATCAGCAGACCGGGCAGTTCGATCTGGCGGTATCAGAGTATTCTCTCGCCCTGAGCCTTAAGCCTGAAGATCCTTTCGTTCTTGAACGCCTTGCCGAAGTCGTTGCAGCCAAAGGCCAGCTTCCGCGTGCTGCCGAACTTTATCAGGAAGCCATCTCGCGGCAGTTTCACCCCAAAGTCGAAACCATGGTCGCCCTTGGACACATTTTCCG
>JBMOKV010000526.1:0-7192 GCA_049325495.1 Candidatus Rifleibacteriota bacterium | reverse complement strand
GGGAATAATTGGTCCGAACTGCTCTTCGCGATACAGGCGCATCTTGTCGTTAACCGGGTAAACGACTGCGGGAAAGAACAATGAACCTGAAAAAATTCCGCCTGAAGGGTTGATCACCTTTGCGCCATGCGCCTGAGCATCTTTGATCATGTCGGTGAGACGTTCAGATTTTCCCGGTTCAGCCATTGGCGTAATCTGGGCGCCTTTTTCCCAGGGAAGATTGATCTGAAGCTTTTCAACTTCGGCGCTGAATTTTTCGAGAAATGCCTGGGCAATCGAAGAATGGACAAATAGCATCTTAAGGGCGGTGCAGCGCTGACCGTTGAATGACAGGGTTCCGAGCATGCATTCTTTTACTGCGAGGTCCAGATCTGCATCCGGAAGAATAATGCATGGGTTTTTTGCATCGAGACCCAGAACACAGCGCAGTCGGTGGGGCTTGGGGTGATTTTTTCGAATTATATCGGAAACGCGGCTGGTGCCGATGAATGCCAATACATCGACTTTTCCTGAAGTCATGATGGGTGTGATCACGACCTGTCCGTCACCGTAGACTGTGTTGATTACGCCTTTCGGGAATGAATCACGGAAGGCTTCAAGCAGAGGCTGGAAAAGCAGCACTCCCAGTTTTGGCGGTTTGAAAACTACAGTATTTCCCATGATCAGCGCGGGAATCAAAGTGGTGAACGTTTCGTTGAGCGGATAATTGAAAGGCCCCATGCACAAAACCACGCCCATTGGGGCTCTTCTGATCTGCCCGATGATTTTCTGCTCGATGGTGAACCGTGACGAGGTGCGGTCAAGGTCTTTGAGTGCTTCAATCGTGTCGCGAACGTAATCAATGGTTCGGTCGAATTCTTTCTGGGCATCGCCAAGATTTTTGCAGATTTCCCACATCAGCAGATTCACAACCTGGTCGCGGCAGCTGATCATGCGCTCGATAAATGCCTGCACATGCTTGATACGCTCGGCTACCGACATGGTTGGCCATTTTCCCCGACCATTGTCGTAGGCTTTTGCGGCGGCATCCAATGCTTCAATTGCTTCTTTTTCGGTCAGACTCGGCACACTTCCAAGCTTTGCCTGGCTGATTGCATCATTTTTTCTGACCAGGATCGGCGAAAGAATTTCCTGCTGCTGGCCTGACCAGCTGCGAATTTCACCATTGATCAGGTAGCTTTTCTGTTCAATGCAGGGCACTTTGAACGCTTCAGGAATTGCCGAATCCTGTGGAAAAAGGCCGGCAAGTTTTTCTGCTGAAATCATTTATTTTCTCCATTTTTTCAGATTGAAAATGCTAATGGCAAAAAGGTTGTCCAAAACATTCTATCAAATTAAAAGCCTCAGCTTAACTTTTTTTGACCGCGACAATTTTGTATTATGATCAGCTTTTTTCTGCTGCTTGCCGATAAGTTTAGCTGAATATTTACTAAAACCTGTGGTAGAATAACACTCCAAAAGAAAAAGCAATGAAAAAGGTACCGCTACAATATAAAATTACGCTTCTGATGCTGATTTTGGCACTGATTCCCGTGCTTGGTGCCAATTTTATTTTTCATTTCTCGCGAAAAGTTTTTACCGCCAGATATGTAATTACCGGAACCAAAAACGTGGCGATTCAGCTTAACGGAATGGGCAAAACCGAAGATGTTATCGAACTTGAGGAACGTCCGCTTGAAGAATTCCAGGATCCTGATGCGGAAACGCCGCTAACCGAGGAAGAGTTGAAGGCAAAAAAAGCCAAAGCGATCGATAATGCGGCTTATTCCCTTGAAACAAAGGTTATGAACGTTGGAATTCTCGATGAATTTGTGGAAAGCAAGACAAAAGAACTGGAAACGCTTGACGAGGCCTTGATTGATCTTGAAAATTTCGCCAGATATTTTTATCTGGGCTCTTTAGTGTTCATTCCCTGTGCGGTAATCATTCTCTGGATTTTCATGAATTCAATGTCTGCACCGGTTAAAGACGTTATTGAAAAGCTCAAGGCTTTTCAGAATGAGACCGGTGAAGTTTCTCAAACCGACTTGCTTGAGTCGGCAATTCAGTTTGAGAGTTTCCTTTCGACGGCCAAAACCATATTGAATGAAACCTATTCTATTTCCCAGGAATTGAACCGCAAGCTTGAACCGTTGACCAGTATGGTTGTCTTCAGCGACGAGAATGTCAGACAGTTTTTCACTGATGTACAGGAAATTTCGCGCAGTTCCAATTACATTGCCAACACTCTTGAATCAACTACTTCACATATTCAGGAAGTCTCTGCCTCAGCACAGACGATTGCCGACCGGTCCCATGAGGCTGCAACCGATTCTGCTGAAGCTGCTGCCATTGCAGCTGAAGGTAAAAACGCGGTCAGCGAAACCATCGACACCATGGAATCGATTAAAGACGAAGTTCTCGGTCTTGAAGACGTTATCGAGAACCTCAACTCTGCCGGTAAGCAGATCGGTGAAATCGTAAACACCATTACCAACATCGCATATCAGACCAACCTTCTTGCACTTAACGCGGCTATTGAAGCGGCTCGAGCCGGCGAACACGGGCAGGGGTTCACCGTGGTAGCCGGTGAAGTTAGAAAACTCGCCGAAGAATCTGGTGAAGCCGCCGAAGATATCGGTAAAAAAATTAAAGAGATGCTGCAAAAGACCGGCAAAGCGGTCGAGACGATCAATCGTGGTGCTGAAAAGGTTATCGATGGCGTTAATATTGCCAATGTTGCCGGTAACAATCTCGATAAGATCGTCAGCTCGGTTATGAACGTAAACAAGATGATTCAGGATATCAGTGCTGCCAGTACCGAGCAGTCGCAGAATATTGATTCGCTTAGAGGCAGTATTGAAAGCATTTCTGGTGCGACCAAAATTACTTCAGAAGGTACAAAAAGAGTAGCGGCAGCGGTTAAAGAACAACTGGCCCACATCAGACAGTATATGAATGTCACCAAGGAGCTTTTGACTCTGGTGCAACTGATGAGCGACATGCTCGACAAATTCAATCTCCATTAAATCTTTCAACTCCTGCCTGTTTTTGTCGATGTATTACCTGAGGTGCAAAATCAATGGCCCACAATTCTTTGTTTTCCTGTACTTTCGATGAATTCAAAAAGGTCGTGACTGACCTGGGATTGCCGCAGTTCCGCGCACGTCAGGTCTGGGACTGGGTTTTCAAGAAATTTGTCTTTTCTTTTGATGATATGACCAATTTATCCAAAAAAGACAAAGAAACGCTTCAACAGGAATTTCCCAGAATCCTGCCGCCGGTTAAAAAGCTTGCCAAAGCGCAGGATGGCACCATAAAAATAGTTATCGAACTGCATGACGGCAATCTGGTGGAAGCCGTCGCCATGCCCGACGAAGACTCTCTGACTTTCTGCCTGTCGAGTCAGGTTGGATGCCCGATCGGCTGCATTTTCTGCCGCACCGGCACTGCCGGATTGGCCCGAAACCTTACCTGTGAAGAGATTCTTCTGCAGGTAATGATGCTGATCAGAAAAACCGGCCAGAAGCCGACGAACATCGTATTTATGGGAATGGGCGAACCATTTCTCAATCGTCAGGCGGTTTTTGCGGCGATCGATGCGCTTACCGACCCCACCGGGCTTGGTCTGGCAACCCGCAGAATAACTGTATCTACTGCCGGTGTCACGATTGGCATCGATACTCTGGCGAAACGGTCGGGAGAAGTTAATCTGGCGGTGTCTTTGCACAGCGTTGACAATCTTACCCGCACCCGGCTGGTTCCCATTAATAAAAAATATCCACTCGACAAACTGCGAGCTTCTATTGCGGCTTACTGCGAAGCGACCGGCCGCCGCGTGACTTTTGAAATGGTTCTTTTGAAAGGTATCAACGATCAGGAAATCGATGCCTTCAATCTTGTAAATTTTTGCGAAGGCCTGGTATGTCATATCAACATTGTAAGATTTAACCGGTTCCCGGGGGTCGATCTTGAACCGGCCAGCGAAGAGAACGAACGCGAATTCCGCCGAATTCTGAAAAAGGCTGGAATTGCGGTAACTGTTAGAAAATCACGGGGCAGTGATATTCTCGCTGCCTGCGGGCAACTTTCAGGAAGTGACAATGAGCAAGAAAAGTAGCGAATCCTGCCTTTCCATTCTGCTGAAAATGTCGATAATGCTCGGTATTCTGGCATTGGTGGCAATTGTCAGCGTGTATTTCGCTTACCAGAAATTAAATGAATTTTTCAATCGCGGTGAAACCATGGTTGTGCCAGATTTTCGTGGCATGCACATTGTCGAGGTGTTCAAAAGCAAGCCAGCCGGGCTCGATGTCGTAAGGCGTGACGAAAAATATGATGACAAACAGCCTAAAGACCATGTTATCGCCCAGTTCCCCGACCCGGGAACCGTGGTGAAACAGGGCAAAAAAGTGCAGCTTTCAATTTCACTCGGAATTCAGAGAGTGAGTGTTCCCGATATGAAGGGAAATAACATGCGCGAAATCGATCTGGCTCTGCTTAATTCCCAGCTGGTTGCCGGTGATCGTGCATATATTTACTCCGACAAAGTGGCCCATGACCGCCTGGTTGGTCAATCGCCGATGCCCGGTGAAGAATATGGGGTCAACAAAGAAGTCGATCTGCTTGTCAGTCTTGGCCGTCGCCCTGAAAGCCTGGTTCTGCCAAGTCTTGTGGGTTCTACCCTCGACGAAGGCAAAAACAAGCTGAAAGCCTGGGGCTTCAATTTCGGCCGGATCTATTCAAGAAAAGACCCCAATCGTCCCAAATTTCAGATTATTTCAACAACTCCATCTCCTTATTCAAGATTGAAAAAAGGTGAGGTTGTTAGTTTGCTGATTTCAGCCGGTGAAGACGAAGGCACTGCGACCAGTGAAGATTTGAAGAAATTTGAAATTTTCTCCGGCGCCAAGGCCACCTCTGCCAAAATGCCTGACCCTGCTGAAAAACCTGATCAGAAAATGCCTCCGCCCAAGATTCTCATTGCCGACTCGCCAGGGGCGGCTAATGTGACAAGTAATCCGGCAGTTAAACCAGTTGTAAATCCTGCTGTTAACCCTGCGGTTAATCCCGCAATAATCCTAGCGCCACCGGAAGTTGAGCCGGAAACTACAGCCATGAAAGAGCTCAGCTTTGTAATGCCCGATGGCTTCATGCCAAAAGAAGTGAAGTTCATCCACATAACTCCGGTTGGCAGAGAGCAGATTTATGCCGGAACTCACAAACCTTTAGATCTTGTTAAGGTTAAGGCACCTAAAGTGCCGAATAGTAAAGTACAGATATATATAAATGATGTTCCAATTGAAGAAAGAACTATCGAGTAAGGTAAGTATCGGAGGCAGTAATGATCGGTGAAATTATCAGCGACAAATATAAAATTGTTGCGCCATTGTCTGAAAGCCTGATGTATGAAGTATTCAAGGCTGATGAAATTGCGACCGGCGCAACCGTTGTCGTTAAAATTCTGAAAGAGAATATGGCAGCCAGTTCTGACCGGGTAAAATGCTTCAGCGACGAAATTCGCGCCTTTGCCAGCATTTCCCATCCCCTGGTCGCTGAAATTCTCGATATCGACATGTTGAATGACCGGCCATACGTGGTTACTCAGCTGGTAGAAGGAAATGATCTGCATACCTGGATAAAAGGCGACACTTTGCCTTTTTCTGAGGTCATCAAAATCATGCAGGATCTGGCAACTCTCCTTCAATATGCATCTGACCAGCAGGTCAGCTGCCGAACCATCAAACTCTCCAATGTTATTCGCAGTAAGGATGGAAAGCTGAGAGTGCTTTCTTTTACCCATCCCCGCCTGAAACTTGTGGGAAATGCCCGAACCAACGAAAACTCAGGGGTTCAATCAGATCTGTATTTCCTTGGAAACACGATGTTTGAACTGTTGACCGGCGAATCACCGATCAGAAATCGTGGTGGACTCAACGAGCTCTGGGATATGAAACTTGAAAGCCTCCTGCGGGTGCGGCATTCTGATCTTACGCCCGATCAGATAAGCAAAGTAGTTGGCTTTATCAGAAGAACTCTGACCCGTGAAATGGAAAATCGTTTTGCTTCCCATGAAGAATTTCTAAAAGCTATTGCAGATCTGGCTGGAATCGTGCGCAGCAATGCCAGCAGGCAACGGGCCCGTCAGCTTTCAATGGCTTCTCAGGTCGTCGATGCCCTTAATGGACGCATGTCTAACGTAAACACTGCCATGCCTGCCATGATGCCAAAAACTGCAAGTCTGGCAGCAGCGGTGGTGAATCAGGCCCCAAGCGGAGATGTCGCTGAAAATACAGAAATAATCGGAACCGGGGAAACCATTTCCGGCAATCTGGCTCTTGCTGCGAAGGATGACGAAGAAACCGGAATTCCTGAATTAAACGATGATATGCCCGAATTAAAAAATTCCCGCCGGCCCGCTCTTCGTCTGCTTAAAAATGACGATGTCAGCAGTGATAAAAAAGTATGGAATGAAGCCGAAGAAACCCATTGGTTGCGTAATCCGGTAATTTTCATGGGTTTATGCCTGTTAATCATGGTTCTTATGATTCTTTTCTGGTGATTTTATGAAAAGAAAGGCTATGATTGCGCCATCCATTCTTTCTGCCAATTTCGCCAACTTTGGTGACGATCTCAAGGTGCTTGAAGAAGTTGGTGCAGACTGGGTTCATGTCGATGTTATGGACGGTCATTTCGTGCCAAATCTTACTTTTGGCCCCCCGGTAATCAAGGCATTGCGACCACACAGTCGGTTGCCCTTCGATGTCCATCTGATGATCGAAACTCCCGAAACCTGGCTGGATGCCTATAAAGATGCCGGCGCAGATCGCATCACTTTTCATATTGAGGCCTGTAACCATTCTCACCGCTATCTTGCCCGGGTCAGAGAAATGGGGTTGGCATCAGGCATTACCCTTAACCCCCAGACCCCGCTGTGCTCAATCGAATACGTGCTCGATCAATGCGATCAGGTGCTGTTGATGTCGGTTAACCCCGGGTTTGGCGGTCAGAAATTCATAGAGGGGGTTTTGCCAAAAATTTCTCAATTACGCAAAATGATCGATGACCGTGGTTTGGAGACCCTGATCCAGGTTGACGGGGGAATCAGTCTACAGAATGCCCAAAGAATTTTCGATGCAGGTGCCGATGTATTAGTAATGGGGTCTGCATTTTTTTCCGCTACCGATAAGAAAGAGCTGGTAAAAAGAGTGCA
>JBMOKV010000525.1:0-7223 GCA_049325495.1 Candidatus Rifleibacteriota bacterium | reverse complement strand
ATCTTGCAGCATCAACCGAAGTAGACCAGGTTTTTTATAATCATGAAAACCGAACGATTGAAGGTTTATACATTTTTCCCCTGCCGACAGAAGCTTCAATCAGCGGTTTCGCCATGGATATCGAAGGGAAAATGACAAAAGGCGAACTTCTCGATGCTGATAAAGCAAAAAAAATATATGAAGACATTGTTCGCCAGATGCGCGACCCAGGCCTGCTCGAATACATGGGAAAAGGCCTGTTCAAAACAAGAATTTACCCAATCAATGCCCTAAGCGAAAAAAAGGTGAAACTTTCTTATCAACAGGCTTTGAAAATGGAAGGGAACCTGGTCAGATACGTGTACCCACTCGACATTGATCGCTATGCAACTGGTCCAATGAAAGACGTTGCGATTCAGGGCACGATCAAATCCGATGTGCCGATTACTTCTATTTATTCTCCCACCCACAAGATCTCAATCGACCGAAAAAGCGACAAAGAAGTGGTAATCGGCTTTGAAACTGACAGCCTGAAGCCCGAGAAAGATTTCGTGCTCTATTACGCCGTTTCCAAAAAAGATTTATCGGTTTCAGTCATCAGCCATCGCCCCGACATGAGCGAAGATGGAACCTTCATGCTCATGCTTGCCCCCACCATCAAAGCCCAGGCAGAAAAAACTCCCGCCATCGATGTTGCCCTGGTTATGGATACTTCAGGAAGTATGGCCGGTCAGAAATTTGAACAGGCCCAAAAAGCCCTGGAATTCTGTGTAAATTCTCTATCTGAGGGCAGCCGTTTCTTTCTCTGCAATTTTTCAACTGAGGCAAACACTTACAAACCTGAGCTGACCGAAATAAACAAAGACACACGTTCAGGAGCATTGAATTTCATTAAGAACCTCGATGCTATCGGAGGAACCAACATATCTGAAGCTCTCGAACTTTCAATCAAAGCTTTGAATAAAAATGATTCGAAAAACCCGCGCTTCATTGTTTTTGTAACCGATGGAAAGCCGACTGCAGGCATTACCGAAGCTGACGATATTCTCAAAGAAGTTAGAAAGCTGAACGAAAGTGGCATCAGAATATTCTCTTTCGGAGTTGGAAGCAATCTTAATGCAACCCTTATCGACAGCCTCGCCGAAGAAAACGGCGGAGTTTCAGATTACGTTGCTGAAGAAGAAGACATGGAAATAAAAATTTCATCTCTTTTTTCCAAGCTCACCTACCCGGTTCTTTCTGATGTTGATCTGCAATTCGCCAATGTCGAAGTAACCCAGATCTATCCGCGCAAGGTTCACGATCTGTTCAAAGACAGCAATATTCTAATTCTTGGCCGCTACAGCAAACCCGGGGCAGCGTTGATTACGCTTACCGGCCGGGTCAAGGATGAAAGAGTTAAACTTGACTTTGAAACGGATTTTCCGGCGCAGGAAAGCGAAAATGCCTTTGTCGCCAAAATCTGGGCAACCAGGAAAATTGGCTTTCTTCTCGACCAGATCCGAAAAAATGGTGCTGATGAAGAATTGAAGAACGAAATCATTACCCTGGCAAAGCGTTTTGGAATTCTGACTCCGTACACCTCCTTTCTGGTACTTGAAGACCAGAGTCCTGAGCGCATAAATCTCAGACAGACTATGGTTCCAAGCGGCGGCTTCAGAGACGACGAATTAAAGGCCGAAAGCGAGAGATTCTCGGTTGATCGTCTGCAATCTCTCGATGAAGGAGCAGATGCTATCGGGGCTTCGCGAGAAATGAACTCCCTAAAATCGGCGGCAGAGCCTTCTGCACCTTCATTTGCTCCCCACTACTCGACTCAGTCTCGACGCAGCATCAAGATGCCCGATTTCAAGGAAATCGATGGTAAAACCTTCTATCTGATCGATGACGTCTGGGTCGACAGTGAAGTAAAAGACCAGAAAGCCGAAAAAACCTACAAAACCTGGTCTGATGCTTACTTCGCCATGATCAAAAACTTTCCGCCCCTTGGTAAGTACTTTGCCCTTGGCGAAAAAGTTATTGTCAAATTTGGCAAGATGATAATTGAAATCAATCCTGATCGAGGAATAGAAAATCCCTAAGCTGAGAATTCTTTCATGAAAAACCCTGCATATTGTGATATTATTCCTGCATTAACTACAGCAGGAGCAGGGAAATGGAAAAGTACATCAGCCTGATCGGCATTCCAATTCAGATCGGCATTTGTTATCTCTTATCAACGAATAGAAGAAAGGTTGACTGGAAGCTGGTCGGCTGGGGTCTTGGCCTTCAGTTTGTCTTTGCATTCCTGATTTTGAAAACCTCAGTTGGCGAAATCTTTTTTAACTATCTCAATGATGCAGTAGTGCGTCTGTTGAGTTTTACCAAAGATGGCGCCAGCTTTGTTTTTGGCGGCCTGATCAATTTTACCGTTCCCGTAACTATTGAAGGGCCCTTGCCCCCAGATGCGCCGGCAGCGCTGGCAAATTTAAAGATGGTTGCCCACACCGGCGCATTCTTCGCGTTTCAGGTTCTGCCGACTATTATCTTCTTTTCAGCGTTCATGGCAATTCTATATCACATGGGAATAATGCAGCGCCTGGTTTACTTCGTTGCGGTGATCATGCAGAAAACCATGAAAACATCCGGCGCAGAATCCTTAAGCGCTGCAGCCAACATTTTCGTTGGTCAGACAGAAGCACCACTCGTAATCAAGCCCTTCATCGAAAAAATGACCTATTCTGAACTGGCCTGCGTAATGTCAGGCGGTATGGCAACAGTCGCCGGCGGGGTAATGGCCAGTTATGTCGGCATGCTTTCCGGCAAATTTCCTGAAATTGCCGGGCATCTTATCGCCGCTTCGGTGATGTCGGCACCGGCAGCCCTGGTGTTTTCAAAGATTCTGGTTCCTGAAACCGAAACCCCGGAAACCAGCGGTTCAATTAATCTGAGCATCGAAAAGGTCGATCAGAATGTCATCGATGCGGCTGCCCGTGGTTGTTCTGAGGGTATGAGCCTGGCAATCAACGTCGCAGCAATGCTTATCGGATTTCTGGCACTGATTGCCATGGGCGACCATCTCTGGGGAATGTTTGCCAGATTGGTCGGGCTAACCCAGTATGCCACCCTCGATTCAGTTTTCGGCCTGATTGCGGGTCCTTTTGCCTGGCTTCTCGGGGTTCCTTCACAGGATCTGGCAGTAGCCGGCATTCTTCTTGGTAAAAAGACCGTTTTAAATGAATTTGTGGCCTATGCAGATCTGGGAAAAATTCTCAACGGTCAGTATATGCTCGATGGCAAGGTAGTTGAAATTACCCAGCGAACCAAAATCATTATGAGCTATGCACTTTGCGGCTTTGCAAACCTTGGCTCAATCGGAATTCAGCTCGGCGGAATCGGCGGGATTGCCCCGGAACGCAGGGGCGATCTGGCAAAGCTTGGCCTCAGAGCTCTGGTCGCGGGAACTTTTGCGTCATTCATTACTGCTAATATTGCAGGTTTGTTCATTTAATTAAAGTAATCATTTAAACCAGGAGCGAATTATGAAGATCGGACTTGCAGGACTGCCAATGTCTGGCAAAACCAGCATTTTCAATATGGCCACCAGAGGAAAAGCACAGACCCGGGATTATCTTGTGCAGACTGATGAGATCAACAACGGCGTGATCAAAGTGCCCGATGATCGCATCGATTTTCTTACCGGAGTATTCAAACCCAAAAAGACCGTCTATGCTACGGTTGAATTCACTGACATTCCAGGTATCAGCCATGACGAAAACAAAACCGCAACCAAGACGCTGGCCAACATCCGCACCTGCGACGCCATTATGCTGGTTATCAGGCTTTTCGGTGGCAATGACGTTCCCCATATTCATAACCATATAGATCCCGCCGCCGATGTAGAAGAATTGTGCCTGGAATTCATTTTCAGTGACCTTGAAATGGTTATCAATAAAATTGAACGAATAAACAAAGAAATGAAGGCTGGCAAAAAACCCGAGCTCCTTAGAGAGCTTGAATTGATGCAGGTTCTACAAAAAACCCTTGAAGACAGCAAGTTCATTTCCACCGTATCTATGACTGAAGAACAGGAGCATCTGCTGAAAGGTTTCAGATTTCTTACCCAGAAACCACTTCTCCTGGTTGGCAACTGTTCAGATCAGCAGTTTTCTGACCAGGAAAACGACCCAACAGTTGCAGGTTTTCGCAAAGTATGCCGCGAAAAAGGCTGGGAACCCACACTGATTGCGGCCAAAACCGAAATGGAGATTTCCGACCTGTCCCCAGAAGAAGAAGCCGCTTTTCTGGCTGAATACGGCATAAAAGAATCGGGGCGTAACCGCCTGATTACTCAAGCATACCGGATTCTCAACTACATCAGCTTTCTTACGGTTGGCGAAGACGAAGTAAGAGCGTGGCCCATTCAAAACGGGTTAAGCGCGCAGAAGGCCGCCGGAAAAATCCATTCTGACATTGAGAGGGGCTTCATCAGAGCCGAAGTAGTTGCCTATAACGATTTCGTTGCCAAAGGCACGATGGCGGCAGTCAAAGCGGCTGGCCTTGCGCGGCTTGAAGGAAAAGAGTACACCGTTCATGATGGAGATATCATCAACTTCAGGTTTAATGTCTGAGAATTTGCAGGAGGCGGAATGAGTCTGCAAAGCCGCCTGGTCAGAGGAATAGCGGTAATTCTGGCCATCATTGGCTTTTTCATAGCCTTGACCTGGTGGTCTTATCACGGAATCGACGGGCTGATAAGAGTAACCCTGCCCCGCCAGGTCACTGCAGCCAGAACCTATGAGCGCTTTGCCGATCTCTGGAGTATTTCTCATCAAAAAGCCCATGACCAGCTGCAGATTTATGAAGATGCCAGCGAAACCGAGTCTCTTGCCCTGATTGAAAAACTCAACAACGTCAGCCAGAAACTCGACAACCTGATTGATGACGAAAAGCACCGGGAAAACTTAAAACAGATTAATCATCTCTGCGCCAGCTTCACCAGCCAGCTGAATGTCTTTTTCCGGCAGATGCAGAATCGCAACCGAATACACCGAAAAAAGGTGGTAAGCCGCCTCAACGCCACAAAAGGGCTCAACGAAGAGGTCGTAAATCTTCTGGATCGTTTCAAACGAATGCTTGGCGATTTCAATACTGCCCTCAAAAACCCCGATTTTCAGGCTTCCCTGGGCCATACCTCACAACTTCTCGAAAAAATTTCACGGGTCGAGAAAGACCTTTTCCTGGCAGAAACTGAAATCGCTCTTTATATCAGCCTGAATGGAAATAAAGCAGGGCCCAACACCGATCCAAAATCCGCAAGGAAAGCAGCTGAACGTGTTGAAAGCCGAATCAGGGCCATTCTCTTTCTCCTTGAAAATTCGGCTGAGCAAAACACTACAGTTCTTCAAAAAAGAGTTTTAAATAACATTAAAGATAAAATCAAATCATTTTTTGAGTCATTTCAACGACTTCGCAATATTCTTGAAGCGCCGGAAAGCGATCTGATCGAAATTGAAGATCAGCTAGCCAAAATGGCTTCAGACCTTAACTCACTTACCAGAACAGGAACACAGCTGTGCAGCCAGGAAGCGGAATATTTCTGGACCGAAATTTTCGCCATTTCAGATGAAATGGAAAGCCATGCCACGGGAAATTACTATGTCAGCCTGGCATTTCTTCTGCTGGTTCTTGCCGCGGGAATCAGGCTTTTAATGACATTACCAGGCCAGATTGCCGGGCCGTTGAAAATGCTCAATCTGCAGATAGAAAACTTCAAGCTTGGCTCCGAAATCTGCCCCCTGCCTTCGACCAACACAGAAGAGATTGACAACCTGGCCAGATCTTTTCTGCAGATGGGCCACAAGCTAAAAGAGCAGGCCAGCATCAACCAGAACTATCTTGAATCAATACATTACCTTAACCGGGTTTATCGCGAACTTCACCAGACTCAGCAACGAATCGACCTGCCGAATGAAAGGCGGGAAAAGGCAATTAACACGATTCTTGACCAGCTTTTCATGCAATGCCCAAAAATTGACATGCTGAAAGTAATGGAAAGAACGCAGGATGGTAAGGCCTTCAAACAACTTGGCAGAATGTTTTTCAGCGAAACTTTCCCCAGAAGCCCTGAATATCCGGAATATTGTGAATCGGTTGACCTCAATCCTGACGACTACTCCTCTGAGAAACTACTTCCAGAAAACGACAGTCTTACCGGCTATTTTTTCGAAGGTGAGGGCCTGCGCCTTGCTGCCGATGAAAATCGCTTTTTTCTTGCTGAATACCCCATGCCTCAACTTCGAGACCTGCCAACCCTTGCCAATCGTGCAACTGAAAAGGGACTTCAGGGCAGCATCTTAACCGAACCCCTTGTCATACCCCAGGATGATCCTGATGAAGACAGCAGAAAACTCGGGTTGCTTTTTATTTACATAATTGAACCTAACACCAGGCTTTCATGGCAGGATATGTATTTCATTCAGATTATTGCCAGTCAGCTCGCATCAGTGATCGAAATCGACCATCTGCTGCAAAATCGCGATGAGAAAAAAATACTCGACGAGCAGATGAACATGGCGAAAGAAATTCAGGAAAACCTTCTGCCTGCCACTGAACCCAAAATTCCCAATCTCAATATCTGCAAACTCTGGAAATCGGCAGCAGAAGTCGGCGGAGATTTTTACGACTTTTTCATCCTTGGAAAAAACCGCATTGGAATTGTTATTGCAGACGCATCTGGTAAGAACATTCCTGCGGCAATCATCATGACCGTATTTAAAACAGCACTTTCAACCATGGAGCTGGATAAAATTCCTGCGGGAGAAGTTCTAACGAGAGCCAATAAGGTTATCGCAAAAAACATAACAGCAGATCGCTTTATTACCGCAATGTACGTTATAATTGACTCAGAGACAGGTGAAGTTCAATTGTCCAGTGCCGGTCACAACCCTGCCGTGGTAGTCTCTGGAAGGGGCCATGAAACTGCGCTGCACGAGAAAAATGTCAACTGTATGCCTCTTGGTATAATCGACAGTTTTGAATATGAATCTATTTCGTTCAGGCTGAAGAAAAACGACCTGCTGCTGCTTTACACCGATGGCGTGACTGAAGCAAGAAACGCCGACGGGGAAGAATTTGGCCAGAGTGGTTTAAGCAGATATCTGCGAAAGCCAAGGTCAAGCAAGCCGGCGAGAGATCTAGAGCAGGAACTGATCGAATTTTCGATGAACGCCGGGCAGCATGACGATATCACCGCCGTTTTTGTT
>JBMOKV010000524.1:0-7233 GCA_049325495.1 Candidatus Rifleibacteriota bacterium | reverse complement strand
ATGAAGCAGCCGGAATGTGGATTTCGCTGATTTTCATCGGAGAAATTGGCTGGGGGGCCGTAATCTGCGGCTTTATCATTTTCAGGCTGCTTGATATTCTGAAGCCCTTCCCCATCAACCTTTTTCAAACCTTTCGGGGCGGAACCGGAATTCTGGCCGACGACCTCGCCGCAGGAATGATTACCAATTTTCTTCTGAGATTGCTGGTTTTACGAGGGATTTTTTAAGAGGCTCCAGTTGCTGCACAGGGCTTTTTGCCGTCATAAGAGCATTTTCAAATATGGTATCTTGTTTTCCAATTCTCAGGAAAATTCAGACGATTGCCATAAATATATCTGATCAGCTGACCATGATGTTGAATTTCATGCTCAAGCAAATCAAACGCAAGCTCAACCTGGGGGTCATTCATTTTTTCGAAATCAAGACCCAGAATTTTGTCGGCTGAAGCCATAAGACAATCAAGAACCAGGGGCTTTAGGCCAGGGTTGTTAAGACTGCAGGAGAATCCACTCCAGCTTCCTTTTTGAATGGCCAAAAAGTAGCTCTCACGGGCACCCACAATGCACCAGACCTGCCCAGACAAGGAATTTGACGGAAGCTCGGGCAGATCTTTTGCAAGATCCATTTCCTCGAGATTTTCGAAAAGATCAATGGTAAGACTAAATGCACGTGCCAATCTATTTTTCAATAATGATTTCATTTAACAACCCACAAATTAAAAATCTAAAGATATTTTAAACACACAAAAAAAAGCCGCTCCAAACGGAGCGGCCATTTTTTCGGGGCTTATCAGAAAGAGATTTTCTGATCAACAACCGGGATTACGTCAGCGCCGATTACAGTTACATAGCCTTCAGTCATTTCTTTGGGCATGGTAACAACTGCTTCGCCGTTGTCGTTAGTGGTAGCAACTTTAACGTTTTCAACGCCTTCGGTGTAAACGGTTACGCGAGCATTGCTGATAGCATTGCCGGCTTCGTCAACAACGTTTACGGTTACGGTAACGTTGTCATCGTTGCGAACGGCTTTAGCGTCAGAACCGATTTTTACCGGGGCTTTGAAGCGGCACAGCAGGGTGCTGTCGCCGAAAATGTGCCACTGTTCATACATCATAACGCCTGAACCGCTGGAAGTAGTTCCGTAGATTTCAAGGCCTTTGATGATGCCGTTGGTGAAGATGCCGCCGACAGTTTTGTAAACTTCTTTGGCAATCGATTCTTTGTTGAATTCTTCCTGAACCTTGATCGGCGGAACCCACTGCATATTGGTGCTGGAACCCATATAGGTTACGGCGCCGGCGGGTTTTTCAATGTTGCCGGAGCGCATCCATGCTTCGCCGAAACAGGTGAAGTTCACGAATTTGCCGTTTACACAGGCTACGTCGAAGATGATCGGCTGTTTCCAGCCATTGCTCAGGTTAGAAGCATCGGTATTGTTGAAATAGGTAGTGCCCCAGCTGGTGCTTGAGCCATGGCCAAGATAATTGATCAGGCTGCGGCCTTCGTTAACGGCTTCGGTAACTTTGGCTTTGGGAGCGCTGGGATCATAAATCTGGTCAACGTGTTTGAACATAGCACCGAGAAGAGCTACACGGTTTTCTTCCATGTAAACTTTGTCAGCGGGATTGCCTTCGGCAGAAGCGATGCCGACGCCTTTGGAATACCATGCGGTATCAGCAGTCGGGAACTGTTCATAGCTGACAAACTTGGCTACCTGATAGGCAACCTGGTCTTTGTTTTCAGCTGACAGACGGCTGATGATTGCATCCGGCACATGATCGTCACCGGCGAGCTTGGTGTAGCAGGGGTCAGAATCGGCGCGTTCTTTTACGCCTTTGTTGGTCGGAATCTGTGCAGAGTCGCCAACCAGCATGATGTTGGTGAGACCACCCTGGTTGAATTCATCCTGGATGAAAGCTTTGATTTCGTCGTTGGTTTTGCCGGCTTCGCTAACCGGAACCATTTTCACGTCGATACCGATTTTCTTTTTCCAGTCAACGAAAGGTTTCATGGCATCCATGAATTCATCGAAGCAGATGATAAGGAGGCGGCCCTGTTCGTCGAGGCGGGGCAGACGTTTGGCAGCCTGATCAAAGTTTACAAAAGTATTTTTGTAAATAGGTTCGAAAACTTTGCTGATCGGGGCTGATTTGGTGATAACGTTTTTAGAGGGCTGATCATCAGATCTTACAGATACCTGAAGCTTGCGGTGAACTCTGATTTTGTTCTGAGCCGGATTATACTGGACCGGATTAACAACCAGGTTTACACCACGGATTTCGCGGAAGATGAAGGGTTCGCCCATGGTGACCATATCGTCATCAGAAGGATACCAGGCATCTTTGCCATAAACTTCGCCAAAGTTGAAAGGAACGCTGTCAGGGCTGATTTCGCGTGAAAAGTTGCCTTTTGAGGGAACTACGCGGGCATCGAGTTCAACTACTTCTGACTGCAGGCTGGTTACCTGGAAAACCGGGCGTTTGGCCGGGTCAACCATGACCATTGCGGTGTAGCGGGGAAGTACGGGAGCGTCTTTTTCAAAAGAAAGACCGGCTTCGGGAGCGGTTACCGTAATGGCTTTGGCTCCGAGAACCTGGGTTTCTCCCAAATCAACTTTGGGACAATCGATTTCCAGGGTAGTGGTAAAACCACGGGTGCTGCTAACGTTGATTCCGGCGGCAAATGCGCTGGACCCCAACATACAAAAAAGAACAAACAAACTAGTATAACGCCTCAAGCTCTTTCCTCCTTCTAAATACTTATGCTTAAAACAAGGCTATATGTTGGTATTATAAGGAACCGTACACCAACCCGCAAGGGCTAAATTGAAAAATATTTTTTTGTTACAGTTGCGGGCGAAACCCCTGAAATGACCGGAGGAACCGGGAAGAACCTGCGTCCGCGCAATTATGCCGGTGCATTTTTTTTGTAACCGGAAAATCAACTGCCCGGCCTTCTTTTTCTTCGCCGCCGCTTCTTTCTACTTTCTAAGGGTGGTTCCTGCTGAAGCAACGGAATAAATTCTTCGGCAAGCAGCCTGATCTGCCATTTATGAAGTATTTCGCTCTCATTTAGTTCTCCTATGGAGGTGGGGCGAAGCTTGGCGAGGTCATAAATTGCGTGAGATGGCGCCAACAGAGAAGCGGCCAATCCCAGCCGATTGGCCACATCGTCACGCAGTTCGCGCAAAGACTTGGCCAGTTCGCCTTCCCAGGCAGTCAACATCATCTCGCGATTCCTGGCTCTGGCGGGAGGATCAATATCATCGAGTGAAGACTCCAGTCCGGCTCTGATGGCGGCCTGCAGCTCGTTTGCATGGCGATTGAGAAATTCCCGGCCGATCGTTTTGATAACCGAGAGCCCAGAGATCGAGCGCGGCATCTGTTTGGCAATGTCAATCAAAGCCTGGTTGCTTAAAACCATAAAAGGAGCGCGATCGATCCGCTCAGAAATATTTTCACGCAATCGCCAGATCTCACGTAAAACCGCCATTGATCTGGCGGAAAGCCTGGAAGACCCCTTGATTTTAAAAGCATAGGGGTCATTGTGGTTGTTTTCTTTTGCCTTTCTTGATTCTGCAGCGACAAAGTCGCATTCTTCCCTGACCCATTCAAGACGGCCAAGTGCCTCAAGTTCTTTGACCATCAGATCAAAAATCGGGACCAGGCAAATAGCATCGAGAATAGCGTATTCACACATCGCCGAAGTGAGCGGGCGGCGGGACCAATCACAACGTTGCAGCTTTTTATCGAGAGAAAATCCAAAGTATTTCTCGGTCAGAGAGCGAAGTCCAAGCTCATTCAAACCCAGAAATTCGGCCGCTTTTCTTGTATCGAACATCCCTGGAATAAAAATTTCAAGATCGCGGGCAAGCATTGAAATATCGTAGTCGCCGCCGTGAAAAACCCAGGTACATTTTGATTCTCTGCAGAAATTGCGAAATGAGGAAAAATCTTTGATCTTTTGCGGGTCGATAATGGCCCGATGCTTTCTGGAAGCGACCTGAATCAGGTTGACCCGGGAGTAATATTTATAAAATCCGGCAGATTCAATATCGACTGCAACAATATCAGCAGTTTTCAGTGCGGCAAAAAAGTGGCTCAGCCCTTCTTCGTCTTCAATCAATTCAGTTTGTTCGATCAATGGCTGAGGATCAAATTTTATTTTCATCAATGACCTGTGCAATAAATAGAATGTGGATGACAATACTTAATTATCATAGTTTGCCTCCAAAAATCGATATTTTTTTCTAAAAAGCAAAGCAAATGATTATTATTTGTGGGTAAGAATGTAGCGACCATCCCAGCCTTCAGGGGGTGGATTCTGCATGTATTCATGACAGCGGTGCAGGTATGTCTGACTGGGTCCGTCATCTGGCCAGCGTGCCAGGATTTTTTCGAAGGTCGCGATGGCCTCTTCCCATTTTCGGTCAAGGTGCAGCTGAATCGCGGTGTTGTACATATCTGAAAGTTCGGCCCAGTCGGGTGGTTCCTGTCCTTTAACGCAAACCAGTTCATGAACTTTCACCGGCTCTTTTTTACCCTTAACCGCCAGAAAATCAAGAAATCTTGCAGTGACTTTGTTTTTGGCCCGCTGATAGGTTGCGTCGCTGACCATGAGGGCGGTGCCGTATTCTTTGTTGGCACCTTCGAGACGGGATGCCAGATTTACTCCATCTCCCATACAGGTAAAGTTCATCTGCGCCTTATTTGAGCCCATATAGCCAACAACAACACCGGCAGTATTCAAGCCGGCACGCGCCGAGACCTTGGGAAGTCCGCGCGCCGCCCAGCCCAATTGCAGCTCATGAATTTTCTTCTGCATTGCCAGAGCGCACAGGCACGCTCTTTCCGCGTGATCACCCTGTTCCTTTGGATAATTCCAGAATGCCATTACTGCGTCACCAATGAATTTATCGAGTGTTCCTCCATATTCAAAGAGCAGATCGGTCATTGCGCCGAGATATTCATTAAGCAGGACGACCAGCTCCTCTGGGGTCAGAGCTTCAGAAATTGAAGTAAAGCCTGCAACGTCCGAGAAAAATATGGTCAGCTCGACTTTCTGGCCGCCAGGTCTGACAAGTTCAGGGTTTTCAAGCATGTATTGAACGACGTCCGCCGCAACGAACCGGGAAAACATGTTTTTGGTGTTTTGAGCCTGCGCCCTCTGTCTAAGGTAATTGGTGAGGGTTGCCAACGTCCAGATTGTTGGATACCCGATCAAAAGGGCAGAAAAATTGAAAACCTGACCCAGCTCATGATAGGAGAAAGAAGCGTATTTGGTTACGGCAACCATGAAAATAAAGGTTACCAATGCACCAAGAAAGGGCGAAATGAAATCCAGAATAAGCCCCAGTAGAAGACTGGTAGCAATAATTGCAAACAAAGTCTGCCAGATATTCGGATGTCGGAGATAATCACGATTGAGAATGTTTATTACTGCATTTGCATGGATTTCAACGCCCATCAGCGGGTCAGATTGAATAACAAAAGGCGTTCTCATGCTAAGTGGAGTAGGATAGAAGTCAAAATCGCTCATTTCAAACGGGCCAGCCATTACCACTTTACCACCCTTATTGGTATTGGGATTCATTGTTCGGCTGTGCGCACGGTCCAGACGTTTTCGAGAAATTTCACTGGGATTTTCGGCAACTTTTTGCAGAAAATCGGCGGTAAAACATTCAAAGAAAGACACGGAAGGAATGGCGGCTTTTCTAAATCTATTCTTACTGGTTGAACCATAGTATTTCAAATACAGCCTGCCATTCTCATCCACGGGAATTTCGTTGTCCCCTATTTTAAGAGGTCCCTTGAAAGTTCCTGAGACAACGGCTGGATAAGCATCTTCCAGGGCGCGGTACATTTCGGCGAGATAACTGAAAGTTGCCCCTTGTGGTTTTTCATCTTCCAGGGCGGACATTGCTGTAACAAGAGCAAACGAAGGTTCAAGCTTGCCTTTTTCAGGAAGAATGGAAAAAACCGGTACCTGGGTTACAAAGCTTTTGTTTCCGGTGCTTATGTCGATCATTCCCAGATGGGAAGAACTTGCAATAAACCTCTGATCTGGCATGATTACCCGGGTAACCAGCTTCTTTTTCCGGTAGGTATCAATCATCTTGTCATCAAGACTGTAGGATTCGGAGTCTGTTTCATATTCCTCTTCGAGTTTGGTGTGAGCGGCCAGAATAACCTTGGATTTTGAGTTTGCAATAGCATCCTGCAGTTTTTGATCGACTTCTTCGCCCTTCTGCCCCTGCAGAATGAAGTCGAATGCTATGACAGAAGAAGAATCGACATAATAAGTCGGAGGAAGAGGCTCAAACACATTCAGAAGAGCAATCTCAAACAGGCAGTTTTCCTCGGGCATGAATTCAAATCTTATGCCAAGGCTTGCTTTGAAAAGCTTTTCAAAAAGAGTCTGCCAGCGCTGTAAAAGATTTTCAACGGTTTTCTGATTATCTTCAAATTCTTCAGAGCCTTCTTTAGCCAGCTTTGCAATATCATCAACAGTTGGAAAAAAGAGAGGCTTATTTTCTTTTGCCCTTCCGAGATTGTCCTTGAAGTGCTTATCCAGATCGACCCATGCTACAAGATCATCAAGCTGTATCAATCCAAGGCTTGGCATAATAAAAGGGCCACTTGGGCCGGCAAAGGTTCGCAAAACGTTTCCAGATTTGTAAGCAAAAAGCAGAGATTCGATTAAAACCAGACTTCGATAGCCTTCAGACTGCGGATTCTCATCAAAATACTCGGCAATTTTTTCGGTAACTCCGCAAAAATCGGTCAAACTGTTTCTTATGATTGGGTTTCTAACATCGTTGAACAACCCGATTTTCAGAGAGAAAAATTTAAAAGGTCTGGCTTTGCCACCGCCTCGCCGTTTTAACTGCTGTGCTTGCCCGAGAAGCTCAAACAATGAAGCAAATTCTTCTCGACCCGGGTTTTTGCCAAGCAGTTCAGAGGTCGCCTGATCCTTTTTTGCAATAAAGATCCTGCTCTGCACCTCGGGCTCTTTATAATCGTATTGAAAAATCAGAGTGGTAAAGTAGTCTTCAAGGGGGGTAAGAAAGCCACCGCCCATCAGGAAAATCAGAAAAACTGAACAAATCAGACCAAAAACTATGCCGGAATGCCTGGTTTCTCTTTTTGAGCCTGCAATGTAACTTCGGTAGATTCCCGAGAAAATGCCTGACTTTGTCATATCCTACCTCATCGATCGTTAAAGCGGTCTGGTC
>JBMOKV010000523.1:0-7236 GCA_049325495.1 Candidatus Rifleibacteriota bacterium | reverse complement strand
TCTGATTATGGGTGTCGATGATGATAAAATCGTAATGGTTTTTAAGAATTTCGATTATGCTTTCAACGAATTCAGGTTTTATCAATTCTGCCAGTTCAGGAACAGCAGGAGGAAGCAGCACTTTCAGGCCAGAGGAGTGGTCTGTAAGCTGCTCTTCGATTCGCTTGATATTCAACGGTTGCTTGGCTTTTGTGAGCAGATGAATGTTCTTTTCCTGGCTAAGGCCTAAAAGAATGGCCTGGTCGCCAAATGCAAGGTTCATGTCAAGCAGAACGGTTTTCTTTTTCCAGTATTTTGCCAGCATTACGGCGACATTTGATGAAATTACCGATTTGCCGGCCCCGCCTTTAACGTTGAAGAAAGTAATTACCTTGCCAAACTGGCTTTTGCTCATGCCCTCTTCGAGTAGAATCTGGCCGCGGCGAGAATAAAGATCTCTGGTTTCTTTGGCAAAACCGGGATATAAGCCAATCAAACGAAGGAAAAAGTCTTTGGGTATGTAAATTACCTGGAATTCCTGATAGCCGATCAGGGTTGTGAGGCATTTGGTGCCATTGAGAATTTCAACTTCACCGTAGATTTCGCCAGGGTCAAGGGTAAAAAGGGTCGATTTCTTTTCCCCATAAGTTTTGATAACTGAAACCTGGCCCTCGACTACCATTATCAGGTCAGATACTTCTTCTTTTTCTTTGAGGATTACGGTTCCCGAGGCATATTTTTTGAAACGGCTGACCTGTTTCAGTTTGTCTACTTCACGTGTAGGTAGCGTATTGAAGAAAGAAAATGCTTTTAAATCGATCATGTTTTATTCACAACCCCGCAAATTTCTGATTTTATATGAAAATATCTGTTACCCATCAATTTTGCAAGAATTGTAAACTTTTTGTTCATTTTGCAGTAAAATAATTATACAAGTCACAGGGGGAGATATTATGCAAAAGAGTATTTTTTTGCTGCTGCTAATCATTTCTTTGTTCGGTAACCTGATACATGCTGGTGAAAACCCGTTTTCAGGCAGCGAAGTCAATATCAACCAGGAAGCATACACTCCAAACATTGACCCTGAACTTCCACCCATAGTTGATGGCAAATCGGAAGTCGGTACTGTTGAGGTTGAATCAACTCTCAACATTCGCACCTCCCCATGGGGAGACATTTCCGGCAGTCTCAAGGGTGGAGACAAGGTAACTATTATTGGGCAAAGCGGTGACTGGTACAAAATTTCAGTGGGTGGCAAAACTGCCTATGTTCATACTGCGTATGTAAAACGCAAAGGCGAGAAAGCCAAACCCTTTCCCACTCAGGGATGGGTGAATGCCCCCCTGGGTCTCAATGTCAGAAGAGTCCCGCATGGCGACATAATCGGCAAGCTCTCTGACCAGAAAGCCGTTGAAATTCTGGGAGTCGCGGGTGATTATTACAAAATCAAATGGGGCGACAACAATGAAGCTTTCGTTGCCAAAAAGTATATCGATACAAAGATTCCTTCTACTCCTTCAGAAAACAGTAATCCGGAGAACTTCATCGGTTATGTTACTGCCTCAGCCCTCAATGTGAGAAAATCACCGTGGGGTCCTATAGAAACCACCATTCCGAACGGCATTGCAGTAAAAGTTACCGGAAAGGTTGACGACTGGTATCGTATCGACTTCAATGGCAAAGTAAGATATGTTCATGCAGATTACATTTCCAAAGAGCGTGGTGGAAGCAGTGCACCACCAACTACTACTACCCCTTCAACCCCTGGCAATTTGCAGCAACGAATTGCTCAGGAAGCGAGAAAACTTGTTGGTTCCCATTCATTCCGCGGCCCGGAAGTGGATTATGGAAATCTGGCCTGTGCCCAGGTCGTTACTACTGCGCTGAAGAACGCTGGAGTTCTTTCAAAAGTTCATTTGAATGTGCGCTCGACCGTTTCAGACCTTAAATCAAAGGGCTGGCAGGAAGTTTCCGTTCCCCCATATCAGGAAGGCGATGTAATTACCTGGAAAACTTACGACTATACCGGAGATGGCATAAAAGACCCCGACACCCATGTTGGAATTATCGTCAAGGAAGGCAATAGTTTTATGGCGATGAACAACTCATCACGTTTGCGAATGCCCCGACTTACCACCCCCACTGCAATTGGACCGATTACCAGAGTTCTAAGAAAGGTTGCCTGATAGTATATGAAACTTAAACTTGCTTTAATGCTGATGCTTGTTACTGGTTGCGGCCTTCAGGCCGCTGATTCATGGAGCATCGGCTATGGTCGAGAAAATGGTCAGGTTGCCGTTTTCAATTCCAATACCGATAAGTCTTTTAAAGAAGATCAACCATTTGGGCCCATGTCATTTCGTATTTGCAAAAACGATCTTTGGGTGCTCGACTCAATCGGCAGTAAAATTCATCAGTTTGATGAACAGAACAAGCTTAAAAAGAGTTATGGGCTTCCTGGAATGCCTGAGAACCTGGTGTTGGAAGATTTCGCCCTGAATTCAGGTTCAACAGGCGAGCCAGAATCGGTCTGGGTAGCTGAAGCAGCCATGTGTGAGGTGAAAAAGATTTCTCTGGCCAATGGTAAAGAGCTGGTGAAAGTCGGAGGCAATGGCAACGGGCCCGGCAAATTTCTGCAAATCAACCAGATTGAAGTTGATCGAACCGGCAGGGTTTACGTTGGCGATATCGGGCGCTCGGTGATTGCCGTTTTTACCCCATATGGTGAACTGGTGCGAGAGATTCCCTGGCAGCGCTGTGGTTTCGCCTTTGACGCATCGAACCGCATGCATACTCTTCACTATGAAGAAAACGCCGGATATTTTATTAAGGTTTTTTCCAGCAAGGGGCAGCTTGAAAAGAGTTTACATCTTGGCTTTGCAGAATTAACCAACCCAAGAGTCTGGGCGGTTGCCGGGAATGGTAATATTGTCGTTTCATTTGCGCCGGCCGGCGGTTTTAAAGGAATCTTGAAGCTCATGGAGTTTACTCCATTTGGCCGGGTTGCCAGAAGGATTGAGTTTGAACCTCCCGCAGTCATGAATCGATATCTTGCCGGAACAGAAGAAAACGTATGGATTGCAGAGGCTGATTTCGAAAAAGCGCCTGCCGGTCAGTTTGCAGTAAAAAGCATGAGCTGGGGTGAGAGAAAATGACGTTTTTTAAAAGAATTTCAATCGCGCTATCAATATTTTGCATGATTTGTACCGCAGGCTGGGCTCAGATTGACATTGACCGGCAAATTCTGCTGAAATTGCCTCCAGAATTGAGCTATGGATTGCTGGGAATGCGGGTTAACCTTGACAAGGTTGTTATTATGAACAACCTTGGCCGCATGATCAGTCTTGATCTTTCAACCGGAGAATCTTTCAACAACCGGATTAAGGGTGAGCGAGTGCTTGATTTTGATCTGGTTCTTGGGCAGCCGCTGATTTTAAATGAAGAAGGCCAGCTCAGTGGACAGATTGATCAGAACTGGCCGAAAAATGGCTGGAATGCATGTAGAATAGAGCATTGCGACCAGGGGCTTCTGATTACTGGTGGCGATAAAATGGTATTTCTGGCAGCCAATGCAACTGAAGCTGTTGAAATTTCAAATGTTCATTTTGCTTTGCCATTCACCGAAGGCTTTATCTGGTCAGTTAGTTTAAGCCAGAAGATTGGGCCCTGGGTTATTAATCTGTATGACTGTTTTGGCAATCGAATGAAAGAAATTTACAGGTTTTCGCCGGAATTTGATCCTGCCGGCCTGGAACTTGGGCCTCTTGGAATTGAAGGAGAAGCACTTATTTCATCTTACGAAAACAACCAGAGAAAGATTGCATTGATCGGGCAAAACGGCCACATGATCTGGAAAATCGATGGCCCGGAAAAAGTCTGTCAGCGAGATCTTGGCTTTGACAGCACGGGTAACCTGCTGGTTCTTGAAAAGAGTGGAAATGACATCGTGCTTTCCCGTTGGAAATTTGCTGCCCCTCAGGGTTGACCAGTTATTCTCTCGGGTAAAGCAGATATTTTTCCCGGCTTTTTTTGAATTCATCTACGCCGTCACTGTTTTTTCGAACGATTAGCTCGGGCTTGTCAAGGTTGACAAGCCCTTTTCTTATGCCGTCGGTTCCGGCCAGGTAATCAATAAATGGAAATTTTAAATTTGGACGTCCGCTGAATTCAATTTGGCCTGGGTGGCTTTTGATAAAGCTGTATATTGTCGCAATTCCGGTAAGAACTGCGCTTTTCACGATTGGCAGTCTGGTTTTAATTTTTATTCCATGGCAGTTTTCATTGGCAAATTTTGAGAATGTTGGAACGAAAGTGCAGGTAGAAATTTCGATTTCTTCGGGGAGATGCTGGCGAAGTTCTTCCGCCCAAGCTTTTGAATCTACCCAGGGTGCCCCGAATGTTCTGAAGGGGGACTCGGTTCCCCTGCCTTCAGAAAGCTGGGTGCCTTCAAACAAGCAGGTGCCGGGGTAAAATTGCGCCGTCGCCGTATCCGGCATGCTGGGTGAAGGCTTGAACCACGGAAAATCAGGAACTGGGGCTGAATTTGAACAAACATATTCATCGCATTTCCAGATTTTCAAGTCAACATTTAAAGATGCGGCTTCATTCCACCATTGAGCCAGTTCTCCCGGGGTCATGCCATATCTCACTGGTATCGGAAGATGTCCGACAAATGAGGTGAAATTGGGGTTAAGCATTGGCCCTTCGACTTCCATACCTCCGAGAATATCGGGCCTGTCGAGTATCCATAGCGGCTTTCCCACTTCCCCGGCTGCTTCCATGATGTTTCTCAGGGTGCTGATGTAAGTATAAAATCTTACCCCCACGTCCTGAATGTCATAAATTAAAATATCAAGGTCGGCGAGCATTTCATGGCTTGGCTTCTTCAGGTCGCCATAAAGGCTTACGACTGGAACTTCAAGTTCAGCGTGATGAGAGTCTGCAACATGCTCTCCATCAGGGGCATCTGAGGTGAAGCCGTGCTCGGGAGTAAAAATCCGGACCAGTTCGAGTGCAGGATGGGCCGCAATAAGGTTTACCAGATGCTTCCCGTTTCGGTTCCTTCCGGTAAAATTGGTGACAGCGGCTACGCGGTATTTTTGTGCGGTCAGTTGATCAAAGAATACTTCAATTCCAGGCTTAAACATGTTTTTTTAGCTTCCTCAATGCTTCGGAGACAAGATACAGGGATCCGGTAACAATGATTGTTCTGCCAGCCTCTTTGCATTCAGCAAATGCTTCGTCAAAACCTGAATACCAGTTCCATATGCCTGGTGAATTTTCAAAAGCATGATTGAAATCTTCTTTTGAGAAAGCCCTGCTGCTTTCGGGTGGAACGAAGCAGAGTTTTACACCGAATCTGGCAAGCTTGTCGGCCATTTCCAGCATGGGCTTGTCTTTGAGTGTTCCAAATATAATGTTGACTGGCTGAGGGGGTGGGAACGCTTCAAGATATCGAATCAAAGTGGCCAGGCCTTCCGGATTATGGGCTCCGTCAAGAAGAACGGGTGGATCTCCCGGCAGCCATTGTAATCGGCCAGGCCAGTGAACTTTGCCGGTCCCTTTTACAATTGCTTCGTCAGGAATATCAAACCCGTTTGATCTGAGCTTCATTATCACTTCAAGGGCTAATGCAAGGTTGGTCAGCTGGTGCTCGCCGGGCAAAGGCATGAAAACCGGCTCTTCATGGAAATTGAATTTGATTTTATGCCCTTCAGGCGTGCTTTCACACAATTCGAAATAGTTGAAATTTTTGACCTGAATTAATTCTGTTTGATTCTGGCTGCAGGTTTTGGCAAAAATTTCCAGAATTTCAGGGTCGCGTTCAGTGGTGAGAAGAGGTCTTTTTTTTCTGATTATTCCAAGCTTTTCGCGGGCAATATTGGCCTTGCCTTTGCCCAGATACTCTTCATGATCGGTTCCGATATTGGTAATTACTGAAATTTCTGGCTCACAGGCGTTGGTCGAGTCTAAACGACCACCCAGCCCGACTTCGAGCAGTGCAATATCGCGGTCGGTTTCTCTGAAAGCATTAAAAGCCAGAGCGGTTATAGTTTCGAAAAAACCTGGCGAACCGATCGAAGCTTCTTTGTCCATGACCTTGACGATTCCCTGAAGCTCTTTTACTCCGCTTATCCAATACTTGTCTGCAAGCTTTTCTCCCTGGATTCTGATTCTTTCGTCCATGTCAAGCAGATGGGGTGACGTAAGGCTTCCGATCTGATAATCATCGGTGCTGATCAGAATGCTTTCGGCAATCGCGGTTACCGAGCCTTTTCCATTTGTGCCGCCGATAACGACGCAGGCAAATTCATGCTGCGGATTTTCAAGTTCGTTGAGGAGGTAGTGAATTTTTTCAAGGCCGAAACGACCTTTCCTTGCACCGCGATCTAGAATCCAGGTTTTTGCTTCGTGTAAATTCATGTTAAGTTCCAGAGTAAAAATGTGTTTGATGCCGCATAAATATAGCAGAACCATTATTACAAAAAAAGAAATTATTGTTTTTGTTATGGATAGCATTGAAATTGCCGAATGCTTTATTGTACTCTGTCAAGAACAGGACGGTGCCAATATGTTTTTCGCTAATGATCAAGATCCGGAAGAAAATTTCGATCCGGCCGAAGATGAAGAATCAGAAGAATCTGAGACGGTAACCCAGAAAGTATTGGGTTGGCTCTGGTTTTTCTTCAAGCTGGGTTTTGTTTTAAGTATTTTAACGGTTATTATAGCAACCGGAGCAATTTTCGGCGTTCTTAAGGGGTTTTCAGAAAGAATACCGATTATTGCTGACAATTCTTATCGGCCAAATTTGACCTCTCTGGTTTATGACTGTAAGGGTAGATTGCTTGCCCGTCTTCATGCAGAAGAAAATCGCACGGTTATTCTTTCTTCACAGGAAATTCCCGTTATGATGAAGCATGCTGTTGTGGCAATTGAAGACGAGCGATTTTATCAGCATTACGGCATCGATCTGGTTGGTATCATGCGCGCCATGGTAAAAAACGTAAAAGCAGGAAGGGTGGTGCAGGGGGCTTCAACGCTCACGCAACAGCTGGTTAAAAATGCTTTTCTTTCCAGTGAAAAGACTTTCAAGCGCAAGGCCATCGAAGCTATGATGGCTTTTCAGATTGAGCGGAAATATTCCAAAGATGAGATACTTACTCTTTATCTTAATGAAATCTACTTTGGACATGGCGCTTACGGGCTTGCAGCTGCAGCAGAAATCTACTTCAACAAACAACCGAAAGAACTGACCAT
>JBMOKV010000522.1:0-52719 GCA_049325495.1 Candidatus Rifleibacteriota bacterium | reverse complement strand
TTAGACATAACCTTGATGCGGCTGATTACCCCGGCGTGCGCTGCTTTTGCCGGAGTCATGTGCAATTTCAAAGTTCCATCCTGGCGGAAGCGAACCCGAAGTTCATGTTCATAAATTTCGATATGGATATCGGAAACGTTCAATTGAACGGCCTGAGTCAGAATAAGGTTGACCAGCTTGATGATCGGCGCATCATCTTCGCCCATGTCCGGCATTCCATCATCGTCCTGACCGGTGGAACCGGCGCCACCGATAGAATCTGCCAGGGCATCGATATTTTCGCCATACAGGTTGCCCAGTGCGGCAATAATCGACAATTCAGAGCTGACCACCGGTGAGATTCTCATACCGGTCATCATTTCAACGTGATCGATGGTAATGATGTCGGTTGGGTCGGTCATGGCCATAACCAGTTTACCGTTTTCACGTTTAACCGGGCACATTATCTGCTCATAACACAGTTTTTTCGGCAAAAGGGTTGCCAACACCGGGTCAACCAGGTTTTCATCGAGATCGATAAAAGGAATATCGAACTGCTTCGAAAGGGCGATCGACAGCTGTTTGTTTGACAAAAAGCCGTGTTTAACCAGATATGCGCCCATACGCAGTTTTTCGTTTTTGGCACCCTGCAAAGCTTCTGAGAGCTGGGCTTCGGTAATGTATTTCGAATCGATCAGAATGTCGCCAAGTCTTTTCTTCTGACCTTTTTTTGCATTTTTGGCGGACTTGTCACCAGTCATCTGTGCAAGCTTTGAGTCGAAATGGTCAGCAAGAACTTTGGCAGGCTTGATTGCCAGTGATGAATTGGTGGTTCCTGCAACCGTAAAAATATCCGGGTCCCCGGGGCTGATTGCTCCGGTAAGGAGCTCCTGGCCAGAGATTTTGATTGGAATTACTTTTTTACTTTTGATTATATTAATATCAATCAGCTTGAAATTTTCTGCAGAAATCGAGGTTTCAAGAAGATTAACAAAAGGAACATTTAAAATATCGGCTTCAATTTTTGCCAGAATGGGTGGGGTTATTTTTTCAACTGCGGCAATAGCCTCGACCAGAGCCCGATTATCAGCGTGCTGAGTGCGCAACTGAGCAAAAGAGGCGATATCCAGCAATTCCTGGGTTGCCAGCATACGGCCAAGCTTCTCGATTGATTCATCATCAGTCGGAAAGCCCGGGAAAAATGTTTTAAAGGTATTTTGATCCATATATTGCTACACCATCAGTGCTCATTTCTGCTGTTTAAGTATCTGCTGGGCCACGTTGGCGAAGGAGGGGCGAAGATTCAGGCTCAAAGCCTTATCAAGATGAGTTCTGGCTTTTTTTCGGGCCCGGGTTTTGAGCAGCATTCCCAGTTGAAAATGGGCATCGGCGTAATCCGGGTTAAGCTCAAGCGCATTTTCTAACAGTTCTTTTGCTCTGGCTGTTTCGCCGAGCTGAATATTGGTTAATGCCAGCCAGTAGAAGGCATCGGGATAGCGGTCATTAATCTTAACCGCTTCTTCGAAGTGTCTGATAGCACCCTGCCACTGACAGTCTTCAAAATATTTTATTCCGAGATTGATTCGGCTGGAAGCAAGATCGAGATCGAGAACCGCAATTTTTTTCAGCTCAGAAAGTGCTTCTTCAAAAAATTCCTGCTTCATCAGGCTTTCGAAGTTCAGAAATTCGGGCCGGTTGTCTTTGCCGGAGCGAATAACCATCTCGCGATAATATTCGATGGCTTTCTCTGAATCGCCATTCATTTCGTGCACCATGCCGAGGTAGAAATAAGCGGCAATAAGAGCGGGATTTTTTTTAAGAACATTGCGCAGGGTACTTTTCGCTTCAGAAAAATAACCTCTGAAGAACAGGACTTTTCCGAGAGCCAGCCCGATATCAAGATAAGTCGGATGTTCAACAAATTCTTTTCTAAGAGTCTCGATTTCCTGATCCAGGGCGTTCATTCTGGTCTGCAGATTTTCAAGGTTCTGTCTGACTTTGTGCCAGTCTGGCCGGATCTTGAGGGCACGCCTGAGGTTACGCTCAGCCTCATCAAGGCGGCTGGTCTGCATGTTGAGAGAGGCAATATTATTGAGAATTCTGGGATCGTCAGGGTTATGCCGCAAAGCTTCACGAAAGGCATCCTCTGCATCAGCATAAAAACTGCGGGCCAGAAAAACATTGCCAAGATTGTTCAGAATATCCGTATCACCGGGGAAAATCAGCAATGCACGCTGCAAGGTTTTTTCGGCATCTTCCAGTCTGGCAAGGCGGCGCTGAACATTGGCCATCAGCAGAAGCAGAGGCTTGGAATCGGGAACGATGGCTTCTGCCTTTTCCAGCATTTTCAAAGCTTCTATCACCCGATCTTTTTTGAGAAGAGATTCTACCTTACGGCCAAGGTGGGATGAGTCTTCGAAAGTCAGTTCTTCGGAAAGTTCTTTTATTTCTTCGTCAAAGTTTTCTTCGATAAAGTTTTCGAGCTTACCGGAGATTTCATTATTCTTCTTATGGGCTGCTTCAAGAAAATGATCGATATTCGGATAATCGGGTTCGGTTTTTTTAACAGCCTTGAATTCTTGAATGGCGGCGGCATAAAAACCGGCGCGGAAATAATTAATTCCCCTGTCAAAGAGTTCTTCAGCTTCTTTTGACCTAATAAACATTTTACAGGTATTGCCTTGCAGTAAGGTTAGTGTTACAATAGCTATACCCCATCGTGCAGTTCTTGTCAATGGGAAAAACGTACCCTCAGGAGGGTTCTCATGGATTCCACACCCGGAATCAAGATGAAATTCTGTGAATCTTTAGACCGCTTTGTTGCCATACGTTCCTTCACACCGGAGCAGAAACAACAGTTGTTTAAAAACATCAAGATAACCGACAAGAAATCTTACAAGCGGCTTATAATAAATGCCTCTGTAGTGAATTATCTCGATGAGATTGCGCCGCTGGTTTTTGGAAACAACGAATATCCGCTTCTGGGCGAAATCATCGAACAGGAACTCTACAACCTTTGTGTCAAGGTCAATCCGACTCTTGACATCAAGGAAGTAACGATTCAGGTTGACGAAAACGCCGCCAAAAGCGGAGCCATACCGATGCTTGGCTCTGAAGCCACTGATGAAGCGAAAGCTCAGCAGCAGCGTTTTATGGAAATCGAAAATCATCTGCGCAAAAGAATTATCGGGCAGAATGAAGCGGTGACCGCTGTGGCACAGGCAATCAGAAAAGCCAAAGTCGGCCTTAAAAACCCGAAACGCCCAGTCGGCAGCTTTATTTTCGTCGGTCAGACCGGTGTCGGTAAAACTGAGCTGGCCAAGGCCCTGTGCGAATTCATGACCGGCAGTGAAAACGACCTGGTGCGTATCGACTGCTCTGAATTTGCCATGAGCCATGAATATGCCAAACTTATCGGTGCGCCTCCCGGCTATATCGGGCATAATGAAGGTGGCTATCTGACCGAATCGGTAAAAAACAAACCTAATGGCGTCGTGGTTTTTGATGAAATTGAAAAAGCCCACGAAAAGGTGCACAACCTTCTGCTGCAGCTGCTCGATGAAGGCATTCTGACCGACAGCAAAGGCGAAACAGTAAGTTTCCGCGAATGCGTCATCATTCTTACTACCAACGTAGGCGTGAGTGATGTCACTACCGAAGAAAGCCGCCCAGGTTTCAGAGTGGTAGATGATTCACCAGGCAAGGTAAATGAGAAGCTCGAAGACCTTTCGCATGAAAAGAAGGCAAAGATCACGAGAAAGAGCCTTGAAAAGAAATTCCCACCGGAATTTTTGAACCGTATCGACGATATTATCGTTTTCCGCGCTTTGACCAAAGAAGACAACCTTGAAATTCTTAAAATCCTGCTCCAGGAAGTATCAGAAAGAGTTTCAGGGCTCAACATGAAACTTGATTTCACAGATGAACTCAAGACTTTCCTGGTTGACAAGGGCACTGACCTGAAATATGGCGCCCGCCCACTGCGACGAACCATTCATCGCTACATCGAAAACCCTCTTGCTGAATCAATTCTCATGGGTAATTTCAGCAAAGGCGATGAAATTTCTGCTCAATGCAGCAAAGACAGCGATGGAGAAGACTGCGCCGAATTCAAAGTGATTGGGAAATTCGAAGTGAAAGAAGCAGATCCAAACGCTCCGCAGCCAGTACTGCCGAAGTTCAACGATCCGCCGATTCAGCAGGAAGAAGAATAAACCCAACCGAAAATCTCGGAATAGGAAAAAAAAGAGGCTGATAATCAGCCTCTTTTTTATTGTAAAATTACTGGTTTACTTCGACGCAAGCCTCTGTTTTCCGGTTTTCTGGCGACTCAGATAAAGTTCGTAGGCAATTTGACCGGCAATTGATGATGCTTTGGTTCCGCCATGATTCTGCTGCCCCACCAGAGTAACAATACACATATCGCGACCGGTAGCCTTGGTGAAGCCACCGAACCAGGTGTAGAGATAATGAGGGGAAGCGCCGGTAAGTGTGCCGGTTTTGCCGCCACAGATACGAGCCAGGTCGGGGCATTTCTTATAGCCGCCAAAGCCTTTTTTGCCCGTGCCAACCGAGGTGGTGGTATACATCATTTTGTAAATGTCGCGGGCAGTGGAATCTTTGATTGGCTGTGCAATCTGAAAAGGCTTTCTGCGAAAAATAACCTGGTTTTTTCTTACCACGTAATCGACCAGATAAGGCTTCATGGTTTTACCACGATTCAAGACGGTCGAAACGATGGTTGCTACATGCATGGGGCTTACGAGAAAATCGCGGTTCAGACCGGCAGCTGCCTGGCCAAGGGCGAGATTCTGAGTTGGCAGGTCAGCAATCGATTTGCCAACGGGCAGGTCGAAAAACAGGGTTTTATTGAAGCCAAAAGCATCCATATATTTTTCAAGGGCGGCACGTCCGGTTTTCAGGGCAATTTTGCCGAAAACTCCGTTATGCGACCGGGCGAAAGCTTTCCAGACTTTCATATAGGATTTTTTCCAGGCAATAAAATTGCTGTTGGGAGTTATTTTTCCAGTTTCAATGCCGGCAGCGGCAGTAATGATTTTAAAAATTGAAGCGACGGGGAATGTGGCTTTCAAAGCCCAGTTTTCTGTTTTGTACTGGTCTGATTCGATGCTGAGAGTCTGATTTTTGTGGCAGGAAGTCATTGCAAGAATCTCACCACTGGCGGGATCTTGAATAATGCTTGCTCCAATGCGGGTTGAGTATTTTCTGAAAATTTCTTCAAGCTGTTTTTGCAGGGTTGGCCTGATTGTGAGAACAATATAGGTTTCTTTGTCATATCTCACGATGTAGCGGTCGAGCAGCTCAGCGTATTCCCATTTTTTTTCAGCTACCGCTTTGATGTAAGCCAGGGCAGAAGGAGTGCCAGATGTTTTTGGTCCGGTTTTCACCGGCATTTCCTGGACAACATCCTCTTTTGCGGGCTTTTCTTCAGGGTCTGAAGTGACAACCTGCGTAACCGCTGCGGTCAATATCGGCACCGGCACCGCGCTTTTCATTTCCAGTTCAGAAACGGGCGCAGAATCAGCCGTTTCTTGAGCGGTTTTTTCTTTAACTATTCTGGTAATCTGAGGTTCAGGAATTTTGACCAGTTCTTCTACTTTTTCGGTGATCAATGCGGGCTTGAATTGAATTGCAACCAGCTGTTCTGCCGCAGCATCATTTTTGATCCGGTTACCGACTTTCACCCTGGCTGCTCGACCGGCAGTGTAAACCGGGGTTCCCTGCTCTTCGGAAACAAAGAAAACCAGAGCATCGACTGCATTCGAATTCATGGCAAGAATCATGAAAACGACATATAGAGTGATGCAGATTAGATTAAGCGGCTTGAAAAAGTTAGAGAACATTAGTTTTGCTTAAAGAACCTTTATTGAATTGAGCAGACCACTTCTGGGAACCAGTAATGACCCGCCAAGCGGCAGTGTTTTTTCGTCAGCAATGCGATTGATGCGAACAATTGATTGAACCATGCGACCGTTTCCATAAAGCTGACGCGAAATCTTTTCAAGAGTATCGCCCGAACGAATGGTGTAATGATAGAAACGCTCTTCATCGGTCTTTCTGACCACAGTCTGGCCATCAGCCCCGCTTGGGGTATTTTCTATCATGACCACGCGTTCATCGATAATCTCGCGGGAAGCAGGGGAAAAAGCCCCTTCGGGCACCACTTTTCGATTAACCTGAAGCTTTGAACTGCTGACCAGGCTGTCAATGCGGCCCACGAGAAATGGCGAAGCGGGTTTGTCGATGCATGGAATGATGTCGTTCTGAGGGCCGATATCACCATGAATGGTAAAGGCAAATACGATCTGAAGAAAGAACAGTCCGCAGACAAAGAAAATAAACAGTCCGAACTGCCCTTTTGGTTTTCCGGTTTTTTTCAGGGTGTTCATACCCGACCTCCTGTGAAGCTAAAAAAAATATCGGCATTTTCTCAGGAAGATTTAGGGCAAAGTTTCACCCGGAAATGGTTTGAAGATCCTGCTCTTTCTGTAGATCAGTCATTGAAAGGCCTTCGATGGTCAAAATCACGAAACCGGCAATCAGAATGTAAAAATAGCCAAGCGAATGGGTGACCAGGCCGAAAAGCGCACCAATTTCTTCAGTCTGGCCAAGAATTCCGTGCAGAGCTATCACACTACAGTATTCGTAAATTCCGATCATGCCCGGACTGGTAGGAATCATGGCACCAACGGAAAGAACGCAGATAAGCAGCATCGCTTCGCTTATTCCCAGATTCAGATTAAACATCTGCAAACAAATGTAATATGTTGCGATGGAAAATGACCAGGAAACTACAGAAAGAATGATCGCTCGAAAAAACAGTTTTGGTCTGGCAATCAGACCAAGACCATTGATGAAAGACTCTCTTGCGTGATTGAGAAAATGTGCGGTGCGTTGTGGGAAAAGGGAAAAGAGACGCCTGGTAATTTCTTCGAAGAGACTGCGGCGAAACTGCAGCAATAGAATGCCACACAAGACAAGAGCATAAAAGACAATCGCAGAAATGCTGGCTTTCTGCACCATTGGCGTGGTAGGGAAATAATTCAAAGAAAAAACGATAAGAGTGACAATGATTATTCCATCGAGAAATCGTTCAAAAACCACTGAACCAAAAACTTCAGAAGCCGGGGCAGTGTTTTTCTTCTTAAGATAAAAGGCCCTGACAAATTCTCCGGCGCGTGCGGGAAGCAAATTATTGAAAAAGTAGCCGAGCACGATACCGAAGTAGGCATGCTTCATTTTGAGCGGCTTTCCCGGCAGTATGGCGCGCCAGCGATAAGCTCTGGCAATGTGTTCCAGGGTGTATGACAAAATAAAAAGTGCAAGCCAGGAATAATCGAGGGCAGAAAGGGTTGTCGGAACCGCCTTCCAATCGACCTTTCGCAAGGCCAGCCAAAGGAAGAAAATACTTACAAGAAATCCCCAAAATTTCTTGGATTTTAACATAGCAGGCATGGTACCATGCTATCGGTTCATTAACAACAATTCCGTAGTGAACCCACTACCAATATAGAGGTTAAGCCAGCCAATGTGGATAGCAGTTCAATTATCAGTCTGTGCAATTTTTCTGGTAATTGCGGCCTTCTGGATCGGCAGATTTTTCGGCAAACGCCATTACCTGAAGCTTCATGAAGAAATGCGGGCCCTCGAGTTATCATTCAATCAGTTGATCGACGAAATGGAGCTCGCTTCAAGTCACAACATGAAGGTAATTGAAAAGCAGAGTGAAGATCTTTCAGAACTGCTCACGATTGCCGACAAGAAAATTTTGCGAGTGAACGACTTTCTTAAAGAACTCGATGAAACGACAGCGGATCTGAAAAAAAAGGTCAACCTGGGAGTCGGAACCGATGTTTCTGACCTTCAAAACGAACGACGCATCAAGAATGAGATCAAACAAACGATTGAAACCATGCAGAACCAGATCAGGCTCATAGCCGAACGCCTGCAGGAAGTAGAAGACCGCCCCCTGCCCGAACTGGGAAACCCCGAAATCGATTATAAAGCCATACGAAACGTGATAGAAGAAGAGGTAACCCGCCAGGTAAACCGTCAGCTCAATTTTCTTGAACAACAGCTTGAGCCTCCAGCCAAACCAGAAAAAAGCGAACGGGTAATCCCGATTAGACCGGCCCGTGAAAACCCGATTTCATCGAACAGATTTATTGTTAAAGCAGGCGAAAAGGAAGATAACGCCTATCAGTATTCAGATAAAATAACCGAACTTAAGCCTGCAAGCATAGAAACGACTGCACGCATGCCAGCCAAAAAAACCGACTTCGATACATCTCTGGAATCTTCTTTGCCCGAACCGATTCCTGGAACACCGGTTTACGATGTTTTGCAGATGGCTCACCAGGGGGTTACCGTTCCCCAGATCGCCCGCAGCCTCAACATGGGAAAAGGGGAAATAGAACTTATTCTCAAAATCTATGGGGCCCGGGTCAATATGAGAAATGTGGTATAACCGATGAAAAAAGACGCCGGAAAAAACAAGCCTGCCCAGAATCCGCCAATTGACCCAAACCGGGCGCGAATCAAAAACATCCTGATCAGCGCGGGCTTTATCATTACTGCCATTATCTGTTATTACCTGTCACATGTCATCGCCCCATTTCTCATTTCACTGGTTCTGGCCTATGTTCTCAACCCTCTGGTAAGAATTCTGGTCGATCGAAAATTTCCCCGGCCATGGGCGGTTCTTACCGTCTTTACCTGTGGAATCTTAATTTTCACGCTGTTCATCGTGCCATTCACCATTTCCATGTTTTCAGAAGCGGGCGAGATGTTCAACAAACTCGCCAATCTCGATGTAAATCGGATTACCGATAATCTCAAAGAGGCTGGAACCAGCCTTTATGAAAAAACAGCCAGTGTCCCATATTTAAACGAATATTTGAATGATTATTTAAAAGAGTTCATTAACGGCGACAAGATAAGAGAACTGGCAGCCAACGGCGTTGTCGTCGTTAAAGATGGGATCGTTTCCGGTTTTAAAAGGCTGATGGGTTTCGTTGCGACCGCCTTTTCAGGCATGGTAAACATGGTTCTGATCCCCATCCTGGTTTTTTATATCCTGCTCGACATGGATGAGATTTTCAACAGCTTTAAAATGCTGTTGCCCCCTGATTTTCGCGAGCGAACCCTTGACACATTTGCCAAAATAGATGCCCAGCTCAATTCTCTGTTAAGAGGACAACTGCTGGCCAATACGATTTTTGCGGTTCTGATGACGATCGGTCTGTGGATTTCGGGAATAGGTTTTTTTCTTTTTCTCGGGCCATTATCGGGGGTTGCGAACTTCATTCCCTACCTTGGCGGATTGTTTACCGTTATTCTGGCCCTGTTCATTGCAATTGCCCAGTATGGTTTCACCTCGGCACTGGTTTCGGTACTGATCAAGGTCACCATTGCGATCGCCATCGTTCAAACCATTGACGGCTGGTATCTGCAACCAAATGTTGTCGGCGAAAAAGCAGGCCTGCATCCGCTGGTCGTCATGCTTTCGCTGGCCATCGCAGCCAGTCTTGCCGGAATCCCGGGAATGTTGCTGGCGGTTCCGGTAGCGGTAATCCTCAAAGTTCTCGGTAAAGAGCTTTACCATGAACTTTACGAAAAGGCATAGGCACAAAAATGCAGGAAACAGCCATAAAAGTTAACCAGCTAAACAAAAGCTTCGGCCGGAAAAAAGTACTGAACGACCTGAGCTTCAACGTGCCAATGAACAGCATTTCAGGTTTTCTCGGCCCGAATGGGGCGGGAAAAACTACGACACTGCGCATTCTCATGGGTCTGGTACCTCTGTTGCAGGGCGAAATAGTGATGCTTGGAGAACCACTTCCCGGTGGTCGCAGCAAGGCGGTCGAGCAAATAGGAGCGGTAGTTGAAAACCCCACCTTCATCGAGACGATGACAGCAATGGAGAACCTGTACTGGTTTGGTTCTTTATACAAACCGGTCACCAACGACCGCATTCTTGAAGCAATAGCTCTGGTCGGGCTAAAAGATGCAACTCACCAGCGTTTTGGCACTTTTTCATCGGGAATGAAGCAACGTCTGGGCGTGGCATTCGGTATTCTGCACAAGCCCAGGCTGCTGATTCTCGATGAACCAACCAGTGGCATGGATCCCGCTGGACGAGTTCAGATGCGTGAAATTCTGCAGCGTATTCATTCTGAAGAGAAAACCACGATTTTTCTTTCGAGCCACCTGCTCGATGAAGTTCAAAGGCTTTGTGATTATGTGGTGATCATCGATCGTGGGCGCACGGCAAGAGAAGGCTATGTTGGTGAGATTCTTTCGGGGCACCAGGAAACCTGGGAAGTCAGAATGCCCGACGAGTTTTTTGGCAAAGCGATCGAGGTTCTAAAAACCTTTGAAGGCCTGCAATGGTCAGAGGGGCCACGGGGTCTGATGCTGACCATGAAGTCAGAAATGTCACCCCGAATCAACCAGGCACTGGTTGCGGCTGAAATCAAGGTATCTGCCCTGATTCCGCACGAAGCTTCGCTTGAGGAAACCTTCATCAAGCTTACCAGCGAAGAAAAGGGGAATTGACCATGCGCAGAATGCTGGTTTTATTGATGTTTGAACTAAAAAAGATCTTGAACCGCAAAAAGGCATTGCTGTTTCTGATTGCACTAAATGTGGTTCCGCTGGTAGCCAGTCTGGCTTTGATCGTCGCCTATGTTAAATTCAAAAGCTTCGGTTTTGGTGAAGTGCAATTCAACGTGCTTTACGAAGTCGTTCAGGGCCTGTTCACAGCCCATATCAAGCTTTTTTCATACATTGCGCCATTCTTTCTGGCGCTGGTAATCGGTGACAGTTTTTCCACCGAGTTCAGCCGGGGCTATATGAAAATGCTTCTGATTACCCCGGTTCAGCGCTGGCAGGTTATTACCGCCAAAACGGTTTCAATCATGCTGTTTTTACTGCTGGCCGTGACTATCGGCGGTCTATTTCTGCAGGCAGATCTGATCGTCGCCCGTGGCATGACCCAGAACAGCGGTTTGTTGAACACGGGCGTGCTGCCTGAACAATTGAATGTTGAGAAGCCATCGTTCATTGTCAGCACCTCGGCTGCGGCACAGCTGCTTTTCATGACTTTTGCAGGCAATCTTATGCTGATCGGTTTTTTCATACTTTTTTCATTGTTTTTTGAATCGGCAATCATCATGTCATTTTCGAGTTTGAGCGTATTGATGGGCTTGCACACCTTTTACATGATCGCAACCAATTTTCTGGGAAAACTCGACGTCTGGTACAACGATGCGGCCCAATGGGTCTTTTCTCGCCACCTTTCGGATCTTTTTTCCATTTCGCGTATCGAAAAAATTCTCGACGGACGCATCAACATTTTCGATGGAGACGTGATGGCAAGCCTGGGGTCTTCATTTGCGTGGGCAGCTCTGTTTTATCTGCTGGCGGTTCTGATTTTTTCACGAAAGCAAATCCTTCATTGATTTGTTTAAAATAAAATTATGAATGAATCAGCAAAAAAAGTTCTGGTTGCCCTGTCAGGTGGCGTAGATTCATCGGTAGCCGCAATTATGCTGCAGCGCCAGGGATATGAAGTGATGGCCGTTACCCTGAAAACTTTCTGCTATCAGGGTGAGGCAGGGCCTAAAGCCTGTTGTGGCCTTGAAGGAGTGAATGCTGCCAGAGAAGTTGCGGCTCAGCTAAAGATTCCACACATGGTTCTTGATGTTTCCACATCGTTTCAGCAGGAAGTAATCGACAATTTCGTCGCCGAATATGCAGCTGGTCGAACTCCGAATCCCTGTGTCCGCTGCAATGCCACGGTCAAGATCCCCTATCTGTTGGAAAAAGCCCGCAGTTATGGCTGCAATTTCCTTGCAACCGGTCACTATGCCTCTATAGAAAAGGATGACGCCGGAAACTTTCTCCTGAAAAGAGGGGCTGATCCGCAAAAAGATCAGTCATATTTTCTCTGGGAAGTTCCAACCAGGGTATTACCGCACCTTCTTCTGCCGGTTGGGAGTTACAGCAAGCCGGAAATTCGTGCAATCGCCGAGACCGCCAGCCTGGCAAACGCAAAAAGGCCTGAATCTCAGGAAATCTGCTTTGTTCCTGATGGCAATTATATGACCTTTCTGCGCGAGCATCTGCCCGCCGATCATCCAGGCTTTCAGCCTGGCCTGATCATCGGCCCAAACGGCCGGACTCTTGCCAAGCACGATGGTTATATGAACTTCACCGTTGGCCAGCGCAAAGGAGTGGGCGGCGGGCACGGAATTAAAATGTATGTCTGTCGCATCGATGCAGCCAGTCGTGAAGTTCATGTGGGCCCACGCGAACAGATGATGGGTAACAAGTTTGTGGTGCAGAAGATGAATTCTCTGATCGAGACACCGCAACCTGGCGATGAGTTCCAGGTCCAGATTCGCTATAAAACCAGAGCGGTCAACTGCCGCCTGATTTCAGCGGACGCGCAATCATGGAAGGTCAAGCTGCAGGAACCGGTCTATGCAATTTCCCCAGGGCAATCGGCGGTTTTTTACCGGGGCGACTGTCTGGTTGCCGGCGGCACCATCGTTTCGTCCTTTTAAGTTTGCCTTTGTTTGTTGAAGTTTAAATTTTTTTAAATTTGTTTGTTTTTGCTCTAAACTTTTTTGAAAAAACTCCGATTAATATTAAGAACAACATTACACGGAGGTTTTTCATGAACAATCTGATTAATAAAAGAAGTATCTGTATCGCCCTGGTTCTTTTTGTGTTCGCTCTTTGTGGTTCTATGCTGCAGGCAGCTTCAAAACATGAAATGTTTGAAGTGGGTCAGAAAATCAGCGAACTGAATCAGAAAATCACCGAAGCTTATGAAGAACTCCGCAAACTGAATGAAGAGGGCGGTCCCGAGGCCCAGGAACAGGCTCAGGTTATTATGATGCAGATAAAGGAAATGAAAGAAGACGTAAAGACCCTGAAAGCCGTTCTCGACAATATGAAAAACAAGGTTCGTAACTAGCTTAACACCTAGCTTTCTCCATAAAACTCCTCTTAAATTTGAAAGCCGCCGTCACCGGTGGCTTTTTTGTTTCTGGTTGAAATGTGCAAAACTCGATGAATCTCTGGTGTTTCGATGCGAATGAACAGGCCTAGCGTATGAGAACAGGCAAGCCTTGTAAATTCGGTTGGGCACTTTGTGGGCCTGGTGGCCTCTTTTGTTTGATGCTATTTTGAAGCCACCAGGTTATGAGTTGCCGGTTCCCATTGGATGAGTTTTACTGTTGATTATTTCAAAAACAGTAAAAATTACTTAGACGGTAACTGAGCCTGGCTTTGCCAGGCGATGGTTGAAGCCCACCGGAACAAATCAGGGCTGTCCGCAGCGATAATGGTCATTTTACGAGTCCATCGCTATCCTGCGGCCAAACAGAAATTCTGTCTCAATGACCGTTCCATTTGATATTCCGTCCTATGGGACAGCCTAATTATGGCTTCCCGGGCTTTAACCAGAAAATTCAAACTCATGGACGTGCTGTGACCGGCAGGCACCTTTGGCAGTTGGCAAAATACGGGCATTACAAAAAGTGAAGCTTAAAAACTTTTGCAAAAAAAAACTCTGCAGAAATTAATCTGCAGAGTTTTTTGAACTAACTTAAAAACTTATTTGGTTTTCAGTTCGTTAACCAGAGTGCGAACGTTGTTCTGGGTGTTGGTATCAACATTGCCTTCGGCGAATACGGCGAAGTTGATCTGGCTGATCAGTTCGTTGCTTACACTGCGGTTCTTTTCATTAGCGGTAGCAACATATTCTCTGAGAGCATCAACATTGCCTTCGGCAACGCCGGCCAGAATTTTCTTGGCATTGGCTTTAACGTAGTAATCTTTTACCATCTGTTCCCACATGGTTTCCTGGGCAAAAGCCAGTTCTTTATACTGAGCTGCGAAGCTGTATGAAGAAGTGGGGAAGTAAACGGCGAGGCCAGTGGCGTTCTTGGTGTTGTAGCCGCTGAGACCGTTCTTTACGATAACTTCTTCGAGAGCCTTTTCCAGCTTGGTAACGGCAGTCTGGTAAGCTTCGTCTTTGATGGTGTTTTTGGTCAACTTGGCAAAATGGCCAAGGTCGATGTTGGTTCTGTAATAGAATTTCTGAACGCTGTTGAGAGCGGCTTTGAATTCAGCTGAGAAGTTGCCGGCGATAACGGTTTTGCACAGACCGTTGATGGCATCTCTGAGGTTGTCGATTTTTGAACAATCGAGAGCAGACTGAGTGGTAGAAGAAGAACCGGCGCTGCCACCATTATAGGAAGCGGCATATTCGGTTACGATCAGAGAAGCCAGTTCAGCAGCGCTCATGCCTTTTTTCCAGGCTTTGCCGAGATCGTCATAGCACCAGCCTTCGCCCGGTTCAGTTTCTTCAGAAGCGACCAGGTAAGCGGCATGATCTTTAACTGCGTAAGCAACTTCGATCATCTGCATCAGACAAGCATCAAAACCAAGGATGTCGAGTTTTTTGCCAAGGTTGGCTTCGATTTCCTTGAGAGCAATGGTCAGCTGACCGGTGGTGATGTGGTTATTTGAAGAATCATCGTAAGAAATGCCTTTGATGATGTCGCCATGGGCATCTTTCCAGCCTGAGCCGTGGTTCCAGATGATGGCGGCATAATTTTTTGCGGGGTAAGCTTTGGCAGTTTCGGTTACGAATTTTACAAATTCTTTGTAGTCGCCCATGTCAAGTTCGCCCATGTCTTTAACGACTTCGGGGCCGGTGGGGTTGACATAGTTGAGAGTGGCGGGGCCATGTTCTCTGTCGATGAGGCACACGATATTGCGGTATTCATTAGAACCGCCGCCCTGGGCCATTTCCTGCAGATCATCAGCGCCAAAAGCATCAAGATTGTTGTCGGCATTCAAAAAAACCATGAATGTCCATTCTTTTTCAGCGGCTGCTGCGGGTGAACAAAAAGCGAAAGCGATCAAAGCCAGAACAAAAATACTCATTACTCGTTTCATTCTCATTACTCCTTAATCTTATAGGAAACGCTTATACTACTTAAGTCTTACCATTATAAAAACCAGAGGGTACGATGTCAAGGACTTCGAAAAAATTCTTTATACTGGCAGACAAATACTCAATACAAACTTTCAAATTCTTAAAGAAAGCTTAAAACCGGCTGGCCATTGCCAGCCGGTTTTTTTTCGGGAATTTTACTCTACAGCAGCCTTGGTAAGGCGATCAACCAGTTCGTTGAATTCAACTTCAAGATTTGAAGCAACTTTGGTTTCCTGAAGGAATTCGAATTTGAGTTCACGAATGATGAAGCGATACAGACCTTTTTCATCGGGATTGCGTTCAGCAAATGCGACGATCTTTTTGAGAGCTTCGAGACTGCCGGCTTTAACATCGTCAACGATTTTGTCGGTAACATCGCGATGCAGGAGAGAATCGAGCATTTCATCCCACATGCTATCTTTTGCAAAGCTCAGAGTGCGATATTTTGCTTCAATCATAAAGCTTGAGGGCAGATAAATTGCAATGCCTTTTGAATTCTTGGTCGAATAACCGGTGTAACCATTTTCGATTACCAGAGCACCAGCAGCGGCAAGAACTTTATCACAGGCAGTTTTCATTGCTTCGTCGTTCTTCAGCTGGGCCTTGAGCAGGGTTGCAAAGTGAATCAGGTCGATGTTTTCAGGATATTCATATTTCTGAACCTGGCGAAGGGCAACGCCAAAGTCTTTGGCATATTTGCCGGCCATGGCAGTTTTTGCAAAACCGCTAAGTGCATCCATCAGGGGACCGAATTTTGAGCAGTCGATTGCAGACTGGGTTGATTCATCATAGCCCTGGCTTCCACCATTGTATGAAGCCAGAAATGCTTTTACCCAGTTGCGGGAGAAGGCTTCGGCGTTCATTCCGGGTTTAACGCCTTTGAGGATATCGTCATAGGGAGCGCCTTTACCAGGTTCGGTCTGTTCAGAGGCTACGATATAATCACAATAATCTTTGCAGGCATGAACAACTTCAACCATCTGCATCAGACAGGCATCAAATTCAACGATATCAACTTTTTTGCCGATTACGCTGTTGATTTCTTTGAGGGCAACTGACAGCTGAGCGTTGGTGATGTGATTGTTTGATGAATCATCATATGAAATACCACGAACGACAGCGTTTACGTTCTTGTTTTTCCATCCTGAGCCGTGATTCCAGACGGTGAGGCAGTAACGTTTTGCCGGATAGTTTTCTTTTACGAACTTCATGAAATTGACAAGCTGGCGATAATCGCCCATGTCCATTTCGCCCATGTCTTTGATCTTCTTGATATTGTTCTTTTCGATATAGTTGATCTGGGCGGGACCATGTTCACGGTCGATCAATGAAACGATGTTGAGAAAATCGCTTGAGCCGACGCGGGCCATTTCCTGCTGGTCTTCTACGCCAAACGGATCCAAATTGTTGTCAGCATTCAAAAATACTGCCAGTGTCCATTCTTTTACCGGGGGGGCTGCGTTAACTGAGGAAAATGAGGCAAAAATCAGAGCCGCTGCGATTAAAATACTTGATACTCGTTTCATTCTCGGTCTCCCTGATACTTATTCTGCTTATCCGGGAATGCTAAAGTCCGGACATTTTTAAGTGTAATGATCAAACAAAAACCCCGCAAGGTACATCAGAAACTTTTTTTTATTTTAACTAAATGAAATCTGGTTAAGCGTTAAAAGCAGCCAGTGCATCTGAATTAATCATCATTGGTATATAGGCAATTATAGAAACCAGATTGCCTGCAACAGAGGCCTTAAGGCATTCCCTGAAAGTGGGAGATTCCAGAAAGATTCGTCGATCTTTTCGTGATGCAACAAATAAAAACAGGGCTTCGGTAAACATAACCAGCAGCTCGGCTAAAATCAGAAGAATGATTATCAAGTCCAGCTCATGAGCGCCAATAATAAAAAAGCACATAACCCGGAAAATGGAAAATGAGAATAAGTTCATTAAAACCCAGACAAAAACGAAAAGGGCTCTTCGGGCAATTTTTAAACGAATAACCCATGCAACGACAATGCTTTCAAGCAGCAGGGCAAAACCAATGGCAACAGAACTTAAACTTGAAAAAGGATCGAGGTCTTCCATCGCAATGGGATTGCCTCTCAATTCAGAAGCAATGATTGCAAATCCCAACAGTAAAAAAAACCTGGCTATCATCACCATATTCAAACCCTCGATTCAGCTTTCTTTCAGCCAGCTTCTTGCAGATTCAAGATCGAAAAACAGTCCAAACTGAATTTTTTCGCGCAGGGAAAATGCGGCGAGACTTCTCTCAAGTCCCAGGGGGTTCTGGCGCTGCTCGCTGATCACCAGAGCGCATTTGCTGCCGATCATTTCGCGATAATGCAACAGTGCTTCTGCGAATCCTGCCACTTCAGACAAGCCACGGTTGCGCTGGGAATTTCTGGCATCAACCAGAACGGGAAGGTTGCCTTCAAGGTTATCCACTGAAAAAACCGAAGAAAAGGCTTTTTTCGCCTGATCAACCGTGTTTTCACCTTCAAGGGTAAAAATTACCAGGTTTTCTTCCAGGCGGCCCGTAACTCCCATTACCGTACTCCTGCTTTATTTATGCTGATGCATAATACCCTGAATCTGCGGTTAAAATCAAACTGGAACGACTCAACAGCTTCACTTAACCATTTGATTGCGTTAGAATATGGGTGAATTGCTGAAGTTTTGTCGATTTTACCAAACCAGGACAATTTGTAGGGGTAATGAAAAGTGAAAAAATTCGAAATCCTGATTCTGTTGATTTTTTTTCTTCCGGCTTTGATACTGGGCGGAGGTTATCTTTTTCTGGAAAACCGCATTAAAACGATGCAAGGCATTCATCTGATCCAGACTGTAGCCAGTATGAGTGCGTCTCTTCCAATGATTGAAAATACGTCCGGCGACCGGCTTGAAATCACCAGAATAGATCCAATGCCTCCTGCGGTGCTTAAACCCGGAGAAAAAATCAAGATCGAGTTCAATTATTCAATTAAGTCCGCCGGTCAGGCATGTGTATTCGCCAAGGGACTGATTAACGGTGAAGAAACATCGGTTGGTGGAGGGTCGAGCGGCAGTCCTACTTACACAGGAACCAGTTCCGGGGAGTATGAATTCATGAAAGATGACGAATGTGACGTCAATGAAATTCAGGTATTCATGTGTAATTTCGAACTGCCGTTGGTGCTTTATACCCGCCAGCTTTACGGGCCACTTTTTCAGGATCAGAACCTGAGAATGCTGACCATGAAAATTCCCGTTGATTTAAAATGGAGGAAACAATAATCAGCCGCCATCATTCCAGATTTCGAGCAGACGTTTTCTTGTTTTGACCAGTATTTCAGGAGGCTGAGGCCACTGCTCCATAACCACAGAACCAGCAAAAGCTCTTTCTTTAAGTTGACTGACAAGATGTTTCAGACAATTTTCATCACTTGCAGACGGACCGGTAAAAAGGGGTAAATGCTGATCGGTGTCGCCGAAATTTTCATGGGCATGCAGATGAAGAATTTTGACATTTCCTGAGATTCGTCGCAAATATTCATTGAAATGTCTCCTGGTTTCCGGGAAAAGGTTTGCATGTCCGATATCCAGGCAAAGACCGATCATAGAAAAAAATTGCGAGTTATTCTGCAAAATTTCAAATAATTGATTGATGTATTCAGGTGAGCATTGTGGAACATTTTCAAGACTGAGTTGAATTTTTGCGGCTGATGCTTTTTGCAGAAGTGGTATTATAGCCTCGACATACCGGCAACATTCTTTCTCTGGGAAAATGTGAAAATTGACCAGACCCGCGCCGATTTTTTCCGCAAAAGAGATACTTTCAAGAATTTCATTCCGGCCATTTTCGCAGGTTGGGTCAGCACGCCATGGGGCATGAACACTGAAGCGAATATCATTCTTGCGGCCTTGTTCCCTGATATTCTGCAACTGACTATTGTCGAAAAGCTTTTCATTCCAGCCATCACGGCCCGGGTCGCTGAACCATTCGAATGCGTCAAAATTATGTTTCAATGCGAATTCGAATGGCAGCATGGCCGGTATGTGACAATTGGTCTGATTACCGATTCTAAGCGTTTTCAAGTTTGTATTCAATGACACCCCCGACCATCTGACGCAAATTTAAACCGGAGTCTGGAAAAGCACCCAGGTATATGCCACATAGGCAGTCAGCAGAATTATACCTTCAAATCGCGTGATTTTTAAACCGGTGCTCATTATGGGCAGACAGCCAAGGGCGATGACAAACATGATGGGGCAGTCAATATTGGCCATGTGTTCAGATACTTCAAGAGGCAAAATCATTCCGGCGACGCCAAGAATGCCGAGAATGTTGAAAATATTCGACCCGACACAGTTGCCAATGGCTATGTCTGCCTGGCCTCGAAGGGCAGCAACAACTGAAGTTGCAAGTTCGGGAAGTGAGGTTCCGGCGGCAATAAGAGTCAGGCCTATTACTTCATCAGAGATTCCCGCCACTCTTGCAACCGCCACCGATCCATGAAGAAGGAGTTTTGAACCGGCGATCATGGCAATCAAACCAAAGACAATGAGTTTGATTTCGGAAAACAGAGTAGTGGAAGTATCAGACAATTCATCGACCTGAACCTCATCAGGGCTTGACTTTATATAACTGAAAAGGGTGTAAGCAATAAGAATTGTAAAAAGAAAGATGGATTCATATTTGGAAATCAGTCGATCGCTCGATAAATACCACATCAAACCAGACACACCGATCATAATTGGAACATCACGTTTTACTGCGGTTCTACTGCATGAAATGGGGCTTATAAGCGCTGCGATACCAAGAATCATGGCAATGTTGAAGATATTCGAACCGACAACATTGCCAACTGAAATCCCCGGGTTTCCGGCAAGACTGGCATCAACGCTGACTACCATTTCCGGCATGGAAGTGCCGAATGCCACCACGGTTAAACCTATCACCAAAGGCGAAACACCGATTCTTCTGGCAAGATTTGCGGCGCCGTTTACCAGCCAGTCTGCAGCAATGGTAAGAAGATAGAGGCCGGCCCCGATCATTGCCAGAATTTCAAAAACTCCGAATTCAAGTTTAAATATCATAGCTGTTTCCGTGTATTTAGATTTGTTAAGGTGAATAGAAAAAAATCAAATGAGGCCGAAATACATTAATAAAACCCCTGCAATCAGAGAAATAGCTGTGGTAACAACAATGTTGAAGATTACCGTTGTCGGGCTTTCGCTTTTTATGGGGGTTGATTCATTTTTGTTCTGTTCATTCATGGGAAAAATCCTTTCAATAGTTAATTCGCACCAAAAACCAGACCGATTGATTAACTGTTGAAAGGAATCTTATCCATCACATCGGGGAAAATTCGAATTGGTCATATTCCAGTCTCTGGGTGTTGAAAATACCTCAGGCCTGAAAATTCTGCAGCGCCTGAGTTCCTGATGAAACTGGCGACAATCTTTGGAAAAATCTGCATCAGTTATGAAAAACGCGGCTTTGAAATCAAAAACCCGAGTAATTCTGATCGGGCTTTCTGGAAGCTGATAATTGGAAACCAGGTCAACGGCAATAACATTTTCGCTTAAGCCTGGATTTCCTTCAACTATCCGTCGTAGCGAAGTTTCTGTTTCTTCAAGCCAGAACCCGGCAATAAAAGAAAACAGAACAACAATAACAAGCAGTGATTTTTTTATATTCACGTTTGAATTATATCAGTTTTTTTCAAAACATGAATCGCATGAACTATGGCTGTTTAAGCTAAATTAGATTAAAAAATATAAAAGCAGATGATGGAAAGGCTGTTTAATATCCAAGCTGTTAATTTCACTATTTATCTTTAACAATCAGGCATACAAAGAAATTTTTAACAATCACCTCTTAAGACACGCCGACATCCAAATTTTTGTATCAAGATTCCGCCATGTTGGGAGAACAGGTGAAAACACAAATTTTAGTTCAAGATTTTAACTTTCAGACTTCGAGAGTTACACCATAAAGTTACACCATTTTGTGCCTCGTGTTCGATTTTTCCCTACCTTTTTTTGCCCGGCAGGTGAATCATTTTGACCGGGCACTATTCTTTTCGACCGATTCCTTCTGCTATTAAAGAAGCTGCCAGAAAGTTCATGCTGACATTTTCTTTCCTGGCTAGTTTGATGAGCTTTGAGTGTAGCGTTTTGGTGAGCCTGAGAACAAACTTGCCACTTGCGTCAATCTCCTTGTATTTGTCTGCGCTGTAAGGTTTTGGTATCGGCTTGCCAAGCTCCTGCAAAGTCTGAATCAAACCCTTGAGAGCATCGCGCCCGTTTTCGATGGCCTCTTCAATCGTTTCACCATCAGATATGCACTCGTTGAAGTCAGGGTAACTGATGAGAAAGCCGCCGCCCTCTTCTTTGGTAAGCGTGCGAATCTCGAAAGGATATTTGTCCAATTCAGCTTTTTTCATAGATATACCTCGATAAAAACAAGAAACTTCTGCACATAGACAGGCTTTATCGGCCTGTGTGCCGGAACAGTCAGAGAAACACAAACTGCACATGACTTGTGCCGTTTTGCCTCCAGACGATTCCATATCTGGCAGCAATGGCGGTTAAGTCGGCAATGCGCCAATCGCGCGGATTGTTGCGCATTTTCTCTATCGTTTTTTCTGCCTTGGCCATACTTTAATGATACCGTATATAATACTATTGTCAAGAGTCTTTGCGCTATAGAAAAATGGCAGAAATTGCATGATATACCAGATTGTGATTTAATGAACTCTAACGAACAATAGCCCGAGTTATAACAAAAATCAGTCTTAACAGAGAGTAACAATCATGCCTTTGAGTTGGAACGAGATCAAAAGTCGCGCAATTGCCTTTTCGAAAGAATGGGAAACCGAAACATCAGAAGACGCCGAAGCCAAATCATTTTGGGATGGCTTCTTCAATATTTTTGGCATTTCCCGCAAACGTGTAGCCTCTTTTGAAGAGCCAGTAAAGAAACTTGGCGAAAAACAGGGTTTCATTGACCTTTTCTGGAAAGGCATTCTCCTGGTCGAACATAAATCACGCGGCAAGGATCTTGATCGTGCTTACAAGCAAGCTCTTGATTATTTTCCAGGCATTCAGGAACGCGACCTGCCAAAATATATTCTTGTCTCTGACTTTGGCAGATTCCGCCTCTATGACTTGGAAGAAAACGAGCAGCACGAGTTCGACCTCAAAGACCTGCACAAAAACATCAGGCTTTTTGGCTTTGTGGCCGGTTACCAGAAACACAAGATCCGCGAGGAAGACCCGGTTAATATCAAGGCCGCCGAAAACATGGGGCGACTGCATGACCAGCTTAAAGAAATAGGCTATGACGGACACCAGCTCGAACTTTATCTGGTGCGCCTTCTTTTTTGTTTATTTGCTGAAGACACCGGAATTTTTGAACGTCAAACCTTTCAGGACTACGTTGAAGAACGAACAAACGAAGATGGTTCAGACCTGGCATACCACATTGCAGCTCTGTTTCAGGTATTGAACACGCCTGAAAACAAGCGCCTCAAGAATCTTGATGAACAGCTGGCAGCTTTTCCTTACGTCAACGGAAAGCTTTTTGAAGAATTGCTGCCAAATGCCAGCTTCGATAGCAAAATGCGCCAGACCCTGCTTGATTGTTGCGCTCTTGACTGGAGCCGTATTTCACCGGCAATTTTCGGTTCTTTGTTTCAGTCAATCATGGATAAAACTGCCAGGCGCAATCTTGGTGCTCACTATACCAGCGAAAAAAACATCTTGAAACTGATAAAGCCGTTGTTTCTCGACGCGCTCTGGGAAGAGTTTAATAAAGTTAAAAGCAACAAGAGCAAGCTGGCCGAGTTTCACCAGAAATTGCGTTCGCTTAAATTTCTCGACCCTGCCTGCGGTTGCGGCAACTTTCTGGTCATTGCCTATCGTGAGCTGCGCCTGCTGGAACTCGAAATTATTCGCGCCCTGCATGACAAGCGGCGACTGGCTGCCGGCTGGCCTCTTTTATTCGTCGATGATACTCCAGCAAAAATTCTTGAGTTGCTTAAAGAAAAAGAAAAGCGCAAAGAAGCCGGGGAAAGAGTCGGCATATTTACTACAGCCATTGTCGCAAGACGGGAAGGAAAAGAAATACACCTTTTCTTTACCGGCGGGAAACACGCCGGCGAAAACCTTGGTATTCTTCTCGACAAGCGAGATGAATCGCTAGAACCGGCAATGCAGATGACAGACGCATTATCTAGAAATTTTCCAAAAAACCATTTAACCGTAGTCACTTTATTTCTGGTTCATGCCCGTCGAAATTTCATCGATTGCGAAGAGGCTTATCCTGATGATGCAATGTATGTCATCAGCCGCATTGCATTGATCTATAAAAATGAAAAACTAATAAAACAACAGGAAATGAGCGATGTTCAGCGTCTGGAATATCACCAGAAGCACAGCAGAGCACCAATGGATGAAATTAAAGAATTTGCTCTTGCAAGGCTTGAAAACAAAGATGTCGAGAAAAACAGTCCTTTGAATCAGGCTTACAGATACATGATCGATCACTGGAAGGCGCTGACAATGTTTCTGAAGGTGCCTGGCGCGCCATTAGATAACAACCCTGCTGAAAGGTTGATTAAAACAGCTATTCCGCACAGGAAAAACAGTTTGTTTTACAAAACCGAGAGTGGTGCGGCTGTCTGTTTTTTGCAAGTCAAAACCGATGTGCAGATTGTCATTCACAAGAACTGTGGCAACCCATCGGTTCTGATTTGATTGAATGCTTTTCTCAGCTGGTTCAGCTATATCGAACAAAAATTACTGGTATTTGTTTTCTCGGTGAGGGTAAAAATACTGCGCTAGAACATGGGGAATTTGCCGTTTTTTGTAACATAGCCAGGCAGATGGGCCTTAAAACCTGTTTATATTCGGGCAGAGACTGCCCAGTAGAAAACTGGATGTATTGTTTTGATTTCGTAAAGATAGGTTCATATAAGAAGCAATACGGCCCGATTACCGAAAAAACTACAAACCAGAGAATGTATAGAATCGCAGGAAACAAACAATTTGATATTACCGACTTATTCCGGGAGCTATCAGATATTAATTGGGCAGATAAAATCAATCAGATTTTATAATAAATACTTTTTCAGAGTGACCGCAAAACACAAAGCCCCGCTTTTCACGGGGCTTTGTGGAGTTTATTTTATCCTGCTAAACCCTAAATCAGTGCCGGAAGTCGGGGTCGAACCGACACGCCTTTAAGGGGCGCGGGATTTTGAGTCCCGTGCGTCTGCCAATTCCGCCATTCCGGCTGGCTGATTTAGTATATCACAACCTAAAGTTTGAAACAAGTAATTGTACAATGAATTATTAGCTGTTATTATTAGCAGGTTAGTTAAGCAGGAAAAGGTAAAACTGCGATCTATCAAACTGAATCTGGAAAACTATCTCAAAAATCATTCTTTAAAGACAAAGTAGCCGGAACAAAAGAGACGGTCTGCCTGATTGCCGAAGTAAGAGGCGATCATGAAACAAGGCCGGCCGTTGAGTGGGACAAAGCAAATTATCAGGCTTTTAGAATCTGGAAATGAGAAGAATGAAGACGCAGAAGAAATGCCCAGACAGCTTATCAGCAGATTTGCCATGGTCAATGACAATAAAATGAATTAAACAAATGTTTAATTATCTGGAGTACTATCGACTATGATCAATAAAAGATTTTTTCTGATTGCGGTTCTTGCAATGCTGATGATTTCAGGAATTGTTTCGGCGCAGCATGACAAATTTCTATTCAAGACCATCGAAGGCCGAGCAGTCTTGTCACGCACCGGCGGTTCTACGTGGCTGGCTTTACAAAGCACCCAGCCGGTTGAAGTCAGGCCTGGTGATCTGATCAATGTTGAAGGCAGTGGCAGAGGAGAACTGTTTTACCCCGACGGCACCATCGTCAGACTAAAAAACAACGCAATGATCACTATCATGCGCAGCGGAATACAGCTGAAGCTGGGAAATGTCTGGCTCAAGGTAAGACGCCGCTCAGACATGTTCAAAGTCTTTACGCCCCTGGGTTCATGCACAGTTCTGGGCACTTCATTCGATGTGAATGTGGACCGCTACGGACACACCGATATCCGGGTATTTTCTGGAATCGTGGCGGTGAGAGCCGCCGAAGATCAGCGCAACCGACAACTGGTGCTGCAAAACGGCATGTTAACCAAACTCACCCAGAAAGACAAAATTGCCGAAAGCCCGGAGCGCTTTCAATCTTCAACTATTGAAGCGGCGCTGATCAGTGAATGGGAAAGCCGCGATCTGCCGGCAGCACCCAAACTGCTGGCCGAGCCTGCGCAAAAACTTCCCCCCATAAGGCCGGAAATTGAAACCGAGCCGATTACGCTGCCACCGGTCGAACAGGTTATCAGCGGTGAGTTTCGCGAAGAAAAAGCCATCGCGGCACGCAACCCGATCATTCTTGCCAGGCAGCGATCCGCTTTCCTCGACCATCTTCGCGAGCAGACTCTGCAGCAGGATTCGGTCATCGGTGGACGCTTTGAAGAAAAAGAAGAAATGCACAAAGATGGGCACAATCGCGAGCTTGGTCAGCATGTCATACCGGCGAAGCTGATTCGTAACCGCAACGACCTTGACCGGGAATATGCAAACACGCGCAACCGAATACTTAGAGTGCAGAGTCAAATGCGACAAAAAGAACTGGAAATGAATTCAATAATTGTAAAATCTTCTGGCTCTTCTGTACAGCAGAGAGCGGTCGCAAGTCTGCAATCAGAGCTGCTTGGGCTCAGGGAAGAACACCGGGCGCTGGTGCAAAAACTTAGAGATTTAGAGAATCTTAAAAGATAATTTTTTCTTGACCCTATTGACAAAGCGAAAAGCTGCTGGTACGATTGTTTTATCTTCGTTCTCTACTACGTTTCAGGAGGATCCTCATAGTGAAAAAGATCGAACTCGTGCGCGAAATCGCAAAAACCACCAACATGACCCAGACCCAGGCTGCTCAGGCTCTCGATGCAACTTTGAACATCATCAAAAAAGCATTGAAAAAAGCTGACGACGTCCGTCTGGTAGGTTTTGGCTCATTCAAGGTTTCTAACCGCAAAGCCAGAACTGGAATCAATCCACAGACCAAAAAACCCATCAAAATCCCCGCATGCAAAGTTGCTAAATTCGTGCCTGGCAAAGAACTGCGCGAAATGATCAACAACAAAAAGAAATAATTTCGATCAAAAAAATTGGGCCGTCCTTGATGGGCGGCCTTATTTTTTTGCCTGTTTTAATAAAAACTTGCTCTACCGATGAATTTTCAGGTAAATTATTGCCATTATGAATACACAAAAAAAACGTCTGGGCGATATTCTAATTGACTGTAACCTGATTTCAGAAGAGCAGCTGAAACAGGCGCTGACCTTTCAGCGTGACAAGGGCCTGAAACTCGGCGAAGCCTTATCTGAACTGGGTCTGGTAACCGAGGATGATATTATCTGGGCACTGGGAAACCAGCTCAATATATCTTTCATTCATCTTAACCCAGGAATAGTTGATAACGAAGTCATGCAGATGGTGACTCCAGAATTCGCCCTCGACCACCGCCTTATACCGCTTTACAAAGCAGGAAATCAGCTCAGCGTCTGTATGGTCGACCCGCTCGACTCGCGACCGATTGAATTTCTTGAAGGAAAATACGGCGTCAGCATTTCTGTTTCGATCTGCACCCTTTTTGACTTTGAACAAACCTATTCAGCAATCTATGGGCCGGTTGAAGTCAGTGAAAAGGTCGCAACCCAGGCCTATGAAAAGCTTGACACCTCAGAAAAACAGACGATCGAACGGGGCATTCCCAAAGGCATGGAAGGCCCTGAAAAAGTCATCAATTACATTCTCGGGCAGGCGATTATCAACCGAGTCACCCGGATTCATTTTGAACCATCGGAAAAGGGCGTCATCATAAGATTTCGCTCAAACGACGTTCTTTCACGGAAAATCGAAGTGCCGATGAAAGTTCACCACGAAGTGATTTCACGCCTGAAAAAACTTTCGCAGCTTCCAGACAACACCGAAACCATAAGAGAAATCGTTCAGGTCGGGCATTTTCGAGTCACGGTTTCCAGCCGCCAGGTCAACGTTCAGTCGATTTTTTACCCGACCATCAATGGGGAAATGGTTATTCTCAAGCTCAGCGATTTTGGCAGCATCACCGACCAGCTTGGCCGCAGTGGTCGCACCGAACTGGAGCTGGTTGGAAGAACCCTGCACTCAACCCATGGAGTTCTTTACGTTACCGGGCCGCGCGAATCGGGGCGAACCACCACCCAGTACTGCCTGTTAAGCAGTTACAATGCCGATGATAAAAAAATTGTCACAGTTGAACAGCCGGTAGTTGCAACTTTGCCACGAACAACACAAATTCAGGTAGGCTCCGGAAGCGTAGCTGACCACATTTCAGGTCTAAAACTGGCATTATTACTGGATGCCGATGTTATTTACATTGACCACATCGAAAAAGCGGAGCTGGCAGAAGAAATAGGTTTTGCGGGTCTCGGAGGCAAAACACTTCTTGCATCATATCTTGCCCATGATGCGGCAAGTGCGATTGTAAAACTGATCCATACCGAAGTAGACCCGGTGGTTATTGCATCATCCCTTTGTGGATTCGTCTGCCAGCGCCTGGTTCGAAAAATCTGTACCAATTGTCGCGAAGCTGTGGCAACCCCGGAAGAACTTAAGCCGCGCCTGGCTCCTGAAGATTTAACCAAAACAGTTTACCAGGCAAAAGGCTGTGAAGGTTGCAATCAGACCGGCTATTCAGGCCGATCTCTGATAATCGAATTTATTCCCGACAGCCCGACTTTGCGCCAGATGATCATAAACCGGCAAAACTACCAGGATTTCAACAATTTTGCCCGCAAACAGGGAATCAAAAGCCTGGAAGAACAGGCCCTCGCCCTTCTGCTGGCCGGCGAAACCAGTCTCGAAGAATTTATGAGGCTCTTCTGATCTATGAATGATAATTTTTTCGGCAAACTTTTTGGCGGCAATTCCGACGATGGTTCTGACAAAGGCGAAAAGCCGCGAAGTCCGACACCGGCTCCAGCACAGCCCCAGGCTCCAAGGCCAGCAGGGCCACCGGCCGGCAATGCCGGTGCGCCTCCAAGGCCCGCTGCTCCTTCAGCGCCAACCCCTCCATCTCAGCCTGCAGCACCCAGACCTGTAGCCCCGACCGGCGTTCCTTCCGGAGCACCCCAACCAAGGCCTGCTGCCCCAACCGGTGCGCCGACTGCCACATCACAACCGCCAGCTGCAGCTCCGCGCCCGACCGGCATTCCGTCTTCGGCATCCCGAACCAGTTCTGGTCAGGCGAGAGCAGGAGCCAATAATGAAGAAGAAGGGGAATACAGCATCGATGATCTGCTGAAGCTGATTGTTGAAAAAAGCGGATCTGACCTTCATCTCACCGTAGGGGCTCCGCCAATGCTGCGCCTGCAGGGCAAGCTCTGGCCCACCGAACTTGCCATTCTGACTGCCAAAGAAACCAGACGACTGATTTTCCAGTTTTTGAGTAACGAACATCGCGAACGTCTGGAACGCGATCTTGAACTCGACATTTCGTACGAACTCGAAGGCGTAGCCCGCTACCGCTGCAACGTATTCTTCACCAGAATGGGGTTAGGCGCAGTTTTTCGCGTAATTCCGACCAATATTAAATCTCTTGGCGAATTGAAACTACCGGCAGTTCTTGGCGACCTTGCAAGACGCAACAAAGGGCTGATACTGGTAACCGGCCCCACCGGCTCAGGCAAATCAACCACCTTGGCGGCAATGGTAGACCAGATCAACAGCGAGCGCCAGGATCACATTCTGACCATCGAAGACCCGATAGAATTTGTGCATCGCCACCGAACCTGCCTGGTAAATCAGCGTGAAATCGGGCCAAATACCAGATCGTTTTCTAATGCGCTTAGATCGGCATTGCGCGAAGACCCCGACATCATATTGGTCGGCGAAATGCGCGACTACGAAACGATTTCACTGGCAGTAACCGCAGCAGAAACCGGCCATCTTGTGTTTGCCACCCTGCATACTCCGTCTGCAGCGCAGTCAGTCGATCGTATCGTCGACGTTTTTCCCGCACATCAGCAGGATCAGATCAGAACCCAGCTTGCCGACGCATTACAGGGAATAGTTGCCCAACAACTTATTCCAACCATTGATGGTATGAGCCGCGCGTGTTGCCTGGAGATTCTCATCAATACTCCAGCAGTTTCGAACCTGATTCGCGAGAACAAGACCTTCCAGCTTCCTTCCATCATGCAGACCAGCAAGCAGATGGGAATGCAGACCATGGATCAATCACTGATGGATCTGGTAAAGCAGCGCAAGATTTCACCACAGGAAGCCTATCGCCGCGCCTTTGACAAAAAGGCTTTCGAACAGTACAAACCCAGAGATTATTGATAAGATCTATCTCACATTAAAAACCGGCCACTTTTTTCAATAGTTTTGCAGGCCTTTTTCAAGTTTTCAGGCATAAAAAAAAGCCCCCTCATCCGAGGGGGTTTTTCTTTCAAACAATTATTTGTTTTCGCCGATTTCTTTCAAAATGGCTTCTTTATACTGGGGCAACCGATCATAAACGTTTTTGCCGGGGCATGATTTGGTTGAAAAATCGCAATGCCCGTAAAGGTTAACCCGCGGGTCAACATTGTATTTGGAAGCAAGCCAGTTGAGAATCTTGAGAAGCGACTGTTCCATGACCGGAGGGATCGGATCTTTACCCGGGTCATAATCGCCGATCAGGCAGATGCCAACTGAGTTGGTATTGGGCGAACAATGGGCACCAACGACGGTTTCGGGGCGACCTTCATAGATTGTTCCTTCAGGCCCGATCAGGAAATGGTAGCCAATATCGGACCATTTGGTCTTGGGGTCATCCATGTGGTAGCTCTGAATGCCGCGAATGCTGGTTGCACCTTTATACTGAGACTGATTGGGAATCCAGCTGTGGTGAACGATCAGGCGCTGAACCTGATGTTGAGTGTAAGAATTTTTCGGTGGTCTTGCGCCCCAGGCTGCGCGACTGACAGTAGCGGGCTTTGCAACTACCTTTTGAGGAGAGAAAGGAAGTGGCTTCTGAATAAAATATTCCATGGCTTCTTCGGCAATGTAATTGCCATTAACGGTAACGGCATTGAGTCTGGTATCGCCTTTTTCGGGGTCGGTAACCACAAACATCATCTGGTAAGCTGATACGGTGTTAACTGAAGAAAAATGGTATTCACCGTCGAAAGCAAGATAGTTCGTCCATTTGCCGCTCTGGGCATACTGAAATCGAACATAGCCTCTGAACATGGCATTTTTTGCGACATCGGCATCAACTGAAATGATGATGTTATTAACGGCGCAATCCATGGTGAATTCTTCGGTCTGGGTCTTATCGTAGGTTTTACCGGAAACGGCAAAATCAGGATAATGGGTTTTTTGATAATCAGGCTGATCGATGTCAGCGAAAGCCGGTGCTGAAAAAGCGGCCAGAACGAGCAACAGAGCAATACTTAATACATAATTCAGTCTCTTCATAGCAAACCTCTTATACTCCTTATACTACTTATGGATAATTATAGACAAAAACTCTGTACAATGAAAGTGATTTTTGCATTGTGAGGACTAATACGTAACGATCAAATCAAAAGTAACAATTTTTATATTTTTTTTCAGTCCCAGATTACACCGTCTATCGATTCAATTCCCAGACCCGGGGCTTCGGTTACTTTCAGCCAAGGGCCGTCGATTTCGACACCACCCTGAATCGGATCAGTTTTGCAAAGGGCGGGGCTGTCAAGGTCGCATCGGGTAATGATCGAACGGGCACAGGCAAGATGGGCAGCAGCAGTAACACTTAGCTTGCTTTCCATCATGCATCCCATAAAGCATTCGACGCCGTGCATTTCGGCCAGGGCGCAGATTCTCAAAGCCGCCCTCAAACCACCGGTTTTCATCAGTTTGATATTGATAAAATCAGCGGCTCTCATATCGATTATGGTCTGGGCATCGACCGGCGAAAAAACTGCTTCATCGGCAAGAACCGGCGTATCGATGCGATCTTTCACCTCTTTGAGACCCGCGAAATCGTGGGCAATTACGGGCTGTTCGACCAGCTCAATATTGAGCTGTGCCTGTTCGAGTGTTTTCATGATTCGCACGGCATCTCTGACCGACCAGCCCTGATTTGCATCGACTCTGATCACCGCCTGGGGCCCGGCTGCTTCGCGAACCGCTCTGATTCTGCGAATATCAAGTTCCGGGTCGAGACCGACTTTGACTTTCAGAATGCGAAAACCTCGATTAATGGCCAATTGGGTGTCAGCAGCCATCTCTTCAGGGCTATTAACACTTATTGTAAGGTCGCTTTCAATTTGCTGACGGTAGCCGCCGAGCATTCGATAAAGAGGAATGCGATAAAGTTTTCCAAACAGGTCGAACACTGCCATTTCAACCGCGGCTTTGGCACTTGTATTCTTTACCAGAGCATGGTCGAGGCTGTTGAGTGTGTCTTCAAGATTGGCAATATCTTTTCCTTTAAGTTTGGGAACAATGAATTCATGTATTGCGCCGCGCACGCTTCCCATTGATTCGCCGGTAATCGGGCCGGTCGGGTGAGCTTCGCCAAAACCAACAGCTCCATCGTCGGTTTCTATGGCTATCACCATCGAACCTATGCTGTTAATTGTTCTTAACGCAGTTTTAAAAGGGGTTATCAAAGGTATCGAAATCACACCGGTTTTAATATTGGTAATTTTCATTCTGTGCTCCGTAATTTCTCAAAAATTGAATTCACGGGCTGCATAAAGCCCTTCGATATATTTTTTGCCGCTTGAAAGAAAGGTTTTCAGCAAGGGGGTGACAAAGACGCATCGGGTTTTGGAGGATTTCATTTTTCCGCTTTCGTCAGGGGCACGAAAGCCTGCGAAATCGTGAATAATGTAATAATCATCTTCAAATTTTCCGAGAAACAGCATTGCATGGCCATTCATATAAATCGGGGTCGCAGAAAGCCGGTCGAAAACAGCAGATCGTTGCTCAACCGTCATATCCCTGGTAAATTCGTGGGTGACACCGAACGACATCTTTCCCTGTTCTCCGGCGTTTCGCGGTAGAAGAACACCCATGCTGCGAAAATTATCCATGATAAAGGCACTGCAGTCACGGGTGTTGAACATCCCGCCCCAGCCGTAGCGCTGGCCGAGAAATTTAAAAGCCTGTTTGATAATATTTCGTCTGGTCAGGGGAAGGTAACCGGCTCTAACATCATCGGCCATTGCGATAAGACCAAGCTTGAACTGCAATTTTCCTTTGCCGTCGCGAACCGGAAGTTTCACCACATAGTTTCCTGCCGGGTGCTGACCATCGATATCAAGAGGAATCTCTTCGCGTTTTGCCAGAGGAACACGTACTCCCATGTCGAGCTGTAGTTCTGATATGTCAGGATTAACCGGGTTAAAAGCGGTCAGAACACCTTTGCCGGTTACAACAAGAAATGGTTTGGCATCGACATAATCGAAAAGCTCTTTGCGACTGGTCAAAGCCACCGCTTCGACGGGAACCCATGCCAGATAGTTGTAGGCCTGAGCCAGAAACCATTTCTGATCAAGGCTCTGGTGCAGAATTACCAGAGGTTCAACAGGATAAAGTGCCGTTTCGATGAAACGGTCGGTCTCAATGTCATCGGGCTCAGAAAAAACCCGGTCAAAAGTCGGAAAGGCTCGCATTTCTGTTCTTTTTACGGTTATGCCGTATCGGGCGGTAACGATTTCAGGAACGGCAAAAGTGTTCAAATTCTCTTCGAGGGTGGCAAAGTATTCAGAACCCAGGAGCTGCCCATTCAGATAGCGCTTGCTTTCGGGTCTTGAGCTGACTTTGGCGATCAAACTGCGCACCTCATCGCCCGAAAGGATTTTTTTGTAATTTCGCAGATCTTTCAATACCTTGCATTGGCGCAGATTATTTCGATTGAAACGCTGAATTTCTTCTTCATCCATTATCAGGTCATCGTGGTTATCATTGAGATTTACCCAGAAATCGGCATTGAGCATTTCAAGAGTCACACCGGGAATATTCAGGTCGTATTGCATAACAGAAGCCTCACCTGCCAAAACGGAATGGAAAGCAACAATTACAAAACAAATTTTTAAAACAATTACTTTAATTATTTTATTCATCTAATTCTCCCGTTAAATCGCCGACAGAATCTTGCCGACCAGTAAACCGCCCCCGGTTCCGATAACATACCCAAGCATGCCCATCAAAATTCCCACCGGAACCAGAGCTTCGCTGTAGGCCGCAGCAAGAATCGGTGCCGATGCTACTCCGCCAATATTTGCCAGACTTGCAACACCGCAGGTAAAAAGGTCGAGTTTGAACAACCGGGCAATAAGAGCCAGCAGTAAAACATGAATTGCCAGAATTACAAAACCCGAAAAAATGTAAAAAGGCGCTTGTGACAGCTCTGAAAAATTTGCTCTTGAGCCTACCAGAGCAACTATAGTATAAAGACTCAGGCTTGAAAGCTGGGAAATACCGGAAACCTGGCCAAGACGGGTCATAGCTGCAATCACTCCGGCAGCAGTAACGATTAGAATTGTCCAGGTTTCCAGGCTGAGAAAAGCAGAGACCGGAAAAAAGCCGGCAAAATATCGCGAAACCGCCGCGACAAAAAAGCTGCTTCCAACCAGCAGAGACAGGTGACCGAAGTTCATCGGCTCTTCTGGCGGTTTTTCTTCACCAGACAATTGTTGACCAACCTCATCGATAGCGCTGGTATCGGCGCCAACCCAATGGTTGAACCGATGCGCATAGGGAACAATGGTGAGCAGAATCATTACCCAGACCGAATAGTTGATGGAATCCATCATCAGGGTATAACCCATCTGAGAATCTGAAACTCCAAGAGCCGCCTGAATCGCGACCATGTTGCCGGTGCCACCCATCCATGAGCCGCAAAGAGCAGCAAAGGTTTTCCAGGTATGGGGCTCGTACCACGACTTAAACATGGCATAAGTGACGACAAAACCGATACAGATGGTTAGGGAAGCGGAAAAAAAACCGAGCAGCATGCGCGGGCCGAGTTTAAATATTTTTTTCAGATCACAGCGCAGCAGCATGAGAAAAATCATTATCGGCAGTATGTTTGCCTTAACATGTTTGTAATAAAGATTCACTTCATCAGACTGTTTCCAGAGACCCACATTGGCAAAAACCATCACCAGAAAATAGATGACCACGATTCCTGGAACATAACTGAAAAATTTTTCATACTTTTTATCCAGCTGCACAACTACTGCAACCGTCAAAAGCAGTGCAGCCAGATAGGCAAAACCGCTGTCAATCATAAAACTTCCTTTCGCAGAAATCCTGTTGGTGTCTTTTTATTGAGATTATAACCGGTAAAACGATGCTGAACCAGCTTATTTTTTTCATGCCTGAAACTTTGCCGGCAAGTTCAAAATCTATCAATCAGGTTGGCTTTGCCCAGAAAATAGATATATAATTACGACAATCAACGCTGGAGAAGTGCCATGAAATATTTTCGCTACGCGCTTGTACTCGCCATTTTTTTCTCTTTTGCCGTATCCGCCACCGAGGTAAATCTGGTTGTAACCGTGCCCGCATCAACACCAGATGGTGAACCGGTTTGCATTACCGGCAATCAGCCACAGCTTTCCGACTGGAACGGCTCAGGTATCAGATTGCGGGAAATAGGCCCCAATCTTTTCAGCTTCAATGGCGATTTCAACCCCGGCCTCGACCTTGAATTCAAGTTCACCCGCGGCAGTTTTGCCAGTGTTGAAAAAACTTCCCAGGGTCATGAAAAACCCAATCGAAAAATCAGAGTTTCTGGCGATCGAATCGAGGAAAAGTGCCAGGTTGAAGCTTGGGCAGATCAGATTCAATCACCTGAACATCAGCCGCAGATCACTGGAAATTATAAAATTATCCGCCAGTTCAAATCAAAGTTTCTGAAGCCGGCCAGAGATATCATCGTCTGGCTTCCCAGAAGCTATGATTCGTCAAGATCATTGCGATACCCGGTAATTTATATGCATGACGGTGGCAATCTGTTCGATCCGGGCACCTCATTCGGAGGCGTGGACTGGGGCGTTGATGAGGCAATGAGCGAAGGAATCGAAAATGGTTTGCTGCCGGCAGCGATTATCGTAGGCATTGCCAACACGGCAGACCGCATGAGTGAATATACGCCTTTCCCTGACCCGAAACACAAGGGTGGCGATGGGGAAAATTATGCCCGTTTCATCGTTGAAGAGCTAAAGCCAGAGATAGATCGAAAATTCAGAACCCTGACCGATAGAAACAACACCTTTATCGGCGGCTCTTCGCTGGGCGGACTGATTTCTCTATACATCGGAATTTCAAGGCCTCAAACCTTTTCTGGCATCATGGCGATATCACCATCGATCTGGTGGGCGAATGGCGGAATAATCGACTGGCTTCTCAAAAATCAGATTGAAAAGTATAAGGGTCGCATCTGGGTTGACATGGGCACCCGCGAGGGCGAGGAAGCTATCGAATTCAGTAGAAAGCTTAACTCAACGCTGAGAGAAAAAGCCCCTGGTTTCAAAGGACTGGTTTATAAAGAATTTCCCGGTGGCACTCACTCAGAGGGATCCTGGAAAAAGAGAATCCTGCTGCCGTTGAAATTTGTGCTACAGGCAAAATAAATTTTGAAACAACTGGCAAGTCGGCGATGATCAATGCAATCCACCGACAAATATGGTATTTATCAGGAATAAAAAGGCGAGAACTATTGAAAAAAGCGCCCATAAAACCAGACAGAAAATGAAAAGAGCTGAATAAACCTTTCCCTTGAACCAGCGAATCCGGTTTTCATACAAGAAGGCAAATCCAAAACATAAGGAATTCAGGTAACCAAAAACCACTACCAGAGTGCCATCTGGTCTTATGCTGTTCAAAACTACAGATGCCATCAAGGAAAAAATCAAAAATACGAAAGAATACCAGAAAAATACCCTGAAACCACTGAATTCAACCGGCAGAAACAAACCATAGGAATTTTCATTTTCCGAAGGCTGTTGAACGTTCTGATTCTCCATAGCCTGAGGATTCCTTTCGTGCATTTTAATAAACAGCGATAAAGACAAATCTACCTTAAGCCGGCAAGCTCATAAAGTTGAAAAGCTCTGCTTTTACCTTTTATTTCAACCCGGTCGATAAAAGCGACCCGGGCCTGACCTTTAACTTTTCTGATGGTTGACGGGGCAATGATTATGCCGGTGGCGACCGCTTTCTTACCATGCGCTTTCAGTCGCGCAGCAAGGTTGACCGCATCGCCGATCACGGTAAAATCCAATTTTCCCAGGCGCGAACCAATCCGGCCCATTACCACTTCTCCGGTTGCAATGCCGGCCTCAATCTTCATTTCAAGCTGCTCAGCCCTTTCCTTGATTTCGATTAATGCATTACAGCATGAAACAGCATGTGATGATGGTTTTCTGAAAACAAGCATTACCGTGTCTTCAATAATTTTATCAATTATGCCGCCATGGCTGGCCGCGGCTTTTTCAACCAGTTCAATGATCTGGCCAATTTTTTCGGCAATTTTTTCGGGATCTTTGAGCAGATTCAGGGCAGGAAATCTTACAAATGATATGGTTGCCTCGATTCTCTCGCCATCAGGTTGAAAGGTTGCGGAACTTTCGTCATTGATGGTCTGCAATACTTCTGCAGAAACGAACTGTGACATTTTTTCCTTCTGATAAATGCCTTCAATCATCGAATCAAATGCTTTTTTAAGTTCACCAAATTCATCGACCGAAAAAATATTCGGACTAACCTGGTAATTTCCGGCAAACAGCAGTCTGGTAATCCGGGTGAATTCGTGAACCGGCTCAAGATAAATGCGCCCAAAATATATCCAGGCAAATGAGAACAACAAAATTGCCAATGTGGCAAGCAAAGCAAAATCACTGATTCTGTCAGAACCAGTTCTCGGAAAATGACCATCAATCTGCAGAATCACCGGAAAATCGACCAGAACCTGCTGAAATCTAATTCCTCCCGAAAAATCACTCACAATTATATCGCTGCCTTTCAAAGCATCATCCAAAGATTTTACCGTGGCAGAATCGGTTACGGTTTTACCTGAGCCACCATCGAAGAAACGGTGGCCACCCACTTGTTTTTCAAAAAAGAATATTTTCAAACCGGGAAAATCATAGGAACCCTGTATTTTGTTTCTGACAAATCCCCTGATCAGATTTTTCTGAGAAAAGCATGCAATAATAAATGCGCGCGGTGAAGACATTCCGGGAAAAAGAACAGGTACGATTGAAAACCTGTTGCCAGTCGAAAACCGGCCAAACTCCACAAGTCTTCCCCAAAAACTCAAAATTTCATTTATAAATGATGGGTGAACTGTGGTAAAACTGTTGCCTGCGTCGGCAAGATTGATATCGAACCCGCCATCGTGTCTGAATGAATTAAGAACGGTCCGGGAAGTGGTTTTAAGCATGTCTTCTTCATTCTTAAAAACACCTTTTGCTTCTGAAGTAGATAAGTAAAACGGGCCATAGACAAGATCATCACAGCCAATCATGTGCGCATCTGAATTTTCAAGAAATTTCTGCAATTCAGCTTCAAGCTCTTTTGAACCGATTCTGGCAGCCTTTTCTTCAATTCTTTTTGTCAGTTGCAGGGTGGCAAACTGGGCCGAAGTAAGATAATCCTGAAACTTCTGCTGAAATGATTCAGAGATATTTTTCAGCCGATTTTCGGTTAAATACCTTGATTCCAGCCGGCCAGATTCGAACCAGGTAAGCATGGCAACCAAAACCAGGCTACCGGGCAGAAGCAGAATAAAGAATAAACCAATGATAATTTTCTGACGCACGCCTTTCAGAAACTGCAGTCCAAAGAAGTACATGTGAAGAAGAAAAATCCCACCACCAGCCACAAAAAGGCGTAACAGCAGATTAATCAGACGGTTATAAGGGGTTAGTGGGTGCTGCATTAAAGCTCTGCCTGTGGTAACTTCGAGAACCGGCATTCTTTCGAGAGTTTGAGAAAACTTCAAGGGAAACAAAGTGCCTCTTTGAATTAAATCAGCTACCATTTCCTGAGATAACATTCCCTTGAGTGTAAAACCTTCTGGCCCGGTTACGAAATGACTGAAAATGGAATTGTCATTGCGATACTGTCCAGGCAAGATTACCGGAAGTCGAGCAAAACTTCTGGTTACTCTGGCATTTTCAGAAACCAGAGAATTCTCAAGAATCTGGCGATAGTTCAGTTGATTACCTGCCAGCAGCAGCAAAACACCATTACTGATTCCCGGCCTCCCATTTATATTCTCGCGAAAAGCATGATAATAAAAATAGACCGGGCCTCCCAACCTGCCGGAAATGGTTTTTATAACGCGATCTTCCAATAGAGGCATTTCAGCTATCAGAGCAAAATGCTGTTTGAGAAACAACCTTGCCGAGCGAAAAACTTCCTGGGAGCCATCTTTTTCAAATATTCTTTTTGTCGCCGCCTCATTTTTCTTTGAAAAAAAGCAATGCTGATGTTGATTATTAAAAGCAAAAAGCGCTTTCTGGGTAAGCTTTCTTGGAAAAACTTTGATCCTGTCTGAAAAATCCTTTTGAATAAAGAATTCAAGTTCTTCGGAGTCTTTTCCATGGGTTATACATAAGGCAGCTGGTATTCCATAAGTTTTTAACAATCTTTCCCTGAATTTTTCCGGGTTCTGAACATCTGCTGTATGAGTGTTTTCTCTGCAAAAATCTCTCAACATGCGTTCAAGAGAAGGAACAGTGCGAGCCTGATCTCTGAAGGCGGTCATTTCATTTACCATTTCGCGTTGGGCGGCACGGCAGCCAGTCTGGTAAGTAAGGTCAAACAACCAATCCAGGCATAGTCTGAAAGTTACGGCCGGAAAAAGAAACACGGTCAACCAGCACAGAAAAATGGTAACGGCAGAAATTGAAACGCTGGTTTTGATTGTTTTATCAGACATCGCAGGCTCCAACCAGATCATAAACTGGCGCTGAATCATTTTTTGTTTCAAGCCTGACCAGTTTTAAAGAATTGCGGGCACATTCAGCGGATTTTTCGCACAACAGGATTCGGTTGAAATTGGACATTTTGCTCATCGCCTCAAGCTCTTCAGCTCTCATTGTCAAGTCACCGACAACACAGAATACCTTTCGTCCCTGTGCAGCACCGGCAACGCCGGCAAAAGCCTGGCCAGATGCAATACCGATTCCATTTTCTATAGTAAAAAGCTTAAGTTCCAGGCGCCGCCGATTAAGATCCATCAGGGCTTCTCGCATCTTCAAGGCCGCCTTAACCGCATTCATGGTAGAGATCTCAGGATCGTCATGGTAAAAAGCTGCTATTACTGCATCGCCGACAAATCTGACGATATGCCCACCATATGCAGTAATGGCGGCTTCCATTTCAGTAAAATAATCATTTAAAAGACTGACGACCTCTTCTGGATTATATTTTTCTGAAATCGCGGTAAAACCACGAATGTCAGAAGCAAGAACAGTCAGGTTTCTACATGTCAGCTTCTGAGCTTCAAAATTGCTTTTTTGAACCTTGATCTGCTGAAAAAGATCCTCAGAAATAAAACGCCTGAGTTTCTCACGCTGAGCAAGACTGTCAGCCATCTGATTGAACGACTTGGACAATTCAGCAAGCTCATCCTGTCCGGCAACCTGAAGTCGCACCTGGTAATTTCCCAGACCAATGAGTCTGGCAGCTTTAGATAGCCCATAGACCGGTGCGATAAACAGCGAATCCAGCAGGTCGGCAAAAAGAAAAAGAGAGATCAGTGAAAAAAGAAACAGCAGCAGCGGAAAGATTCTGGCATAAAGTTCAATGGCAATATTTGAATTGCTTTGAATGTGAGCAGCAAAAACCATTGATTCACCCTTTTTAAACAGCCATTTATCTATATCAATACTGCGCTCACCATTTTTGACCAGACTACCACTACTATGAGTAATTGATGAAAAATCAAGCAATCGCTTCAAATTGCTGCTTGAACCAATTTTATCAGGCCACCACTGACTTAGAGTATCGTTTCCTCTCCTCATTCCCAATGAAAGGTTTGCCTGAGAAAACAAAGTATGCTTGAAAAAAACGGAATCCTTGAAATTGTGCTGCTGATATATGTTGGTGTTTATATCGGCTACCGGCGCAATCACCAATCCCTTAACCGTTGAATTCACTTTATTTTTTTGCGGAATCAGAAAGAAAACAATTCGGGAAAAATCGTCAACTTTGCTGAAATCAACGACCTCAACACCTTCTCTGGTAAAAATTTCGTGTTCCAGAAATCCTCGTTTTGATTCGGACAAAAATCCATCGGTCAGGCTGGAAAATTCGAGATCTTTCTTTGCTTTACCTGAATTTTTGTCGAGAAAACCAAGGTTAGACAGAATACTTGCGCTAATCTGTTCATAGAGCCGAAGAGAACGTTTGCTTTGTATTACCCCTGAGGCAAACTTGCGAGAATAGCCATCATCTCGATAAAAGAAAAAATTGCCATGAAAATCGGACTCCACAATTTTGTGGGCATCAAGCTCATCAAAATTTTTATCCGAATCGCTCATATGAGTAATCAGCCGCTGTTTTCCGGCAAACAATCTTGCTAAATGCTGCAGTTTCTGGTCTTCATAGTATCTTTCAAGTTCATAAAGGTGTCTTTCAATTTCAGCCCTTGCTTCTTCAGGTCTAAGTTTGTCGATGCCATCAAGAAGCATGAAAGACAAGTAGCCGAGAACCACATACGGAATCAGAACTATCAGACTGATCATCAAAAGAAGCTGGAGTTTCAATCGACCAGGGTCTGGCCAACCCCTGAGAGCTATTGCAGCCAGAAGAAAAATTGAAATCAAAAGAACAATTTTTTTTGCCATTGAAACATTTGTTTTAATTTGTTTATATCTTTTGATTTCTTCATTCAAAGATCTGGATACAAAGATTTTTTCGGGAATCTTAAAATTTTCATTAAAAAGCCTTGAATAGCCGAAAATTTCCCCGGAAGTCAAACTTTCAAGATAAAGACTGGCCTTGTCGAATTTTGCCTGGTCGCCAAAACCTCTGATCAGACCAGGAATTGCGGGCCTCAAAGCTTTTTTCATCAGGGTTTCCGGTTCTAAATCCTTGCTTGCCAATACCACAAAATATCCACCGTAAAATTTTTCCCTTTCTTTCATGCGATTATAATGCAGAAACATTCGCAGGCTGCCAAAACGGTCGCCACAAATCTCGTAGGTGCTGCCATGATATCGGGGATTGCAGTATAATTCTGAAAATACCTTTCTCAACACGACATAGAGAGAATCTGACTGGTTTTTGTATGACCCTCTGGCAGATTTGAAAAGCTGCGAAAAACGTTCTTCGGCCAAAGGATCGTTAACCACACTCTTTAGAGCACTCAAGTCGGTAATGCAACATGCAACGTTTGCTTCAAGCGACTTTTTGTCACTTTCCGGCAGGTCTTTCAGATCATTACTGTAAAAAGCTTTAATTTTTGCCAGATCAGCTGATGCAGTAAGCAGAAAAACCGGTTCAACATCATGCAGTAATTTAAATTTTGCCAGCATCTGTGCAAGGGTCGAATCATTATAAACGTCTGGAAACTGCCCGGATCCGAAGTTAGGCACCTTCTGCCCCAGCGGTACAAGACCGCAGGCTTTTTCCACATCTCTAATAATACTTTCAGCCTGGTATCTGGGTATAAGGTCAAGTTTAAAGCGCAGCAACTCATGCTGAAGTTCAAGCAGAGCAGATACTTTCTGGCGCTCAAAGTTCTGCTTTGCCGCACCGGCAATACCCTCTGCAATGAAATTTGCGGGCAGCAAAATTAAAAGAACAAGGGTTAAGCCTAGAAGAATATTCGAAATACGATTTTGAGAGCCGGGCTGCAATTTTGTTTTCATCGCAACATCAGAATTCAACACGGTTTCTCCTCGCAATTCGTTGCCACTCTTAAAGAAACAAGCTCATAAAGCTGGTATTTTCGGGTTTTTCCTTTCAGGCTGACCCGCTCGATAAAATTCACCTTAACCATACCACGCGCCTTTCTGATAACTGAAGCGCTTATCAGAATGCCGGTCTGGCAAGCTTTACAAGCCTGACCTTTCAGCCTTGCCGCCAGATTTACCGGGTCACCGATAACGGTAAAATCAAGTTTGCCTGATCGCGAACCAATCTTACCCGAAACGACGAAACCGCTGGCAATACCCGCCTGAATAGGCATATTTTCTTGTGCCATGAGTTTCTGCATCTGCAAAACCGAGGTGCATGCCCTTAAAGCATCAGATTGCCCATTTGCCATACCGCGAAATACCAGCATAAGTGTATTTTCGATAACTTTATCCAGAACACCATTATTTTGCGCAGCAATTTTGTTTCCTGCAGCAATGAATGTTTCAAGAATATCCAGAAGCTTTTCAGAATCAGTGTTTTCGAGCATCTGTTCGATACCAGCGATGGTAATAAAAGCAATAGTTGCCTCGACCCTTTCACCTCCCGGAGAAAGCGATGAATCATCGTTGCTTTTTACGGCCTGTGCAACATCAGATGAAACGAACTGCAACAGTTTTTCTTTCTGAATCACACCTTTTATCATTAAATCAAATGTTTTATTCAATTGAAAAAATTCATCGAATGTGTTTATGCTGGCAGAACTGTAATAATTGCCATCTGCCACATCTCTGGCAACCTGTGACAGTTGCATTAACGGCGTAACATAAAGACTGCCGAAAAGTCTGAAAATAACAAACACAAGAAAAGTCATGTAAAAAATCACCAGAAAAACCATTTTCCGGTCGTTTTCTCCAATTTTTTTCTGAGACTGACAGATAATCAAAAACGGATAATCAGGAATAAAAAAAATCAGACTTCGGGAATTTTTAAGATCAACCAATCGCGATCTTTTTGTGGTCAGCACAAGATCAAGAATCGGCTGAAGTTCAGATAAACTATAAAAATTACGCATTGGTTCGTATCTGAAAACACCAATATTTTCACGATATTTTACAAAATTCAATTCAATTCCATCTTGTTCGAAGCTTTCAAAAGTTTTAATAAACTGCCTTATCAACTCGTCTTTTTCAAAACGCAGACAGATAAAACTTTTCACTGTTCCTATTTTTGCAGAAGAAACCGGTTCTAAAGTATAGGCATAATTTGAATTGAATGATTTAAAAGTAAAAAGTCTGGTTTTCTTGTTCAACAGAGAGTTGATAAATTCTGGATTTGGCCTGAAGAGGCCCTGGTCTTCGTAGTTGGAAAATTTTTCAATCTTTGACTGTTTTTTATAAGAAACTGCCTGCAAGAGACTTACTGCCAACGCATGTCTCATGAAATTTTCGCTGCGGTCGGCTTCCGGGTTTACCAGAGCTTTGCCGGTTTTTACATAAACCCCTTCACGATCAACGACATCATAAAAAGCCTCTCTGGCAAAAGTAGAAGAGATTTCTCTGTTTATTAAACCGGTAAGAGAATCTTTGTCAGAATTGACAATCTCTTCAATTTTATCTGCAATCTTACGGGTCATTTTCTGCTGTTTCAAAAGAAAAGAATCAAAGCGCAGTGCCATATCATTTGCGATTTGCGATAATCGGTCATCGGTTTCGAAACCGTAGCGCACCAGGGAAATTTCACGCCAGCTCAGGTATGATGCCATCATCATGGCAAGTGGAAGCCAGGCAATCATCGCGATTCCAAACACTGCTTTTTGTCTGACTCCTGCTTTTAAGGAAAAACCAAACAGTCCGAAATAAAAACAAAAAAGCAACCCCGCCAAAACCGCTGATTTGCTGAGAGATTTAATAGTCCCATGCCATCTTTTCAGTGGGTGCTGTAACTGGTCAGAATGAATAGACACTTTCAGAATCGGCAAAAACTGACGAAACTGCTCGATTCTATGGGGATAGAACCCGGAATTCTGTATTAACAAAGACAAAAAAGGCTGTGGCAAAGGTGCCTGAAGTTGAATGCCTTTTTCGTTGCTCACGAACTCGGTAATTTTTTCTGCTTCTGGCTGAACAAGATCATCTGCAATCATTTTCTTCAAAGCAAAAGATCGTTGTATAAACGCAGAGTCAGAAATCAAACTTTCTTTTAAAATTTTCTTAAGGTCAAGATCCATCCCTGAAAAGATCATCATTATCCCCGTATTGACAGACGGAAGAGAGCCATAATAGAAAAACAGGCGATCGTTCGCTCTGGCAGAAACTGATGAGAAAACCTGCCCAGACATAACCGGGCATGGGGAAACCAGAGAAAACTGCTTCATTAAAAAAAGGTCAGCTTCATCGATCTGTTGCCTGATCCGGTTTGACACCAGCTCGTCACCGGAAATTTCGGTGTCGGAAAAAAGTTTTTCCTGAAGTTGACGGGAATTCATGTATTTTCGGGTTAAGGATCTGCCAATAAAGCCAATCTTATTAAAAAATTCTTCTTTGACAAAAAAACACACCTGATCGTTCAATTCAGAATCATTAATAAAAACCGCCGAGGGAATTATCCCGGATTTTTTTTGAAAACTTCTGGCGATTTCGGCAGCATTGAGACTTTCTGCCATAAAATCGCGACTGTGGAAAAATTCAATAAGCTTACTCTGCAAAAATTTTTCCGCATCGATTTTCTGGCGAAACAATTCTATTTCATTCACCAGCCAGGATTTTTTCGCCGAACAATTTCTTTCAAATGAAAACTTGAACAAATATGCAAGAGAAAAATCAAGAAAAACAGCTGGAATTGCCAACAGAAGCAGCCAAAGGACAAACAAAAGCCCCCAGCTTATTTGACGCCGGATGATGATCTTTTCAACTGCCATGGGCAACCCCGTCTATTTCAGGTTGAAAAACAGCCTGATCAGTATCGATCTTTTTAAAAGCAACCTGAGGGTTTGCATTTCTGGTATTTTCACACAAAGCAATGCGGCTTCCGACCAAATTTGCAGTCAAAGCTTCAAGTCGATTTGCCCTTGCCACAATTTCGCCAAACACCATATGAACTCGCCGACCCGAACGAATTCCCGTAGTTGCAACCCAGGCATAATCGGTGACGATTCCAACTCCGTTCAAAATCTGGAAAAGCCCCTTTTCTTTTCGCTGCCGGTTAAAAGTTTCGAGGCATTCTTTCATTTTCAATGCAGCTTTCAAAGCTTTAAATGCAGAACTCAAATTCTTATCCGGATAGAAAACCGCGATAATTGCATCGCCGATAAATCTTTCTATTTCTCCGCCATTAGCCACAACTGCCTCTTCCATTGCAGAAAAATAATCATTCAGGCAGTTAACCATATCTTCGGGTTTTTCTTTTTCGCTCAAGGTTGTAAACCCTCTAATATCAGAAGCAAGCAACGACAAATGCCGGCGCTGTAAACTTCTTTTGTCTGCGGCACCAGAATCCTCGACTCTTTGAAACAATTGGCCCGGAATGAACCTTCGCATTCTTTCCCGCTGCTGCAACCCCTCGGCCATCTGATTGAATGATGAAGAAAGAAGATCCAGCTCATCACCGGCATCCATATTTATTCTTACCTGGTAATTTCCCTCTTTGATTTCCTTCAATGCAGGAATAAATGCAGTAACTGGCCGTGCAAAAAATTCTACAAGAAAATCTCCGAGAAACAGCAGGCTGATAAAAGAAAAGACCAGCGCAGCTGAAGGAAACAGATAAAAAAGCAGGCGCAACAGATTGTCGGGTTCTGAAGAAAAAATTCCGGCAATAACATACTTGGAATCAGCATCATATTGCCAGATTCGCCCAGAAAAAATCTGCCCGATTTTTTGCACTTCACTGCCACTGTAGCCCCTTAATGTGGCAAATTTCAACAGATCAATCAGCTTTTCACTGTTGCGATCATTGTTTGGCCACCATTTTTCCAGAGAATTTTCGTGATTTCTCATACCCAGAACATACGTAAGCGATAATCCCTTAGATTGCTCAGAAAAAAGGCGATTACCTGGCACAGAAAGAATCTCAAAAAGCTGGGTCAAAAACCGATCATTGAGAATAACCAGGGCAATGGCATTTATTGGCGAACCTTTCGGCATTTTTGGAGAGAAGACGAGAAAAAACATGCGCAGAAGGGGGTTAAACTTGGCAAGATTCATAATTTCTACACCTTCAAAACGCAAGTTTCGACCCTCCAGGTAATCACGACGAAGGTTGGAGGCAAAACCAGAGGCAAGGCCGGCCAACTCAAGCTCTCTTTTAACCTTTCCACTTTTCCGCTTGAGAACCCCCATGTTGTCAAGGTAGGTGTATCCCAGGAATCTTACCAGTTTATATGGCTCCCTGAATCGATCAGGATTTTTGTGAAAAACTCTCACGTCGCCGGCCGCATCAAAAACCGTAAACTCATCGGACAGTGACTGGGGTATGAGCCCCGGATAAGATGCTGGATCAAGAGGATCGGAGGGCTTATTCTGCCATGCCGATAAAAGGTCGGCGATTCTTTTTTTTGCTTCAAGCACGATCAACTGCCGCTTAAGAGAACAATCCTCTACTGACCGACTTATTTCAAAAAGTCGGTTTTCGGCCGCGACAAGACTTTCTCTTTCCCTCATTCCATCGACATAATCAAGTGTCAAACCTGAGAAATAGCCGGTGATTGCATAAGGAAGCATTACTGAAAGTCCGACCAGAAAAAGAAATTTACCTCGAAGTTTGCCGGGTGCATGAATTCCAAAAAGATATGAGAAAACTAAAATGCCTGAAATGAATAGAATGACCATGCGCTGCATAAAACCAAGGTTGGCATTGAACCACTTCAAGTCTTCCAGAACAAGACTTTTAGAGCAGGAAGTTTTCAAGTAAAAAACTGATTTTTCAAAATTTTGTTTAAATTTTAGCTTTGATAAATTAACATATCCGGGTATCTCCCGGTAGCAATCTATATCCGCTGAATCTTCTACCAGCAATTCATTCAATTCACCGCCATGGTTCACGATTGCCCGCTTAATACCACCGGAAGATTTCAACGCATCCGATAAAATTTTCTGATAGGGAAGATCTCGGGTTGCAAAAACTATGAAATAGCCGCCATAGAAAAGGTTGCCGGCGCTACTGCCGCTGTAATAAAGAAAAATTTTGTCGGAAGAAAACCTGGTGGTAAAAATTTCTTCGCAGTTTCCCGGATATTCTGGATAATGTATGGCAGGAGCCAAAAAATCGCTTAAAATTCCATCGATTTTTTCCCGGTTAATTTCAAAAACGTTCTCACCATCAATCATCAGTTTCTGTAAACGCTCGTAAATTTCAGAGTTCTGGTACAGGTTGCGCTGCATGACCTTGAGAATCAGATAGGAACAGAGAGTATTCTTCAAAACCTGCAGATCATCTGCCGCAAAGCTTTGGAAGTCATCAGAGAATTCTGCCCAGAAATCACGCCCGGCAAAACCAGTTGAAGCAATAAGAACGGGCTTCAACTGGAAGTTTTTCCAGATGAAGGATTTAATTTTTGTTGAAGTCTGCCGATCGAAAAGACGCGGGTCTGTTTCAGATATAAGACCAGATCGCAAAGCGAGTTTTTCTTCGGTCAAACTCATGCATTTTTCAATGTATCTCGCCGGATCAAGAGCGTCTGAAAATCGATTCATTTCAAAAATAACCCGGGCTTTTTCAGTCATAAGAACTCGCTGAATCTGATCCTGATTAACCTTATCAAGATAAAAGGCTGCTGAAAAAAAAGGAATGCAAACTGCCAGAATCAACAGCAGGGTATTAAAAAAGCCTTTTCCAGATTTTTTTTTGTTTACAGCCATATTTAAAAAACAGCCCCGAAAACCGTCATCTGGTTTTCAGGGCTGCGATAAAGAACCATAATTCAGTTTTTCATACTGTGAACCGGTGGCGGAATGCGGCCGCCACGTCTGACAAAAACCGTAGGCATCTCCTTCGAGACTGCGATAATTGGGCCCTTTCCCAGCAGCCCTCCGAAATCGACCACGTCGCCGGCGACCATTCCCGGAACCGGAATGAGACGACAGGCGGTTGTTTTGTGATTGATCATGCCGATTGCAGCTTCGTCGGCAATAATACCGGCAATAACATCTACCGGGGTATCTCCGGGAATTGCAACCATATCGAGACCAACCGAGCAGACACAGGTCATGGCCTCGAGTTTTTGAATATTCAAAGCACCCGCTTCAACGGCCCGACACATTCCCGCGTCTTCGGTTAATGGAATGAAAGCGCCAGACAGACCGCCGGCATAAGTTGCGGCCATCATGCCGCCCTTTTTAACCGCATCATTGAGCATTGCCAGGGCGGCAGTAGTGCCGTGGCATCCGGTGCGTTCGAGCCCCATCAATTCTAGAATATCGGAGATGGAATCACCTTCGGCCGGGGTTGGGGCCAGCGAAAGGTCGATAATTCCAAATGGTATGCCGGTGGCTTTTGAGGCTTCGCGACCGACAAGCTCACCAACTCTGGTGATTTTAAAACTGATCTTTTTGATCAGCTCAGAAAGTTCACCAAAGCTGAGGTTTCCGGCCTTTGCCAGAGCGGCGCGAACGACGCCGGGGCCTGAAATTCCCACATTTAAAATGGCTTCGCCTTCACCCGGTCCGTGGAATGAACCGGCAATAAAGGGGTTGTCTTCAACAGCGTTGCAGAACACTACAAGCTTGGCACAGGCCAGACCATTTTTGTCTTTAGAGCGCTCGGCCGCTTCTTTAACTATTTCGGCCATGCGATATACGCCATCCATGTTGATGCCTGCCTGAGAACTGCCGATGTTAACGCTAGAACATACGCGATCAGTCTGGCAAAGGGCATCTGGTATAGAGTTGAGAAGAATCTGGTCGCCGCGGGTAATGCCTTTCTGAATCTGGGCACTGAAGCCTGCGACGTAATCGATTCCCAGGTCTTTGGCTGCCTGATCGAGAGCATAGGCTATGGGAACGGCGGTAGGCTCGGTGAAAGCTCCGGCCAGATGAGCAACCGGTGAAACAGAAATGCGTTTATTCACGATGGGAATGCCGAATTTCTTTTCAATGGCACGGGCGGTTGGCACCAGATCTTTGGCAATCTTGACCACCTTTTGGTAAACCTTTTCAGCACAGCGGTTCACATCGGGGTCGATGCAGCTGTGCAGGTTAATTCCACAGGTTATGGTGCGGATATCGAAGGTTTCGACACCGACCTGAGAAATGGTTTCAATGACTTCTTCAAGAGAAAAAAGCATGTTATGACTCCCTCACAGGCGGTGCTGGAAGCGAAAAACATCTTCGTGCTGAATGAAAATCTTGACCTTGAGCTGATCGGCGACTTCCTGCATGCGGCTTTGAAAGGTTTCAAAACTGCAATTGGCCGAAGAAAAATCGGTCATCATCATCAGGGCAAACAGATCCTGCATGATTTTCTGGCTTACGTCTTCAACGTTGACATTGGCATCGGCAATAGCTCTGGTAATACCGGCAAGAATGCCGGGCTTGTTGGCGCCGAGCACAGTGATAACTACCTGTTCCTTTTGATTCTGGTTCACCTGGAACCTCCTGGGTGCGGATGCGATGAATTAGAAATCAGCGTTTTTTCGGTACCCCGCAATATAGCAGATTTATACTTCAGAGGCAAAAAAGTTTATTCGAAAGAAATTCGTCACCATGATATCATGGCAGCAATGTTTCGCGTATTTGAAATAGACTGCTTTGATGAGGCCTGTAAAACTCTGGTTCGGGCACATCGTTTTTTTGGAACAGCCTTCGCCATATCCTTGATAATTATGGCCATAACTGCGGTTTCAACCCCTTCACTCAAAGAAAAAGCGCTTGAGCAATTCAATCTTTACTGGCTGCTCACTGCGTTTTGTCTGCCCGTCATATTCCGGGCTGCAAGATTCTTTTTGCTCAAGGCAAAAATTGTGAAAATAGGCAGTTTTAGAAATTGCGACCATGATTTTCTCAACGAACAGCTGGAAAACTATCGGCGAATTTCGTTCGCCATTCTTGCAATGCAGACCGTTTTATTAATCTTTGCCATACTTGCTTTTCCGGGATGGCCTTTTTATTCAATCAGTCTATGCTTATTTACGGGCATAGCACAGCAGTTAACCAGGCCAGACTATAATAACTGGAACAGCCATCAGGTGGAAAAACGGGAATACCACCAGGATTTTTTCAAGCATTAGATTCAGCTAAGAATCCACCTCTCACTTTTCAAGCAATACGCGAAAGCCAACATCGGGGCGGCGGTTGGCAGGTGAATCGGCAAAGCGGCTGGCGCAGCGACAATTGGTATCGATATCGATATCGTATGACCCACCGCGATAAACTTTTTCAGTGCCGGAAGAAGGGCCAGCCGGGTCGGTTGCTTCAGCATCAGAATATGGGCCATACCAGTCGCTGCACCATTCCCAGACGTTGCCCAGCATGTCGCAAAGCCCCCATGGGTTTTCACCACGACGACCCGAACGAATTGCAAAAATGTTGGCATAATTGCAGAAACGCTCATCCATGCTTTTTCCCCAGTAAAATTCTTTCAAAGTGCCGGCACGGCAGGCGTATTCCCATTCTGCTTCGGTGGGCAGACGATAAATACGCCCCTCTTTAGCCGAAAGCTTTTTGCAGAATTCGGTTGCTTCTTCCCAGGTCAGGTTTTCAACCGGCAGGTCAGGAATGAAATCAGGCTGTTCCGGCGGTGGATTTTTTGAGAAAAAGGCTTCATCGTGCTCTGCAGCAGCAAGCATGTTGAGTGCCGGCAATTTTTCCCCTTGCGAATAAGCTGGGTTGTAGCCCATAATGTCGATGAAATGCTGCTGGGTTACCGTATGCTTTCCCAGATAGAAATTTTTACTGATGTGAACCCGATGAAGGGGCTGTTCATTTTCCATTACGGTTGAACCCATGAAAAACTGCCCAGAGGGAATCTGGCAAAATTCCATTCCCAATGAATTTTTAAAAATTTCATTTTCAGCTTTATCATTTTTCGGTGCCGGTTCACCCTGAGGGCTTGCTGCTGCCTGGCGAATCGGAGTTTTACCAGGTTTTACCGGCTGAGAAGCAACATTAATCGGCTTTACCGAACCTTTTTTATCTTCCTCGCCTGGCATGATTTCATTTATTTTTTCCTTTATCCAATCAAAAAAATTACTCATAAGTTTCCTCATTTAAATTTAAGATGCTAATCAAGATCAGAATAGAGCTTTCCTGCTTTAATCTGGTCGATTTCTTTCTTTACGAAGTTGATAATCTGATCGAAACTTCGATTCTCTGCCTTTGCAAGCTCTTTAAGAAAAGCGATTTCAGTTTCTCTGGCCCTTATTTCTGCGACACGGGTCAGTGGCAACCCCTTTTTCTGGTCAACAATATGAGTTGCCTCATGAACCAGAAAATCTGCGATATTATATTCATTGTAGTGGCCAGAAAACTTTTGAAACTCAATTCTGCCGGTTCCCTCAATGGTTTTTACCGGACCGGTGGTAAATTGGCCGGTGCTTTGCCTGATTTCTTTTACATTCTGATCGACCAGCTTGAAAAAGTCAGGGGTTCGGTTCTGCATGATCCACAGGGCCCCCAGTATCAGCTTCTCATTATCAGCATCAGCTTTGATTTTAACAGAGGTTTTCAGCTCAACCGGCTCGACTTTCTTTTCTGCAGAGCCACAGCCTGAAAAAAATAAAGAAAGAAGCGAAAGAACCAGAATCCCAACAACTTTAATTTTCACAACAAAAGATCCTTTTCAAAAATTGTAATCAGCAATTAAAAAATAACATAATTGCTTTCTGAATGAAGTTTCTATTTGCATATTCCCGAATATTTTTTTACCATCGTAAAGGGGGGATCTGTTTGCCAAAACCTGGACAATTAATTTTTTATGTCCTGATTCTGGCGGTATTAATTTGCCGGCCTGCAGCTGCAGCTTCCTACAAAATCTCGAGCAATGCCGATTTTTTAAGCGGAACCCTGACCGACGTAAGAGCCAATGACCCTGATGGCGCGGCCAGTAACTATATCAGGCTATATAACACCAACCCCGGACGGGACGGCAACTCTGGGAACATTCTGGCAACGGATACGGGCCGGGTTTTTTCCCTGAAACGTAAAATTTCGCTTACCGAAACCAGGGCCAGGCAACGATATTCGGAAAAAATCCAGCTGAATATCGAGCAGATAAGCGGTGCCAAAAGCGACTGGAGCGACCTGCGCCTGACCGATGCAAATGGCAATCTGGTTCACTTTCGTATATTGAATTTCGAAGAACCGGTAGATAATAAAACCACTCCGGTAACCCTGCTGTTTGAGGCAAATGCCAACCCATCGGTCACTACCGACTACTGGCTTTATTATGGAAACGAAAATGCACTTAAAACTGCGACGGAAAGCATTAGCCCGTTCTATCTGAAAAACCACGATTTTGAAGAAGGAACTGCAAATTGGGCGCTCTGCACAGCCAACACTCTCACCACCAACGGTGCCGTGGTTCTTGGAATTGCCAATGGAGTTTCCATTATTCCGTCGGGATTTGTGGGCTACGACAGCAAATCATGTCTGCTCGCCTTTTACCCGGAGGGGGGAAATGAAGGCAATTCGGTTCTGCATGATCCACAGGGCCCCCAGTATCAGCTTCTCATTATCAGCATCAGCTTTGATTTTAACAGAGGTTTTCAGCTCAACCGGCTCGACTTTCTTTTCTGCAGAGCCACAGCCTGAAAA
>JBMOKV010000521.1:4543-7248 GCA_049325495.1 Candidatus Rifleibacteriota bacterium | reverse complement strand
AAGGGTAAATAAAATCAGTAATTTGAAAAAATTCTGTGCTTTTGCCAATTTAGCTTACTTTCCTTAGCGGTTATCTGTTCTGACTGATAAAATCAACTTACTAATTCTAGCCTTTTTAAAGGTTTTTATCAAATAGGCTTCACACCTGCCTGCAATTCCCGGTTAAACCCTGTTTCATTATTCTGGAAATTCTTTGTGCGTTTTCTGCCTTTGCGCCTTTGTGAGAAATTCTTTTCGATTGAAAAGATGTGGTATATTATCAGCCATGGCTGAAAAACTTGACAACCAGACAACCGTAGATCCGGCTCCGACCCCTGAACCAGCAGTTTCAGAGCCTGATCTTGCTGCCGATGTCGATGCTTTGAAGCGTCTGAATCTGCTGAAAGCTGTGCTGGTTCGAATGAACGGCGGTCGGCATCCGGTTGCAGAAGTTGATGCGCTGCTCAGGCGAAGAATGAATTTTTCCCGACACGATTTTCAGGGGCCTTATTTAATCAGACTTTTCAGCACCTGGATGATGATTTTTATTGTTGCAACTTTGTTCTGGAGCGTTTTGTGGATTCTTTCCAGCGGCTTTGAGCTTAATTATTTCGTGCGCATTCTGTCAACGGGAATGGCGACTCTTGTTGCAGCGATGGCAGGAATAGCGATTTTTCACCCTTCTTCGTTGCCCGATGAGAGCCTTTTGAGGCAGGCGATAGACGACCGGTTGAAAGAATTAAAAGTTCAGATTGGGGAAAATACGGAAGACGATGCCGCCGCGCCAGACCTGGTAGATGCAAATCTTCAGGATTCAAAAAATCAGGAGAAGCCGGGTGTCGGCTCCGAGCCCGAACCCCTGCCATCTATGCCCGCCGGTTTGCATGCCCGCCAGGCTGAAATGCCGCTGGCTGACGATGAGATTATTTTTGGCAATCAAAGTCGGTCTACCGATGTGGAAATGAATGATGACGAACAGTAATCATCTCAAAAATATAATTAAAATACTCGAACAGAAATATCCCGCTCCTGAATGTGCTCTCGCCCATGAAAACCCTTGGCAGCTTATGGTTGCCACCATTCTCTCGGCCCAGTGCACCGACAAACGAGTGAATCTGGTAACGCCCGGTCTTTTTAAAAAGTTTCCGACCATTTCTGCTTTTGCCAAAGCTACACAGGCTGCAGTTGAAGATGCGATCAAATCAACCGGCTTTTTTCGCAACAAGGCCAAAAACATCATTGCCTGCGCCCAAGCTCTTGAGAGTAAATTTGCCGGTGGGATTCCCCAGACACTCGATGAGCTTGTGCATCTGCCTGGAGTGGGGCGAAAAACCGCCAGTGTCATTCTGGGAACCGCATTCAAAAAGGCAGAAGGCATCGTTGTCGATACCCACGTTCGTCGTCTTTCACAAAGAATGGGGTTTACCGGGCAGTCAGACCCGGAAAAAATAGAACAGGACCTGATGAAAATCGTGCCGCCGAAAAAGTGGATAGATTTTTCCCATCTGCTGATTCTGCACGGGCGCGAGCGTTGCAGCGCCCGCCGCCCTGATTGCGACAATTGCGAAATAGCCGGTCATTGCCCGAAAATCGGGCTTCCGGATTAACCGCTTATTATTTTGCCCTGAGTTCTTTTCGCATTTTTTTGAGTTCAGCGACGATGGGCATCGGGCCTTCAGGTTTGAACCAGGTGGCGTCTTCCCACATGCCTTTGTCACCGCCGCCCACATCATTGCCGATGATCCAGTTGCACTGGGCCAGATACCAGGGCTCGGCCTTGAGCATGTAATTGTAGTAGTCGATGTTATACTGCATGTGACGTCGGTTCATTTCTTTGTTGCCACCGGTTTGAAAGCCACCCTCAGTTGCGATTATGGGGCGGGACTTGCCGAGGCGGTCCATTAAAATGCCGTTATAAAAAAGAAACTTCTTGAAACAGTTGGCGTCTTCGGCATACTCGACGGGCTGCCAGGTCTGGTTGTGAATAGATATCCAGCAGCTTTCAAGAATTTTCAATTCGCCTTTCTGTTCAAGAATATCGAGGCATTCGTTGAAAAATTCAAGATCGTTGCGGCCGTCTTCGCCCTTGCCGCAGAGCGGCGCGAAAGCGGGAAATCCCCCCGCATCGAGAATGGTTTTGGCACCTTGCAGCCAGAGATCAACGAAAACCGGCAGGTTGATTTGTCCATCGGGCCATTCGCATTTCAGGTTTGGTTCGTTGTAGATCTGAAAGTAAAAGATGCCCTTTTTGACGTTGTGCTTAACTACTTCTGAGACCTTGTTCCAGTCGAGGGGAACGGTCAGAGAATACAGGCGAAGAATTGGCATCATGCCCTTTTTCTTCATTTCATCGATGAGATAATCATTCGATTCGCTGATCTGGTCGGCAACATTGAGAAAAACGATCCAGCGGATTCCCATTTTTTCACATTCGGCCAGGTATTTATCTACCACTTCTTTTGAAGACCCGAGAGTGGGGAACCAGTGAATGCCACAGCCGTTGTCTTTTTCGGGCCTTGGCAGATCTTTAATTTCATAACTGCTGAACATCTGTTCGAGGCCGATCATGCCGGCGCCGGTATCGGGACTGGCAGGTTTTTCCTCGGTTGCCGGGTATGGCTGCAGGTCTTCTTCGGTGTCAACAAATACCGTGTCATTGTCTGAACCATTGCTGCTTTGCCGATTGGCTTTTTTCCAGCTTTCGTATGCGGCGGCGTGTTTTTGGG
>JBMOKV010000521.1:0-4533 GCA_049325495.1 Candidatus Rifleibacteriota bacterium | reverse complement strand
CGGTAAGTTTTTCCAGGGCGTCGGTTACCACCGCGTGAGGCGGCAGGTTTCTTCCTCTTGCGCCATTGGGCCAGAAAAGTTCGCCATCCATTTCGATGACTTCGCTCCAGTTGAGGTCAGCCAAATCTTCAGCTTTTTCAGAGGTTTCTTTTGTCTGGTTTTTTCCCACAGCATACCGGGCCATGGTAACGAAACCAGATTTTTCGGTGGTGTTCCACTTGAGCCAGGCTCTCAAAATTTCGACTGGGTCGGTTGCACCGGTTGATTCTCTGACGCTCTGCCTGATGTCAGGCCGCAATGACAGGATGTATTCAGGAGTCAGGGTTTCGAGAATCGAGCGACTGCGCTGAACCGATTCGCTGTTTTCATCGGTGAACTGCAGCCATTTGTCAAGAATGTCAAATGGCGTTTCGAGCATTCCAAAGCTTTTGCCGATCGAATCAACCACATCGGGCCGCTGCTGCAGGATAGCTTCAGCTTCCTTTATCAAATCCCGGCAAAAAGCAGGATATAATGAAAATATGCTCAAAACCATTATTAAAACGAGCGATTCGAACTTTTTAACCTTTTTCATGCTTCTCTCCTTTTTGACCGGGCTCTGCATATAATGACAATCATTGTTCAAAAGTTGTGACAGAAACTTTAACCGATCCCTGGTTGTTCCACAGGTGGCCTTCGGGATCGTTGCAATATCTGCAGGCCTGCCCATCATCAACCCCATCGAAAACATCATTGGGCATGAACTGCAGTTCGCCATCGTCGTTGGCGGTAAATTCGCCGCCGGCTCCGGCGTAAAATGGACGGCCTTCGCCGATACGTGCGGCGAGAGACCCGGCCCTGAACAGGGGCAGGGGGCAGATAGGATTAGGATGCCCGGCAAGTTGCAGGCCGCCAAGTGGCTGGTCGCCCACGATTCCGGTGGCATCGCACCATCTTTCGCCTTTGTGCATCGACCATTTTCCGGAAACCTCAATTTTGATCCGGTCACCCTGTGAAAGGTTTATTCCAGTTCTTTGCCACGTTTTGTTGGCCGCAATATCGAAAGAAAAAAGGATCAATGGCAAGGTTGTCTGATCGGCCGCTTCAGTTTTTTCAGCCGATTCGGGCACATCGGCCCAGGCTTTGGCCGGCTCAGTTACGGCCGGGTCTGGTGTTGCCTGGGGATTGAGCTTTTGTGGCATCGTTTCGCCGGGAAATTCAGGTTTTCTCTGGCTGCCATTCTGCCAGTCGTATTTCCAGCTCTCGTCGATCGGCTGCTGATCTACCATCGGTGCAGGAAACTGCTCGGTTAAAGTTGCGATGCCGCCGATTCCGATTTCCATTTTCAGGGCTTTGGCGGGTTCACCTGAAACCGTCATCGAAATAAGCAGAAAAGAAAGCAGACATAATTTAACCGGGTTTTTTAGATGGCTGATCATCGAAGATTCCTCCAATAACTGTTTATATACAAAAGCTCATTAACTATTTCTCAAAGGCGGGCATTTTACGAGTCGCACTGAATCCTCAGGCGACTCTGCATTAGCGAGTCCTTCGCGTCCGACAAGCTCAATGACCGCCTTTTGTCGGTCGCTGAGCCCGCTTAGCGGGTCGAAGCGACGTGGAAATGCGAATTTTTCAATGAGCTTCTGTATAATATAACAGTGTTTTGAAAATTTAACTTCAGTCTGGTTCAAAATACGTTTTTCATAGGCAGTGACTATTTAGGTTTTACCGAATAGAACATCTGCTGGTCTTCAAGCAGAAGCCTGAAGCCATTCTGATAGCTTGTTGAATCGGCCCAGTCAAATGACTTTTCGAAATTTATGGATTTGATTGCTTTGTTTTCCAGAGAGGCCAGATCGAGTTCGGCAACCGCAAGCTGTCCCCTGATATTGAAACCGCCACTGTCTGCGGAAAGCCGGCCGCGTGGAGCAAGCAGTGCCGCGTTGATTGGTGCCGAAGTGCGAATGATCAGGTTGCCGTTCAGGCTTGCAAGCGCAACCTGGTTGTTGACCGCATCGGGAATGCCGGAGTTGGTCACCGGGCCAATTCCAGCACTGACTCTCACGTTGCCGTCGGCGACAATGATGATTCCGCCCAGCGCAAGAGAATTGAAATCTTCGGTCCAGTTGAAGTCATTCTTGATCCGGTAAATTCCCGTTACCGGTTTTCTGGCAGCGATCTGCTTTTTAAGAAATTTTATCAGGTCAACGTCTGAATCGAACTCTCTTGCAGCCCGGCTGATCAGAATCTGCCCGATGTTCGGCAATGAATCGGCCAGATTGCCCGAATAAATTTCCTGCCCACCGTCGCGGAAAAGCCGGCACTCACTGTTGAACAGCATCTGCTCTGGGACAGTGGCGGAAAAGCTGATTTCGCGGGCAATTCGCTCAATCGTTCCGGAGCGGAATTCAGGCTTGAGGCTGTTTGCTGATGAGTTCAGGCATTGGGCAACCGCTTCGTTGGCGGGAGCCGTGATTACCTGTGACATTACCGTGCTGTAGCCGTTGTGCCCGGCGCAGGTCGTTTGAATGAGGTCGGCTACCAGCGGTGAAAACCCTGTGATTCCCAGATCGTTGCGTGAAAAATCCGCTGAGGTGACGTAGGGCAGAATCGCGTATTCGTCTGGGCCAGTATTTGTCCTGATTCTTCTTATGGTTTTCATCATCAGGTAGCGTCGATAGACGTTGCCGAAAACCAGATTCGGTGAAATCGAGGCGTTGCTCCCCATAAGCTGAAGAATACTGTAATTGTCAATCGGCTGTTCGGTATTTTCAAATGCATATTGGAACTTCTGGGTTTTGCTGTCAGCAAAAGCACCGGTTAGAAAGACCACCACTTCATATTTGCGATAAACCTCAAGAGGCTCGGGTAGTCTGGGATGATTGTAGGCAATGCCGAAAGCTTCACCACCCTGCTGAAGCGCGTAAGCAAAAGCGGTGTTTTTCCCCAGGGCGAATCCTTCTCCGACAGGAGGTGCAGATGGGGCAGCATTCAGAGTCCAGTAGCTGCTGGAAGACGAGTCTGGAGTGCCGAGAAAAATCCAGCCCTGCTTGTTAAGAAATCCGGCAGGGTTGGAAACGATTGAGTTAAGATCGGTTACACTTTGCCCGCCATTGATCAGCAATGGTGATCTGCTGCTGTCAACGCTTAATTCCGGGGGCAAGCGACAGGTCTGCCAGCTTGTTCCGGCAGCCGTTGCGCTCAAGGAGTTTGGATTACCTATTCCGCGCATTGCCATCAGTGAAAATCTGCCGACAACCGGCAGAGTGAGATTGGTGTAACGGAATTCTGCCCTGGTAATGACCTTTCGTGCAGTGTTTTTTATCGCGGCTTCGGCAATGATAACAAAGCGGCCCCGCAGTTCTTCGTCGAGGCCTTTCAATCCGGGAATGGATGGGTTTTCATGCAAAGGTTTGATTGCCGTCGATTTGATTATTACCTTGATTTCAAGATTCTGGTAAGTGTTCAGAAAAAACTTCAGAGGTGATTTTTCGACTGACAGCTTCAGCTCAAGTGGTTCTTTTTTCATTAAACCGTCGGCGTCAAAAAAGAATTCAATAAATTGTTTAATTTCTGGTGGGGCTTTGGCAAGCTTGGGAATGGTTGCCGGGTCGCTGCTGTTTATGTAATCGGCGGTTCTTTGCAGGTATGCCATTGTCTGCCGGGCTGAAAAAGCAGCTGCACGGTAACAGACTTCGGCATTTGATGTGTCTCTTGTCTGCTGCATCTGGTGCTTTGAAAAGAAGTTGAGATATATTGCGATAAGCCCGATGAAAAGAAGAAACCCGATGACCATAAACAGGGCCATTCCACGCCTGAAGGCGATCATTGAGCCTATTGGATGGGCAGGAGGCGCTAATGCAGAGTCGTGGCAGGATATCGCTTGACTCGTCGAAATGCCTGCCAGTTTTGTTACCTGTCGCTTCGACCCGCCAAGCGGGCTCAGCGACCGAAAACAGGCGATCATTGAGCTTGTCGAAATGCCCGCCTGTGAGAGAAACCGGTTGGGCCTCTTTTTATTGCTCCAATCAAACGATTGTTTCATGGGCTGCCCGACCTCTCTTCAGCATTCAACCACCGTATATCCATGGACATGGAGGCTTCGAATCCTGGTAATTGAGCACCGGTGCTGTCTGCAACCGAAAATCTTGCTACGAAGGTGCCTGAAGTGAATTTATCGGAATTTTGAGAGTTCTGCAGACCGAAAGATCCGGTAACTTTCTGCCCCAGTCTTTTCATGCCGTCGTTGAGGAATTGATAAGAATGTCTGCGGTCTCCTCTGGATTCATTCACGATTCCATTGGCGAATTCAAAAGAGACAGTTTCAGACATCTCTTCGCCTTCGCTGTTGAAATCGGTAACTTTTTCAATGTCAATTTTTTCAGGCATGACTTCGATTTTTTTCAAAGATCGCAGGTCGGCTTTAAGAACTTCGAACAAAACCTGGGCCGAAGTGCTGAAGTGCAGTCTCTGATCGAGGGTCTGGTTATGCCGGTTGTAATTGATGAACATCATGGTGATGCCGCCTGCCATCAGTGCGGTTATAAAAAC
>JBMOKV010000520.1:0-7252 GCA_049325495.1 Candidatus Rifleibacteriota bacterium | reverse complement strand
CCTTTTCAAGGGCAGAACCCTCGACTGGCAGGAAACAATCAAGATAAAAAGCCATCAATAAGTGCTCATCATCCAGCTACTATATTTTTCCATCAGCATAAACAAAGGGTCCAGGCCAAAATAAAAAATAAAAAGAAATGCAACGCAAAGATAGGGTCCGAAGGGAATCATGTGAGAGAATGGCTTATACTTGGTGCCATAGGCAATGCGCTGATATATGATTCCCGATATGCCAAATGCAACGCCCAAGAAGCTGGCGATTACAATTGTTCCCATAACCGCTTTCCAGCCGGCCCAGGCACCAAATGCCGCCAGAAGCTTAACATCGCCGCCGCCCATTCCCTCTTTTTTTAGAAGGATCAAGGCAAGCCAGCCAAGCAGCCAGAGAAAACCACCGCCAAAAACAAAGCCAATCAGCGATTCTTCAAACGAAACATAATATGAAGGCGTGGCATAGCCCAGCTTTATCCAGCCCCAGCAACCCGCTGAAAACAGCAGTCCCGTCCAGCAGCCATTTATTGACAGTCGGTCTGGAATAATCAGGAATCTGATATCTACCACGGTAATAATCATGCAGCTAACCGCAAAAACCCATGAAATAGCAGCCTTCAGGCTCGGCCCGAAAGCTAGCACCGAAAAACCGGCCACCAGTGTCGAAAACAGAATGTACAATTTATCCTGGGTGCGGCCGGCATTGTAACAGCCACGTCTTTTGCCACCTTCACAATCGGGGCAATCGAGGTAATCACAGTGAAATTCTTCATGGCCCGGCCAGGCGCGTATTGCCCAGCCGAGGTAACGGCCCAGAAATGCGCCAATAACCGATGCTATCAGGGCAAAATGCAGTGAAAACGGAATCTGTTCAAGCATTATCAACTACCCAGCCATTTTTTTTGAAAAGCCGGCCCAGCATTTTAAAAACCAGCTTAGCCGCAAGAAAATCTGATGAAATATTGCCGGCGATCGGGCAAAGCTCTACTACATCGAACCCCACAAGAGTTTTCTCATCGATCACCCGGTTCAGCAGCTTCAAGGTTTGATACCACAGCATTCCACCTGGTTCAGGAGTACCAACGGCCGGCATGATCGAGGGGTCAAAAGCATCGAGGTCGATAGTGACATAGACTTTGTCTGAAAGCCTCTGCATAACCTTATCCATCCATGAATCATCGCCGGTGCAGATGTCGTGGGCCCAGAAAATGCCGTCGTGCCCGACTTTTTTGATGAAGTCCATCTCGCTTTTGCAGGTATTCCTAATACCCACCTGGGTTATGCGGGCAAAATCGAAAACTCTTCGCATGACCGAAGCATGGCTGTATGGCGTCTGTTCATAGGCTTCACGCAGGTCGGAATGGGCATCGAGTTGAAGAACGCTGAGTTCTTCGCCGTATTTTTCCTTCAAAACCTTGATTGGGGCTGTAGTAATACTGTGTTCGCCCCCGAGAATAACCGGCATTTTGCCGTCTTCAACCACTGCGCGCACCGCATTTTCAATATTTTCGATGGTTTCAGCCGGACCACGCATGTCGGGCTGCAGTTCGGTCAAAGTATGAACTCCGGTGTTCAGAGGTTCACACTGCAGGTCGAGGTCAAAAAGTTCCATCTGGCGGGAAGCCATGATAATTGCCGAAGGGCCTTCTCTTGTTCCTGAGCGATATGAAGTTGTACTGTCATAAGGAACCGGAATGATTACGGCTTTTGCGTCGTCATAGGCGGTGTCTTCATCGGGCAGGCCAAGAAAATTGTAATCACCGCAGAAATGTACCTTATCAAAACTCATGCAGCTTCTCCTGAATGCTAATTACAAGTTTCAGCATGATAACATAATTTGCCACATTCGCAAGATTGACGATCAGGCATTTAAGGCCATATAATAAAGCTCATGAAACGAATTACCATAATTTTTTCGATACTTGCGCTGATTCTTACCCTTATCGGCTGCGGCAGCAGTGGCGGGGGCGGCAACCCGCTGAGCAATTCGACTGCACCTTCGATTGTTTCAATCACTCCCCCGACCGGTGGTCCGGGCACTGTGGTAACAATTCAGGGGGCAAGGTTTGGCAGCTTTCAGGGTACCAGCGTCGTCAGTTATTCGGGCGTGACCGTAACCCCCAGCAGCTGGTCAGATTCAATTATTACGGTAATCGTTCCGCAAAATGCGGCTGCCAATGGCTCGTTTCAGATAATAGTCAACGGCCAGCTGTCAAATTACAGTTCTTCTTTCAGTGTCAGTAACCCGGTTATCTCGTTTCTTTCACCGCAGGCCGGCAATGCGGGCCAGCAGGTAACCATATCAGGACAATATTTTGGGGCAGAGAAAGGGAATTCGTATGTTTCCTTCAACGCCCAGCAGGCACAGATTATTTCATGGAGCAGCACAGCCATCGTCTGCCTGGTTCCAACCTCGCTTGGCACCCAGTCCGGGTCGGTTTCAGTTGTGGTTATGGTTGATGGCAATCGCTCTTCCAATATTGCTTCGTTCAATTTTTCAGCTCCGGCGATCAATTCGGTCAGCCCTGCCAGCGATAATATCGGTGCAGTCGTATCGATAACCGGACAAGGATTTGGACAGAACCAGAGTCTGGTCAGCGGACAGGTCACCTTTGGCGGTCAGACCGCTCAGATTTTGAGCTGGAACGACAGCCTGATTCAGTTTCGCGTTCCTCAGGTCAGCGCAGCGGGCACCCAGAGCCTTGTGGTAACGGTTAATGGCAAGCAGATCAGCAATTCATTTACCGTTGAAAATCCGGTTGCAAACAGTTTTTCTCCAAACCCTGCCACAGAAAATCAGCTGATTACCATATCAGGACTGCATTTTGGCGCATCCACCGATTCTGTTTCGCGCAACGTTAAGGTTCAGGATGCTGGATTCATCAGCAATGTTAATTATTCTGACAACAGCATTTCATTTATCTGGCCGATTCAAAACACCATATTCGGAACCCAGCAAAAGACGGTTACCATCTCAATTGGCGGTTTGACTACCAGCATTGTAGTTACCGCAGATTGATAATCAGCCGGGAAATTCTACCAGCAACACTTCAGCGCTGGTTTCCAGAGAAACAAAGGTTTCGAGCATTATTTCCTTCGACCAGGCTTTGCCGCGGTTTCCAGAGCCTGAGCCGATTAGAGGGAAAGCGACCGACTTGAAGCCATTATCGTTAACCAGTCGCATGGCATTTTCCACTGAAGTTTTAACCGAATAGCGGGTGGCGAACCAGAGCAGATTGATGCCGGCAACATGGATTATTGCTTTGAAAGGTAAACTTCCAGGCCCGGTAATGCGTGCCTCACCAAGATGAAACCAGCCCGTTTTGGCCAGCTCACGAAAAGGCTGGGTTCCGCCTCGTTTTTTTATGGCGCCGGAAACGCCCTGGGGGAGCAGCAGCCACCATGGAATAACGTTCATATTCCATGGATTAACAATAACTTCAACCTTCTGCTCAAGAAGGTCGCCAGATATCTGCTTTACGTTGACGGGCATAAAACATCTTACCACATCACAAAAAAAATATTGGGCAGCAAATTTCAATTGCCATAGTAGCATAAAAATGCTATAGGTATCGTGTCACACCTTAAAACATTATATAGTAGCATTAAGTATTGCCTTGGGAGGTAGTATGTTTCGCTCGTCATTTTTCTGGGTGATGTTTTTTTTGTCAGTGGTGTCATTTTCTTCTGTTTACGCCCAGTCACCTGAGAAACCTGAACAGGAAAAGGTTTTTCAGCTTCAGGAAATGACCATCGATGCTGAAAGGGCAACTTACCAGAACATGATTTCCCGGCCTCAGGATGAGATAAGCAAAGAAACCATCGAGCTTAAACCGGGAAAAGATCCGGTTGATCTTCTCAGGTCGATGAATTCTTCAATTTCAGGCAGTCATAGTCTGCTGGGAGCGATTCTGACCCCTGAACTGCGGGGATTCGACGGTAAGCATACCAAAGTTCTTCTCGATGGCTGCCCAATAAACACGCCGTGGAACAATACATCTTCATTATCGGGCTTTCCACTTCGTCGCCTGCAGAAAATTTCAGTAGCACCCGGCGGGTCGGCGCTGATCTACGGTAGCAACACCGTTGCTGGAGCGGTTAATCTGGTTCTACCCACAGCGAAAGATCTCGAAGGTCTGACTTTGAAACAGGAAGTCGGTGGAATGGGAACCCGGCATCAGGAATTCATCTATGGCCGGGTTGCACACCAGAATGAGCATCTGTTTGCGTTATTTCAGGATGATTATGATGGTACCAGAACATACAAAACTTATGGAACAGGTGAAACCCGGTCTGACAATCGCATGTTCATGTACCGCGGGCGGGTTGAAACTGACAAAGGCTGGATAATGAAAGCGACATTGCTTGAAAGCCGTGGCAGCATAAGTATCCCAAACTACAAAGAAAGATTCGAACCATGGGAAATGTCGCATCACGACTTTGTTATAGAGAAAAATTTTGGCAACGACCAGAATCTCTCACTGAGATATGCAAAATATCGCGATTTCAGCAGAACCCAATATTATTTTGACTATAACCTCAGCGTTGCCTCAGGAACAGCAAACCCTGCAGAAGATGTCACAATAAACATGAAAACGATGGAAATTCTGTATAACTTTAAGGCCGGTGAAAAGCACCTTTTAACCCTTGGTGGGCAGAAGCAGGAAGTTAAAGACGTTGGCCATACGGTTAAGGCTTCAATAAATAACCAGTGGCTTGACAGCACCGGATTTTTCATCAGCGACGCGATTGCAGCCACAGAGAAATGGAATCTGCAGCTTGTTGCAAGAAGTGATGAATCATACAATTCAGACCGTCACAGCTCCTGGTCGATCGACTCAGACTACCAGTTAAATGATCAATTTAAATTTGGATTTGGTTTAAGCAAAACCATTAGATTCCCAAATATTCAAGAGCTGTATCGTGGAAGCAAAGTTTTTGGCAATGAGACTCTTGAACCTGAAGAATCAGACAATCTTGAATTCAGGTTGGGCTACCAGATCAACAACAATTGGGAAGTCAATCTTTCGCGCTTTACTTCAGAAATGAAAAACAAAATTTCTCAGACCATCACTGCAGCCGGGGGAGTCATTCCTGGCGTTGGAACCCTGAAAGCGAACGACGCTTACTATATCAATATTGACGAAGCTCAGATCGATGGCTGGGAATTCGGTCTCAATGGCCAGATCAGAAGTAATCTCGATGCCTGGCTCAGCTATACCCGTATAGACCGTGCAGAAGACGAGAAGAACAACCTTCGTCTGGTTGCAAAGCCGGGCTATCGTTTAACCGGCGGCCTCAATTTCCATAACCGCAAAACCAGTGTTATGCTTTCATGCGAGCGACAGGGCAAAACCCCGGCAACAGTGACTCTCGACACAGCCGGCAAAGCAACGGCATATCCTGAAGTTGAAGCATCAACCTGCTTTGACCTGGGATTTCGCCAGCAATTCACCAACGATTTCGCTTTTTACATGAACATTGAAAACATCGCAGACGATGACAACATCGTTTTGATTCAGGGTTCGGACACCAAAAACAAGGCCGGTCTGCTTATGGACCCGATTTATTACCGAAATGGCCGCCGAACCACTGCAGGTGTTGAAGTAAAATTCTGACAAACTATCCTCAGATTTCTCTGGTCAAATCACCCGGCTTTTCAAGTCGGGTGATTTTTTTATGGCGATCAGCGAACAGCGCCTCTGGTAATGCCTTCGAGGTAATAACGCTGTGCCAGAAGAAAAACCAATAGACTGGGAAGCATTGTCATTACTGCTCCGGCCATCAACATTCCCCACTCGGTCTGGTGGGTTCCCCTCAACGTTGCCAGAGCCACAGGAATTGGATAGCCACTTTCTTTCAGCATCACCACCAGAGGACCAAGGAATTCGTTCCAGCAGCCAACGAAGGTAAATACAGCCAGGGTCATGAGACTGGGTTTGGAAAGGGGCAGAATGATGCGAAAAAACTTCTGAAAGTCGCTGCAACCATCGATTTCAGCCTGATCAAGAATCTCCATGGGCAATTCCTTCATGAACTGCCTGAGCAGAAAAATTCCCACCACACTTGCCGATCCGGGCAAAATCAGGCCAACAAGGGTATTTAGCAAACCCAGATATTTCAAAATCAGGAAGGTTGGTATCAGAGTAACCTGGGATGGCACAAACATGGTCAGCAAAAGCAGAGAGAAAAGCTTTTCTCTGCCGGGAAATTCGATGCAGGCAAACGCATACGCCGCCAATGCGTTCAAAACCAGAGAAATCAAGGTTACTCCGCCGGCAAATAAAAAGCTGTTGAGCAGATGCCCCCAGACATTGAAAATCGAAGAAAGATGGCGATAATTGTCCAGTGTCCATTTTTCCGGGAAAAATTTAGAAGCCGTCGAAGTTATCTCTGCTTCAGTCTTGAACGAAGTAGACAGCATCAGAACGAATGGCAGAAGGTTTAGAATAAGCACAGTCAGCACAAAAAAAACCAAAATTGTCTTCTCGAAAATGGTTCCATGTTTCCTCATGAAGCATTCTCCTGCCTGCCGATTGACCGGCGAACATACTGCCGTATCATGCCAAGCATCAGAGTCAGAAAAAACAACACGACCGCAATTGCTGATGCGTAGCCAAATTTGAAATATTGAAAACCTTCACGAAATAACAGATAAACGAGAGAAAGGGTTGCGTTGGCGGGCCCCCCGCGGGTCATGATGTACGGCTCGGTAAAAAGCTGTAAAGAACCGATTGAAGTAATTATTACGGCAAAAATCATACCCCGGCGCAGTGATGGAATAGTGATATGCCAGCATTGCTGCAGGTCACTTGCCCCATCTAGAGCGGCTGCTTCAAACAGTGACGGGTCAATGTTCTGGCGCATAACCAGAAAAACCACCATGTTATAACCGAAATTCTTCCAGACAGAAACGATCACCAGGGCAAAAATTGCGGTTTGCGGGTCTTCAAGCCAATTGCAGACTTCAAAGCCCAGTGCTTTAAATACTGCTGCAACCGGCCCGTGCTCAGCATGGAATATCCAGCGCCACACAATAGAAGCAGAAACCAGCGTGGTTGCGACCGGCAGAAAAAAGCCGAGTCGAAAAAATGCCAGCCCCCTTGCAAAAGCGCGATGCGTTGCCAGGGCCACCGACAAAGCCAGGCCAATATTCAGTGGAGCTGCAAACAAAAGAAAAATCAGAGTATTTTTCAAGGCCTGCCAGAACAGCTCATCGCGCCACAGGCTCACGAACTGTTGAATACCTGCAAAAGAGATT
>JBMOKV010000519.1:0-7278 GCA_049325495.1 Candidatus Rifleibacteriota bacterium | reverse complement strand
AGTTTTCACCATGCTCGACATTAACGATAACCGCAATATCGTCGGCGAGGGCATCAACAACACCCAGCGGGTCATGGATTTCGGTGATGCGGGGCACATTCTCTGCTCAAAACGTCTGGCGGAAGAGATTCTCGCAGCTCGACCCGCATGTGCAGCCGTTCTGCATGATGCAGGCATTTTCGCTGACAAGCATGGTCTGCAGCACCACATCTTCAATATTTTCGACTGGGAAATCGGCAACCCGGCGACCCCCACGCGAAACCGCCTTGACAAAGACGCTCCGGTTAAAACCCATTTCTGGAAGCAGCTGCTCGATCTGGCCATTGAAGAAGCCTCTTTTCTGAAGCATCGACAGGTCAGTGCCAGCCATCTTTTTCTTGCCCTGACCAAAATGGCCGGCAGCCTTACCGCAGATAAAATAAAAAGCATGGGCCATGACCCGACAATCATCCGTCGCGGTCTGCGACAGCAGCTCGGCAAAGAAAACCATCAGACCGCCCCCGAATTTTCACCGGAGGTGCAGATCGACCTGAAAACCGCATGGAACCAGGCTTCAGAACAAGGGCGCGACATCGAGGAAACAGACCTGCTCAAAGCGATTTTTCATGGCTCTGAAGGGAAAAAGCTTAAATCGATGCTGGAAAAGGTCGGCCTTGCGAGCAATTTTTTCTCTGACCTGATCGAAACATCCCAACCTGACCAGTTTGCCAGCGTAATTGACCGTAAAATCGAGGTTCCGGTATCAATCGCCGAAGTCAGAGCGCCCGCCCGTAACGAATTCGTTTCAGACCCCGGAAATGCAGGTCCGGCAGCAGTTACCCAACCGATCGAACTGCCTGCTGCCGGCATCAAAGTTGCCCTGCACGTAGAAAACGGCCCACAGAAAGGGAGGGTATTCAATTTCAACGAGCCCGAACTTTTTCTGGTCGGTCGTTCACCGGACGCAAATTTCGTTCTCGACCAGAGTGACGGCAGTATTTCACGCCGGCATTTCATGATCGAAGTGGCACCGCCACGCTGCTATCTGCGTGATTTCGCCTCGACCAACGGCACCTATGTCAATAATCAGAAATGTCAAATCAGCGAACTGCATGACGGCGACCAGATTACCGCCGGAAAAACCAGTTTTCGGGTAAAAATCAGCTGCACCACCGCAAATCTGGCTTCATGCAGGCGTTGCGGCGAACGTTTCCATTCAAAGGGTCATTCAGACGTCGTCGATTGCCCGGCCTGTATCGCTGAACTAGAACTTGAGCAGCAGAACCGCATGGCGCGAACAAAGGTTCCGGTAGCTGCTGCATGCGATCAGTGCGGCTGCAATCTGAGCCAGATGGCGGGCAACGATGGGCTTGGCATCACTCTTTCACGAACTGCCGCATATCGTTGCCCAGCATGTATTGAAAAGCTGCTGCAGCACAAAAACACGGTTGAATTTGGCAGATTCAGGCTTCTGCAGCAGCTCGGTCAGGGTGGCATGGGAACGGTTTTTCTCTGCTGGGACCCGGATACCGCACGGCTGTCAGCGTTGAAAAGAATTCTGCTGCCCGACAAGGATCCCCGAGCCGCCAGGCGCTTTCTCAGAGAAATGCAGATCATGCAGACCCTCGACCACCCACACCTGGTAAAAATTTACCAGGATGGTGTCGAAGATGACACACCGTTCTTTCTTGCCGAATATCTTAACGCCGGCAGCCTGTCTGCGCTCATCGAAAAAAATGGGCGAATTGCCACCGAAAAGGCCCTCGATATTGCATCTCAGGTTCTTGACGGCCTTGCATATTTTCATGCGTCAGGGCATATTCACCGGGACATGAAACCATCAAACATTCTTTTGAATTTTGACTCTAAAAATCAGAAAGTAACCGCCAAAATTGCTGATTTTGGGCTTGCCAGAAGCTATGTTAATCTTGGTGGTACAAGACTGACGCGCCCCGGCGAGTTTGCTGGGTCATTGTATTTTACGGCCCCTGAGCAGATAGTGAATTTTGCAAAAGTTACCCCCGCCGCCGACATTTTTTCGGTGGGGGCCACCCTTTATCAAATGCTCAGCGGCCTGCTGCCATACCAGATAAAGTCCTCTTCCCGGTCTTTTCAGGATTCTTTGTTGACGGTTCTGGAAGAACCGGTGGTGCCGCTGGCCCAACGCGACCCGGGCATCGACAGAGAGCTGGCTGCCATAGTTGACCGGGCACTGGCCAGAAAACCGCAAGACCGTTTTGCATCGGCCGAAGATTTCAAATATGCAATTGAACGAATGGCCGGGCCGCGCCCATGAAAAAGTGCCGTTTCTGTGCCGAAGAAATACAGGACGAAGCAATCAAATGCCGCTATTGCGGCGAATATCAGAACACCGAATCGCCCGCTCCCGGAATCAGACCCGGCCAGATACTCGACAATCTGAGAATTGAAAGCGAACTTGGCCGTGGTGGAATGGCAATTGTGTATCTGGCCACCGACCTGAAGCTCGAGCGCCAGGTTGCGGTTAAAGTACTGCCCGAAAACCTGTTGAATGACAGCGAACTTTGCGACCGATTTCAAAAAGAGGCAAGAATGGCAGCCTCGATGACCCACGCCAACATTGTCCCCATCTATTCAGTGGGAGAAACCTCTTTTCATCAACCTTACATCGCCATGGCATGCCTGCGGGGCGGCAACCTTTCGCAACGCCTGAAAAATGGCAGAATGCCCGTCGAAAACGCAATCCCAATCATGACCGGAATTCTATCGGGCCTCGAACATGCCCATCAGAAAGGCATCATTCACCGCGACCTGAAGCCTGACAACATTCTGTTTACCGACACCCAGACCCCGGTTATCGCTGATTTTGGAATCGCCGCCGCACTCAAAGCCAGCAAAACCTCGACCAACCTGAGCATGAGCATCGGGACTCCGCTGTATATGAGCCCCGAACAATTCAAAGGCGGCAAAATTGACAGGGGCTGCGACATTTATTCAATTGGTGCGGTTTTCTACCAGATGCTGACCGGAACCCCGCCATTCAATCGCAATGATCTCGCCGGCCTGATGTATGAACACCTCAGTGTTGTTCCAACCGAGCCATCCAGAGTTTTTCCCGACATTCCCGCAGCCGTAAGTTCGGCCACCATGAAAGCTCTTGAAAAGAATGCTGAAAACAGATTTCAGAGTGCCCGGGAATTTTTGGATGCCATAAACCAGATCAATACAATCAGGATTTCTTCAGAAGCTCCCCAAAGCCCGGTTTTCGAGCCGGCGGCCACCCAGCCTGTTACTCCAGCATATCAGAGTCTTGCTCCAGGCCCGGGCAAAATCGACAATGATTTGCCATTTGACCCATTTGCAACCGCGAACCTTCAGAAACAATCCGAAGAAATTTCTGAAAAAAGCACAGCAGACAATTCACACTCACCCGCCGCAGAAACCGGCAAAAAACCTGATAAAGAAGCGCTTCTTTCTTTTCCTGTGGTTTTTTCATTTAAATTTGTTGTTTTAATCGTTTATTTGTTCATTATTTTTCTATTTGGCCGTGGTACCTTTATATGAAACACAACCTGGGTAACGATTTATGGGAATAATTGCTCAAATACTTCTAACCGAATTCGCGCGAGGATTCAGTACATCGTTTTTCTGGGATAGTTATTTACCCGCAGCTTTATCTTTTTCAGCCATGATAATTTTTTTCAGCTTCGGCTTTTATCTGCTTTCGCCCTCGAAAGCAGACCGAGGCGAGGCGCTGAAAAATGCTCTGATTTCAGGTTTTCTGCTTTCTTGGCTTTTTTGGAGCCTTAACTCACAGGAGGTAAGATTAAAACCTCCGAGTTTCACTCATTTTCCATATCTTTTTTATTCAACTACCAGTCTTTTGCCGATTACATCTTATCTTTTCCTTGATGACATTCTGAATTTCATCTTCAAGAAAAGCTGTAGCCGGTGGGACTACTGGCTGCGAATTTTCATTCTCACCTATCTTGGCATTTCATCTTATGTCAGAATTGTTCCGACCGATGCCACCGCAGTTCTGCTGGCCGGAACCATCGCTGCCATAATTTTTACCGGGATTTTCAACCTGGTGCGCTTTCGCAAATCCGATTCCGGAGCAAAAGTCTGATGTCTGGCATAGAACTGCTGATGTTAATGGCCATTTCAACCGGGGCATGTCATCTGATTTTTCGCCGCAGCTGGCTTACCGGGCTGATTGTTATTTCCATACCGGCAATCAAGCTTTTCAGCTTTACCAAATTGAATCTCAGCTGGTTTCCGGTATTTGCCTCCGGTCCCCTGACGGTTTTTTTGCTTTCCTTCATCGGTCTGGCCGGTCAGCTTGATCGAAGAGACCTGCAGAATTTTTTTGCCGCAATTTTTCTCAGAGTTCCTGCTCCGGAAAGCCCTGAGGTAAATTGCCTTCAAAAAAGCATTGCAATCTGGCGACAAACCAGCTGGAAGAATTGTGTTCTGACTGCTTTTATAAGCACCCCGGCAATTTTTCTGGTCGGATATTTTTCAGCGGATCAGACAATTTTTCAAGCTGAACCACCATCAGAAGATCTGGCAGGCATTTTTCTGCCGGCTCTGATACTTCTGATCTTTAACCAGATATGGCTCAAGCTCGTCGAAAACCGCCTGGCACCAGCACCAGACAACGAAGAATCAGCGGGTCCGAACGATTACCCAGGCCTTCTATGGCTGCTTCCGCCTCTGGGCATTTTCATCTGCTGGTTTCAGGAAATTGGCACGTATATTTCGAGTTTTTAGCTGCTCAATTTTCATACATTTTTTAAATAGCTATAAACTTTTCAGGGGGGGCATGCCGATATAAATAAGGGGAAGTGTTTTTTCCCGAAAACATAAGGATGTGTACGCTTACTCAAGGAGGAGTAAACAAATGGCTATTGCTGCAAACTTCATTTCCCATCGTTTCATGCGGGCCAGCCGGTTTTCTGAGGCAATCGACACCTTGTTCAAAAAAGAAGAAAAAGAACCGGTCAAACCAAGGTCAAGCCTGGAAAAAGACCTTATCGAACTGTCGCCCTTCAATCAGATTCGTCAGACCATCGCCCAGTTTCAGCGGGAAACCAGTCTCGAAGCTGAGCTGAATGTCAGCCTGACTGCCAGATCGGCGCAAATTGGCGAAGGCGCTGAACTCGAACCGGAAATCGACCGTGATCTTGATCTGATGCTGCGTATGATCAGCAAAGACGAAGAAGAATACAAATCATTGCGCAGCCGTTTTGAAAAGCTGCTGAAACAGGCCAAAAGCGACTTTTCATCTGAACCGCCTTCAGATGCCGCCACACCCTCAATCGCCGTTTCAACCCAGACTTCAGCAAGTCAGACTTTTGAAATTGCCATGAAATTCAGAAAACAGGTCGACAGCAGCGAAAGAATCGGCATTTCACTTGAAGAGCTTGGCATCAAGGAAGCCGACCCGCTGGTTCTCGACATTGCAGGAGATGGAATAGACCTTACCAGAGCCGGTGAAGGTGCAATATTTGACATCGATGCCGACGGCAAACTAGATCAGACTGCCTGGGTGCGCGGAGATGATGCCCTGCTGGTTCTCGATCGCAACGAAAATGGCAAAATAGACGACGGCTCTGAACTTTTCGGCGACCAGAATGGTGCAGCCAACGGCTTTATTGAACTGGCAAAGCATGACAACAACAAGGATGGCCGCATCGACCGCCTTGACCCGGTTTTCAAAGCCCTGAAGCTTTACCAGGATATCAACGGGAACGGAAAGGTAGAAAGCCAGGAGTTGTTCAGCCTGCAGCAGCTTGGTATCAAAGCTCTCAATCTGAATTTCTTTCAGACCAACCAGAAAATCAACGGGAACTCTTTAATTTTGAATGGAAGCTTTGAACGGGAGAATGGCACCAGCGGCCAGCTGGCTGACGTTCTTCTTGGTTTTCGCAAAATCTGAGACCAATCAAAACTTGAAAGAAAACGCCCGAACAGCTGCTTAAGCTGCTCGGGCGCTGTTTAAACAAATAATTATTTAAGTTCGGCGGCCATTTTTTCCCAGTGGGGAATCGCTTCGTCACCCATCAGATCGACCTGCTGAAAACCATCCTGGGTGATAACCTTACCGTTGGGAGCCATTATGATCAAAGTCGGAATTTCAGAAACTTTGAATCTTTCTTTCATTGCCAGGCGGGCCGGGCTTTCATAGGGAATAGCAGTCCATTCCATCTGGTATTTTGTCATGTAATCATGCATTTCAACGGTGCTGTAATCGAAGCCAACCATAACTACTTCAAATTTTTCCTGGTGCTTGTTGCGAAATGGTACGAAGTTTCTGGAAAAGGCAGCGCATCCGCGACACCATGAAGCCGAGAAATACAGGCCGACAATCTTTCCTTCAAGAGCATCAACCCCTACCGGGTTCTGAGCAGCGTCAACCAGACCATCGGGAAAATTTTCCTCCCAGACGTTGTTGTTTGATGATTCCTGGGCATAGGCACAGCAACCGGCTAATACGATCATCAGAACCAGCATGACAATTTTTTTCATTGGCTTCCTCGAACCTTAAAGAGTGGTGTTATATAATAATACACAGATCGAAAATTTTTCGCAAGTGTTTTTGAATTATAACACAATTTTAGTAATCTTTTTTATTCTTCTTCATAATCCTCGTCGGATTCGTCTTCGTCGTCATAATCCATTAATTCTGGTGGTGGGCCAGAAAGCCCAAGCTCTTTTTCGGCTACAATCAGCCTAATGGCCGCTTCTTCGTTTTCAGGTCTGACCAGAATTTTGGGAAATTCACGTTCAACCGGGCTTCCCAGTCCAAGAATGAATCCGAGTGGATTTTTTTCAGGTTTGGGCCACTTAACATCGAAATCAATGCCATTTTTGTTAAGAAGCTGCTGAATTTTGACCAGCATCTGAACATCTTCTGATTCGATAAGAACAGCTGAGTCTTCTTCGTTGAGGGTGGTCAAATGCTTGAAATCCGGCATTTCCGGAACCATTTCACTTTCGTCGCGGTATTCTTCAGAGGGGGCTTCGAGAAAGACATAGGTGTCATCCTGAAGAACTGAGCGAACCAGCTTAAGACCGCAGTCATCACAATAGGTAATGTCCTGATCGTGAAATTCTTTTTCACAGCTTGTGCATAAAAGAAATTCGCCATCGACCTTTTCTGAAAGATCATTTAAATCCGCTACCAGCTTAACCTGGCAGGCTTTGCATTCAGTGAAACCCTCGCGAAATTCAGAACGGCAGACCGGACAGAACATGGCATTCTCCTGAAAAAGATAATTTTTCCTATTATAAACTATCCGGGCCTGAAATCAATGC
>JBMOKV010000518.1:0-7328 GCA_049325495.1 Candidatus Rifleibacteriota bacterium | reverse complement strand
TAGACAGCGACAAGGTTGAGGAAGTTTACGGCAACTATTTGCCTCTGGAAATTCGATTGATGGCCGGAAAAGATGGGGGCGTAAAAGAAGTCGACTTTCTCAGGCGGCTTGAAAAGACTCATCAGGATCTTGAAACCATACCCGGCTTTGAAAAGGCCGCTTCTATTCTCGACGTGTTGAAAAAGCTCAACCAGGTCTGGTCAGATGGAACTGAAGCAAGTTACGTGGTTCCGGCCTCTGATTTCGCAGTCAGTCAATTACTGATGCAGTATGAATCAGACCCCGATGGCGATATCGACACGATGACCGATTACCCAAAATACAGTGAAGCCCGCCTGACGGTAAGGGTGCCGATGGTAAGTGCCTCTCAGTTGCGGGAATTCGAGCGCCGGGCCAAAGCGATTATCGAGGCAAATTTTGCCGGAACCAAAGTTACTTACAAATTTGGTGGCTATGTGCCGCTTTATTCAAGAATTATCAGCTATGTAACCTGGAGCCAGGTTTCAAGCTTTGCTCTCGCATTCGTTTTCGTTTTCGGCGCCATAATGATTCTTTTCAGGCGCATGAAAGCCATGCTTCTCGTCATTTTCCCCAATATATTCCCGGTTATGCTGACCATGGGGGTTATGGGACTGGCCGGTATCAGGCTTGATATCGCGACGGTCACCATTGCCGCAATCGCGCTCGGAATCGTGGTTGATGATACCATTCATGAGCTGTTTCTCTTTTATGAACCATCGAGATCAAAAATGCAGCCCGAAGAAGCCATCGTCGATGCCCTTAAGGAATCAGGCCCGGCAGTGGTTTCTACTTCGCTGATCTATTCTATTGGTTTTCTTTTTATGGTTTTTGCCAGCATAAAATCGGTGGTTTATTTCGGTCTGCTGCTGTCATTGACCATTGTTACCGCCCTTATTTGTGAAATGACGATCCTGCCGGCGCAGATCTGCCTGCTGCGACGCTTTCTCAGTTCTGACTTCGCGCCTGAACCGGCGCCCGATAAGGCAGAATCTTTGCCCGAAAATTCTGATAATGAGTGATACAGGAGGCTGAAGATGATTAAAACCGCTGTTGTTTACAGTAACGTATGGGAAGACCCAGAACTTAACCGGGTTTCATTGCAGGTTAAGCCGGGGCAGAATGTGCTTTCGATTACCTCGGGGGGGTGCAATTCATTATGTCTGCTGCTCGAAGACCCGAAAAAACTCATTTCAATTGACCTTAACACGGCGCAATTGGCGATGCTTGAGCTTAAACGCGCCGCCATTATTGAACTTGAATACGAAGACTTTCTCGAAGTTCTTGGAACTCCGTTTTATGGGAAACCGTCGACAAAGCCTGCCCAGTATCGCATCGATCTTTACAATAAAATCAAGAAGCACATGCCTGGCTATGCCGTTGATTTCTGGGATCAGAATCAGCAATTGATCAAAGACGGCGTCATGATGTGCGGCAAGGTCGAAAAATTCTTCGCCATTTATCGTACCGTTCTCAAATGGCTCTATGGCGAAAAAGAAATCTTAAAACTGTTTGAAGCCAAAGATCTGGCCGAGCAGCAGGAAATTTTCAGAAATTTCCGCAAGAAAAAGTGGAATGGTCTGCACCGCATTCTTCTGAATCGCACCATTCTCAGCCTGGTAAAGGGAGCCCATTCCTTTGCCATGGTTGATTTCGAAGATTTCGCCGGAAACCTGAACCGCAAGCGCACTTTGGGCATGACACGGTTCTTCAACCCTGATAACTATTTCATGTGTCTGCTGATGCTGGGCGGCCATTACCATGAAAAGGGCATGTCGCCGTATCTGCTGCGCGAAAATTACCCTAAACTTAAAAAGAACATTGGCGCACTTGAAATCTATAAAGGCACTATCGGTGACGTGCTGAAAAAAGAAGGCCCGGGAACTTACGACCGGCTCAATCTTTCAAACATTTTTGAATGGATGACCAATGAAGTTTTCAACTCAATTATCAGGGAATGTATCGAGCTTTCGAGACCTGGTGCGAGAATGGCCTGGCGCTATACCTTTGCCCGTCCACGGGAACTTGATGCGGAAAACCTGAGCCGGCTTGAATACGAACCCGAGCTTTCAGACCGCCTGTTCAAGCAGGATCGCGCATTTATCTATGAAAGCTTTCATGTTTATCATTTAAAATGATTATTTGATGCGATAATGACCTGTAAGTTTGAATTCAAACAGCAGGTCTTCTTCCTGGGCCCCGGCGCCGATGTTATGAATGATCAACGGTCGGCCGTCGGGGCTCAGTCTGTCGCTGACCACCATTATGTGCGGCAGACTCGGCGGCACGATACAGGTTACCAGGTCGCCGGGCTTGAAATCTTCCGGTTTTTCGCCAAGCCTGATCTGCCACCCCCGCCGTTGAAAAAATGTCTGCAGATTCGGCACCCGCCGATGATCGATGTTCTTGTCAGGTCTGGTTAAACCCCATTTTTTCGGGTAGCTGATGAAATTTTTCTTCATGTCTTCATGAACCAGCTTCTGCAGATCGAGCTGGTGACTCTGGCGCAGGGCTCTGATGACAACATCGGTGCAGACCCCGACTTCAAGAGGAATATCGCCGCCAGGGTAACTCAACTGACGGTAGGCCGGGTCGTAGCGCAGAGTTTTGCCAACCTGACTGCGCGCCGCCGAAACGATTGGATTCGCCGGACCATGGACCGCAACTGGCGAAACCGGCGGCCCGGCCCGGTCAAAAAAATGAACCGGTAACAAACCGGTGCCGATGGCAGCGGCAATCAGTGTGATTGCAACCAGAAGAAATTTCAGCAAATCAAACAGCCCTTTACTCTGCCGGTTGTAGCGGGAAAATTTTCCAGGGTTCGGGAATCTGACCATTTCGATCAGCGATTCCTGCGCCAATTGCAATAACTTTGCCGGTAATCGGTTTGCTGAATTCGCTTTCGGCATGATTTTTCAAAAAATTATTCAATTTTTCGATCTCGGCCTTTGCCAGAAAGGTAAGGTGTGGATTGAATTCGTCATAAACATTCGGGCTGCCGAATTTGGAAATATATTCGACCTTGTTGGGAAACGGTTTGGCCCATTCGGGAACGAAGTCTGACTGGGCGCGCATGGGTGAAAGCAATTCCACGACTGCATCTGAAAGGGTCTGCAGATTGCGGTTCCGGTCGAGATTCATGAAAAACCAGTTGCCCGAAGTTATTTCAAGCCCGGTTGTTTTCACTTCAAACTGTCTGGTAGTGCTTGCAAGCGATTCAATTTTTGCCAGAACCTCATTCTGCATGCCGGCGGGAAATTGAGTCATGTAAAGGGTGCAATGAACCTGAAAACCCTGCATTGGGAATGAATCGATCTGTTCTGTTTCTTTGAGGGCCGCTGCCGCATCTTTGAAGGATTTTTCAATATTTTCAGAAACTACTGCAAATACGTTGATTTTTTCCTGCGGTGGCGGTGGTGGCGGTTCAATGTTTTCTGCTGCAGATGCGGCAATGGCAAAAAATAAAGAAATGGCCAGGAAAATTTTAAAAGTCCGTTTAAAAAGTTGATTCATTTTGTTAATTCCTTTTGTCGTTGGTTAAATCAGTTTAAAAGATCATTTCTGCTTCGGTTCGGCCAGAAAGGCAGGTTGCCAGGGTTCAATTTTCAGCAATTCGCCATGATAGGCTAATATAGGGCTCGATTCGTCTTCGCCCAGGTTGTTCCAGACGGCGTTGAAATAGTCTTCAAACCTTTCTGCTTCAGAGAATCTCTGAGTTAAGGTATCTGAGATTTCTTTGCTGACATTTTTACAGTGAGTCCAGCCACTTCTCGGGTAAGACCCATCTTCGTCGAATGGAATCAAGGTTGCGGCAACCACGCCATCAGCAGAACGGGAAAAAATGATTTTAACGGTTCCACTTGCGGTCTTTATCTCGGCATTTTCATTGGCAAATGCAGGTAACAGAGAGGAAACGACCAAAACAAAAAACAACACAAGAAAACGTTTGTACTGAACTTTTGCCTGCCTGAACATGCAACCTCCAGAATTGTACGGAATATCCAATAATATAATACAAAATCAGCCCCAAACCAAGTAATTAAGGTAATCGACAAAGTCAGCTGCTTTTTAAGAAAGTTACATAAAAAAAGCAGCTATGGTTGGCAATAATGGCTGAATCGTTATGCCAGACTATATTTTGGCTCCATGAGCTTACAACAGCCTGTTTTCCACATAACATGGTCAGTGAAGTTCATGGATCAGTGCAAGGAGATCAGATTGTGACAATGGACATGGAATGCCGTCCCTGGGGTGGATATCAGGTTCTTGAAGAGGGTGAAGGCTTTAAGGTGAAACGCATTTGGGTGTATCCAGGTGAAGTTTTGAGCCTGCAAAGCCATGGTCACCGTGCTGAGCATTGGGTAGTCGTTAAGGGAACCGGTCAGGTAACCATAGGTGAAACCCTGAAACTGTGCCGGGAGAATGAATCAGCATATATTCCGGCACAGGTCGTTCATCAGATGGCCAACCTGGGCAATGAAATGCTTGAATTCATCGAGATTCAGAAAGGCAACTACCTCGGTGAAGACGACATCGTGCGTTATTCCGATAAATATGGTCGGGCGGCAAAATGAGGGCGCAGGACTTTTACCAGCAGGCAATACCCGTTTTGGGTGAAGCAGATGTACTGGTTGTGGGCGGTGGAACTGCCGGTTCGGTGGCTGCCATTGCTGCTGCGAGATCTGGTGCAGACACACTATTAATCGAAGATCTCGGCTTTCTCGGAGGTACACAGACAGCCGCTCTGGTTACGCCGCAAATGCCAAATCTGGTTGGTGGTCGACCTCTCAATACCGGGATCGACAGTGAAATTAACGGGCGCATGGCCTCGCTTGGTGCTGCAGATACATATAAAGACGGAAACGCAGGCTGGTTTGACCCGGAGATGCTAAAATGCGTTTTTGACGATCTGCTTGCCGAAGCTGGTGCCAAAGTTCTTTTTTTTACCCGCTTTGAAGATGTAATAATCAACGGAAATCGTCTGCTGGGAGTTGTTGCCTTATCAAAATCAGGCCGGCAGGCAATTCTGGCGAAACGAATAATTGATTGCACTGGCGATGGTGATGTGGCTTACCGTGCCGGAGTGGGGTATGAGGCGGGTGACTCGCTGAATGGAAAGAATCAGCCGTTGTCTGTACGCTTTAACCTGGCAAACGTTGATATTGGAAAGCTCAGTCTTTTTCTCGAGTCGCTCGGGCCACTGGATAAGCACCTGAATCCGGGTGATTCAAATAATCTTTTGATTCATTCGGCAATGGTCTGGGGTTCTGGCTGGCCTCTCGAAAAAGTTTTCAGGGGTGCGGTTGAAGCCGGAATTCTTGCTGAAGCAGACGGTAACTATTTTCAGATGTTCAGTATACCCGGCCGACCCGGAGAACTGGCCTTCAATTGTCCAAGAATATCTGATAAAACCAATGGAACAAGGGTTGATCACCTTACCTCAGCCATGTGCAACGGTCGAAAGGCAATACGTCGCTATGTTGAGTTCTGTCGCCGCTGCCTGCCGGGCTGTGAAAGATCTTATCTGGCATGTTCTTCTGTGGTACCCGGGGTTCGAGAGACAAGACGAATCAAGGGGATTTACAGGCTTACGGTTGAAGATGTTCTCTCGGCAAGAAAGTTTGACGATGGGGTCGCGCGCTGCAATTACCCCGTTGATGTTCATCGCGATCCGGGTGAAAAGGGCGGCGGCCTGACCCATATTCCCGCTGGTGAATACTATGAAATTCCTTATCGCTGCCTGGTTAACGAAAATATCGAAAACCTTCTGGTTGCTGGCCGTTGTTTATCAGCTGACTTTGAAGCCCAGGCATCGGCACGTATTCAGCCGGTTTGCCGCGCCCTTGGTCAGGCTGCCGGGGTTGCTGCGGCACTATCGCTGAAACTCGATGTTTCGACGCCGAAGCTGAATGGCGTTAAATTGCGTCAGGAACTGGCAGCAATGGGCTGCAGCCTTGAAGAGCAACCTGAAAGGAAGGCCGGTTTATGATTGGTTTTGCCATACTGATTATTTTTCTTATTGCTGCAATACTGATGTTTCTGCGAAAATTGCCCGCGATTCTGGCTTTACCAATGATGGCGCTTGGAATCGGTCTGGTTGAATGGCTTGCTGGCAAACTGACTCTGCATGAGATCAGCTATGCCATTTTTGCTGATGGCTCATTGCGTCTGTCAGAAGCCATCGTAATTTCGATGGTCGGGGGCATGGTCAGCTTTCTTATGCAGAAGGCCGGGGTTGCTGAAAAATTTATCCGCATCGGTGCTGAGCTGGCAGGCGATGATCCCTGGACTGTTTCGCTGATAACTCTAGCTCTGATCTCAGTGCTTTTTACCACAATCGGCGGACTTGGGGCAGTAATTATGGTTGGCACCATAGTTTTGCCAATTCTTGCTTCTCTGGGACTGCGCGACTATGTCTGCGGGGCAATTGTGTTGTTTGGAATCAGCCTTGGCGGGCTTATTAATCCCGGTAACTGGGCTATGTACACCTCGGTTTTGCAGCTGGACGTAGCGGTGGTGTCAGATTTTGCCCTCAAGATGTTTTACGTGGTCGCGATGACTGCAGTTATTTTCGTTACTTTCGAACTACATCTTGCAGGGCGTTTTCGTTTCGATCGTGGTTCTTTAAAGCAGGCGGCAATTGGTATTGCGGCTATTATGGCTCTGATAATGGGTTATCGCCTGGTTCTCGGTGGGATTGGCCCGGAAAACTGCCTGTTCATTGCTCAGTGGGGTATTGGTTTGTTTCTGGCATTTTCTCTGCTGTGTGCTTTATTTCATGGATTCTGCAACTGGAAAGAGAAAACCAGTGAAATTCACTGGCACTCGTATTTGATTCCGCTTATTCCGCTGTTACTGATTCTGGTCTATGAAGTGCCTTTTGTGCCTGCATTTCTTTGCGGTTTCATTTTTGGCATTGTTTCGACCATGCGGCGCGGCAGCCTTAACATGACCTCTCGTGCCGTAATCGAAGGCAGTCAGAGCGTCATTCCCGCAGTTGTGCTTATGCTGGGTATCGGAATGCTTCTCAATTCAATACTTGGCCCTTCCAAAAACGGGGGGGCAGCCAGGTGGTACAAGCCGACAGCTCAGAGCGAAGTGGTAAATCCGGCAGATTTGGCTTCTGGAAATCAGCAAGAGCGTGTCTGGCCGGTTACTAAAGATATTGAACCCCTTCTGGCCTTTGCTGTTCCTTCATCGGGGTGGCATTTTGTGCTGATCTTCACTTTGCTTGCTCCTCTGGCTTTGTATCGTGGGCCGTTGAACGTCTGGGGTCTCGGATATGGGGTGACATCGGTGCTCATATCCAT
>JBMOKV010000517.1:0-7354 GCA_049325495.1 Candidatus Rifleibacteriota bacterium | reverse complement strand
GGAGCCTCTTGTTCTCGCGGTTCTTGCAGCGCTCACCCCTTCAGACTGGGAAATCACCATTCAGGATGACCGTATCGAACCGGTAGACACCGACAAACCGGCGGATCTGGTCGGCATAACCACTGAAACCTACACAGCACGCCGGGCATATCAGATTGCGGCCAAATACCGCAAGCGCGGTATTCCCGTGATTATGGGCGGTTATCATCCGACGCTCTGGCCCGATGAAGTTGAAAAATATGCAGATGCAATTGTTGTAGGCCCAGCCGAAGGAATCTGGGAACAGGTACTCGCCGATGCCCGGGCCGGCAGCCTAAAGAAACGCTACAACGGACCTTTCGATTTTCCCTGGAAAGGCATTTACCCGCGACGTGAAGTCTACGCCGACAAAAATTACCTGCCTCTGGCTCTGGTTGAATTTTCACGAGGCTGCTCCCATCACTGCAGTTTTTGCTCGATAACTTCCTTCACTCGTGGTTGCCATTATTTCAGGCCCCCCGAAGAAGTTGCCGAAGAGATAAAAAGAACCGGTCAAAAAATCGTTTTTTTGATCGATGACAACATTGCTGCCAACCCACAGGCGGTTTTAGGACTTTGTCGGGCACTGAAGCCGCTCAAAATTAAATGGGTCACTCAGATAAGTGTAGAAGCCGCGGCAGATCCAGAACTGATCAAGGCCTTGGCAGAGTCTGGCTGCAATGGGGTTTTGATTGGCTTTGAATCGTTACGCAGCGATCTTCTAAGCGGACTCAACAAGAAAAGCAATGAATCGGTTGCCCTTTATGAAAAAGCTCTTGAGCAGGTGAAAAAGAATAACATCTGTGTCTATGCCACCTTTCTTTTTGGTATCGATGGCGATGACACCAGTTCATTCAAACGAACGCTTGATTTTGCTCTGAAACATCAATTTTTCCTGGTTGCCTTCAACCATCTTGTGCCATTTCCAGGAACTGCTCTTTACGCAAAACTTGCGGCCCAGGGCCGAATGACCTCAGACGCCTGGTGGCTTGACCCAAAATTTTCCTTTGGGCAGGTTCCATATTACCCGCAAATGCTCAACCCAGAAGAACTTGCCGAATGGTGCCGCGAGTACCGCAAAAAGTTCTATTCTCTTAAATCAATAGTCAGGCGCGGACTTGCACCAAGAACACAGATGCAGAGTCTGTCAACCTTCCTGTTATATCTGACTCAGAATTATTATGGCCGCCGGGAAGTTGACGAGAAATTCGGCATTACTCTTGGCTTTCCAGAAGACGATCATCTGCTGAAATAAAAACGGAGACAACTGTGGTCAAAGGGGTCGAGCCGCTTCACCTTGACGCGTCGTCATGCTGGTCTGAAAAGCTACAGAAGATCGATGATGAGATTCAGCAGGTGCTTGCTGCCTCCCACATGCCCGCGGATTTAATCGAGCTCGACTACCAGTGCCACCCCTCGTTCTTTGCTTCTCTCAAGGCGATGGGAACCAGCCATGACTTCACACTGATCAGGCCCGATTCCCGGGAAAAACTGGCCGGGCTTGGGGTAAGGTCGGTCAGAAGCGCATATCTGGGCGGCAAACCGGCAAAAATCGGGTATCTGCATCACCTAAGGCTTCATCCTGAAATCAGGGGAGGGCATTACCTAGCCCGGGGTTACCGGGTCATTCGAAAGTTCTTCACCGACAATCCTGCAGAGGTCACCCTTACATCCATTCTCGAAGACAATCATCGTGCCCGGCAGATTCTTGAAAACAGCAGACAGAATTCTTCAATGCCTGTTTACCAGCAGGTATCACGTTACCTGACAGCATTGATTCCGTTGCGGGGGCCGGGAAAACGCTGGCCTGCACTCAGCAGACCTATTTATCAGTTTGACGGCGGCAGAACGATCACCACAAGATTGTTAAATCAGACTGATTTGCCAGAACTCAAAGAGCTTTTTAAAAAAGCGGGGCAGGCATGCGACGGCCTGCCCTGCCTCGATCAGGATATTGACAGCAGTGACGGGTTCACAATGTTTCCCGGGCTCTCGGTCAGGGATTTTGTTGGAGTTTTTCTGGGAAACCGGCTGATGGCGGCCTGCGCAATCTGGAATCAGCAGTCATTCAAGCAGATCGTTGCACGAAAACTTTGCGCCAGTATGAAATTGACCAGATTTTTCTGGCGACTGCTCGAACCGGCGATCGGTCGTTGCCCAATTCCGGCAGAGGGGCAGAAGGTTAATCAGACACTTCTCGACCCCTGGGCAATTTTTCCCGGTTTTGAAAAAAAACTGGGCCCGATGATGCTACAATTCGCCACCAGAGAGGCAAAGCAGCGAGGCTTTGATTTTGCCGCCTGGGGAGTTGCTGAAAAAAATCCGGCAGCAGAAGCTGCAAACAGCGTGTTTTTTCTTCCATACTGGAGTATCATTTATCAGGTATTCTGGCCAGAACATGGGGCTTATATTTTTGGCGATAAACAGTTACAATTAATGAATCTGGGAGCTCTTTGAGGCAAAGCATGAGCGAAAGTCAAGAACGGAAACTGACCGGAATTATTGCACCAGCAGCGACAATCAGCGAAACGCAGCGACGGGAAATGTTTGCGTTGATGCATCAGTTTTACCTCGCCGATGAAACGGCCTTCTATCATGATCTGCAGAATAAGCACAAAATCATTCTGCTGCATGACCAGGAGCAAAAACTTCAGGGTTTTACCTCTGCCAGGCTTTTTGATCTGGAAATTAAAAATGGATCGATAAAAATCCTGTTCAGCGGCGACACGATCATTCACCCGGACTTCTGGGGCACGCTGGAACTGCCAAGAATCTGGGGTCGGCTCATGCTCGACACCATCAATGAAATTCACGGAATCCCACTTTTCTGGTTCCTCATTTCCAGCGGTTACCGCACTTATCGTTTTTTACCCGCCTATTTTCATGAGTTTTTTCCCCGTCACGATGCCCAGACCCCTGCTGAAATGCAGAACATTCTCGATGCGGCCGCAACCTTTCTTTTTGGCAGCCGCTACGAACCCAGCTCTGGAATCATAAAACTCGAGCACCCGACACCATTGCGTGAAGTAATTGCCCCGCCAGGCGAAGAGCGCCGCAAAAACCCGCACATCGACTTTTTTCTTAACCGAAACCCCGGGTATGTCAATGGCGAAGAGCTGGCCTGTATTACCCAACTTGGCGTTGACAACATAAAACCATTTGTAAAAAGGTTGCTTAGAACCTGATGTTTTTGAAAAAGCTTGCCTGCTGTAGTGTTCAGGCGGCCTGGCTTGCTTCCTGCGCTACCGAGGCAGCAAGATTTCACAAGGCATCAGCAAGACCGCTTGCAGTTTTGCAGCAACGGGTACTGCAGGAAATTTTGCAAAAAAGCCAGAACAGCCTTTTTGGCAGGCGACATCGGTTTATGTCAGACGATAGAATTCAGGATTTTCAAATGAAAATCTCACCGACTGAATACGAAGGATATGCCGAATACATTGATCTGATAGCGCAAGGCAAGACAGATATTCTCACCAGTGATCGGGTAAAAATGTTTGAACTTACCAGTGGTTCGACCTTTGCGACAAAAATGATTCCGTATACCGAAGGTTTGCAGAATTCTTTCAATCGGGCTCTGCATCCATGGCTTATAGATCTGTATTTCAACAATCCCGGCCTTTGGGGCGGTCCGGCATACTGGGTCATTACACCCAAGGCAGAATCCGGTAAAACCACCAGTGGCGGAATAAAAATCGGCTTTGCGGCCGATTCCGAGTATTTTGGCAAATATGGCAAGCACCTGGTTGAACTGTTGATGGCTGTTCCCGCATCGGCTGCGACGATCAAGGAAATTTCACAATGGAAATTTGAAACAATCGTTTGTTTGCTGTGCTGTGCCGATCTGCGTTTAATTTCTTTGTGGAACCCGACTTTGATCTATTCACTGCTGGCAGAAATTCAACCCAGCCAAAGGCAGATTGCCGAAACAATTGCTGCAAGAGCCGGCAAAAAAAGGGCATTGGAATTTCTCGATGCGGCGAATGCTCTGGAAACCTCAGATTATCAGAGTTTTTCGCGCCAGATGTGGCCACAGCTCGCCCTGGTTTCAAGCTGGAGCGAAGCTGAAGCGACAAATGATGCCAGACAACTGCAGCATGATTTCGCTCAGGCCAGGTTTCAGACCAAAGGAATTCTGGCCACCGAAGCTCCGGTTACCATACCGATAACCGGGGCACCTGCTCCTGTTCTGGCTGCCCGCTCCGCCTTTTTCGAATTCATCGAACCGCAAACCGGTAAAATAAAGCTGGCGCATCAACTTGAAAAAGGGCAGACATACAGCCTTTTAATTACCACTTTCGGCGGGCTGTTCCGCTATCGATTACACGACCTGGTCAAGGTTGCCGGCTGGTGGAACAATCTTCCATGCCTTAGTTTCGCAGGAAAAGAAGCGATTATAGTTGACCTGTGCGGCGAAAAATTGAATGCCAGACATTTAAAACAAATTTTTAATTCGTTAATTCCTGGCGCTGATGCTGCATTTGTTGCCCCCGAACGCCCCGAAGACAGAAGTTTTCCCTTTTACTGCCTCTTCATCAGCCGGCAGAACTTTTTTCCAGAGCTGGCAGATAGATTCAATCAGGCACTCTGCGAGAATTTTCATTATCGCTGGTGCATTGAAAATGGTCAGCTGCAGAAGCTGAAAGTAGTTCCCCTGCCTCTGAACAATCGCGAACTGCTGCAATCAAGGCTTGAACGAATGGCTCAACTTGGTCTACAGACAAGCACCGCCAAGACCGGTGTATTGACCCGTCTTGACGGCTGGCAACGATGGTTCAGCGGGCTACCGGGCCGCGACCACTGAAAATGTAAACCATTTTTCCGCTTTCATCGCGATCCATGTTGAGATTTTCGAGAATCGGAGTAAATGGCAGGCCTTTTCTCAGGTTATCAGAAGCCCTTTTCAGGAACCAGTTGATGCCCTGGCCGCCAATATAGCTGGTAATATCAGAAGCCATTTCATCATCAACGATCAGAAGAGCTTCTTTAAAGGTAACCTGACCTTTTTTGGGAACCAGAAAACCGACGGCTTTAACTGAGACCAGGCCTGTTACATCGGTTCCCTGAAGAAAAATCATGTTTCGGCTGCCGGTATTCTTGAATTCGATGAAATGATCCGCTTTGGCGGTCTTATCATTAACCACCGCAATTTCGGTATTGCCTTCAAGTTCTTTGATGATGCCGGAAATTCCGCCAGCTTTTTTCAGCGGCATTTTCCAGGTCTGACCGGGAGCGAAAGAGCCCATTTCATAAGCTGCTTCCCCAACTTTTGGCATTATGTTGAGCTGCTCCTCGCTTTGAACGATACGATACCGTTTGAAGTATGCATCGCCAAAAACCGCATCAACCTCAGTGGCATTGCTGTTATCAAGAGCTTCAAGCGCCACATCACCAAAACCAAGTTCTCCTTCAATTACAGAAAACCCGTTGGGGGCGATGAAGCTGTTCACTTTGATTTCCATGTCGAACAGCTTGTTTTCAGTTAATTTAATATTTATTTTAATTTTGGCAGCATCAGGAACGATGGTTTTCAGTTTTTCCAGAAGGTTACTTTCGCGGGAAGCAGAAAGCTTTGCAGGGTTACCCTGCGAATCAACTACTTCAACGACCACTCGTTTTTCCGGTTCGGTTTCCAGCATCTTGCCAAAGTCTTTTTTGATGCGGCTGGTGATCGATTCGCGTTTGTTCTCAAGCACCTGGCGATCGACGGTATCAAGATCAGGAATATTCGGATCGAGATATTTTTCGATAGTCAGAATCATTTTATCGATTTCTTCGCGGGTTTCTGCAGAAATTTCAAAATCCTGCTGCACTTTGGTGAACTGCAGCCGCTTGAAAGCCTTTTCCAAAACGACTTCAAACATTTTTCTCGCCGATTTTCGCGAATGAAATTTGCGTGCCGTTTTGATCAGTTCACGAAAAGAGGCAATATCATGATCACGTTCAACACTTACCCGCAAGTGCTCGTCAACCTCGTTGACTTTGGCAATGAAAGAAGGGTCGGCAACACCATTACCGGCACTGTAAGTTGAAATCATCTCTGAAATCAGACTTTCAATTTCACTTGCACCCGCAGGCAGAGCTGCCAGACAAAGAAATGAAAACATAACAGCAATAAGCAGTTTTCTCATTGTTACACCCCCGGAAAAAATCTCCCTGACAGTTTAATCTAGCACAGCCTATTGTAACCGGCAAATTATTCAATACAATAACTTTTCCTGCTGTTCCCATATTGCCATTTGTAACTCATACAGTATAATTTAAAGACAATCTTTACAAGAAAGGTACACCGTAATGCAGTTGAAAAAACTCATTCTGACGATAGTTGCGATTCTGTTATCTACCTCGGCTTTTGCTTCCGATGCTTTTGTCGGCTGGGCCGACGATCTTGCTGAAGAGCTCAGGGTAAAAGTATTGCAGAATAACTATGCCCGCCGCCTGATTTTCCCGAAGAAAGATCGCATTCCCACAGTTGCCTGGGTTAAAGACCAAAACAGTGTGTTTTTCGGCAACATTCACGACAGCCAGCAGCTCTGGAGCGGGGTTTTCAAACTTGATGCCATCAGCAGAACCGAAATCATGAATATCCCCATTGCTCCGGCTGCCTTTCACTTTGCGACTCTTTTCCATTTCGATGAGCCTGTCATCATCACCAACCAGAGCGGCGAAAGCAAAAAAATCCGCGGACTATTGATGGGCACCGGGCCCGAGAAGGATTTCAGCGTTCAGGGTGTCGCAGGATTTCAGTTGATTCAGATGCGAGCCTACTCGATCGAATTTTATGAAAGCATTGCGCCGGTCGACCCCAAATATCGCCACACCCTGAATACTTCAAAAGTTGACCCGGTGCTGTTTTTTCTTGCCCACGCCGAAGAAACTGCTCGTCTGGCGGCAATGACCTATCTGAGGGCACTCAGTGCTGAATCACCCGACGCGGGTGATCGGCCGATCTTTCAGAAATACAATGTTTTTGGTGCCAACTGCGTTTCAAGTGGCATTCAAAACCTTGCCCGTGCCATAAAACCTGAATATCAGAAGCATTTTTTGAGTCTGGGCAAAAAAGACATCAGCAAAATGGAAACCCTGACCCGTGAAAAATTCCTGTACTGGATTCAGTCATGGCATCAGGTTGGGCTTCAGGCTCTGGGAGCTCTTGTCGGCCGATCGCCAGATCAAGCCAGATTCCAACAACTCGAAACTTTCCACAAGCAACTGCGCAGCACCAACATGATGTCACTGCCATGGCGTGCCAAACCCCTGATCGACTGGGCAACCAGATAACCCCTAATCCCAGAAAAATACCTTGCGGGTCTTTACTTCGGCGGTTTCCACGTGAACC
>JBMOKV010000516.1:0-7365 GCA_049325495.1 Candidatus Rifleibacteriota bacterium | reverse complement strand
AACACTTCAACTGAAGGGCAATGCCCACAAACGTTTTCACCGGGAGCAACTTTTACTCGATAAACACCACCAGAACGGGTCACTTCCATGTGGTACCCGCCGGGGGCGATCAAAACCTGGCCAGGCAATATTCTGTCATTGTGCTCAGCCTCTTTGACTGCCATCTGGCAGAGAGAATTGAGCCTTTCAGCAAATAACCTGGTAAAGCCCGCCGGCATGTGCTGCACGATTACTACTCCAGGAGTTTGCGGCGGAAATCGGGTGATTACCTCTTTTATCGCCTCGGTACCTCCGGCAGAAGCACCTATGACAATAATTTTATCAGTAGTTTCAGCAAGAGCACGAGTTTGCACCTGTATAACAGCCGGAGCCTGGCTTTTCTTGTTCTTCCAGTGGGAAACATTTGCGGTAGAAGCCAGTTTCACCTTGGTACGCAGCTCCTGCATCATGTTTTCAAGCCCTCTGGCAACATCGGCTTTGGGTTTTGACACAAAATCAACAGCACCCGCCTCAAGAGCCTCAATCGTTATCTTTTTTCCTCTTTCGGTCAAAGCGCTGACCATTACGACAGGAATGGGAAACTGAAACATCAGCTTTCTCAGAAATTCCAGACCATCCATGCGCGGCATTTCCACATCGAGGGTCATAACATCTGGATTCAGCTCAACCAGCTTGTCGCGTGCCGCATAAGGGTCTCCGGCGGTTCCGACCACCTCAATCATCGGGTCAGCACCCAGACCATCAGAAATAATTGAACGTACCAGTGCTGAATCATCCACGACAAGTACTCTGATTTTTTTCATCTGGCTACTCTCTCTTTCTGAACACAGCCGGCTGAATATATTCGAACGGGCAGTCAGGGGTTCTGATCGATTCAGAATGGCCGATAAACAGATAACCACCCGGCGCGGTCACCTGGTAAATTTTTTTGATCAGCTCATTTCTGGTTGGAGTATCAAAATAAATCATGACATTGCGACAGAACACCAGATGAAAGGGTTTTCGAAATGGAAAAACCGGATTCATCAAGTTAAAGATGCGAAAAGTAATTTCTTTTTTTATTTCCGGCCTGAATTCCCAGCTTTCTTCGTCATGTTTCTGCATGTACTTTTTACGTTTCGCTTCGGGAATATTCTGGATTTGTTCAGGCGAATAAACACCACGGGTTGCCGACTCGATTACCCGACTGGAAATGTCAGTAGCCAGGAGACCAGCCTGCCAGCGTGAATATTCAGGGCCAAAGTAATCCATCAGGGTCATGAGAATTGAAAACGGTTCTTCACCGGTTGATGAAGCGGCACACCAGATTCGCAGGTCATTCGAACGGCTCTGTTTAAGTCGGTCAACAATTTCAGGCAAAGCCCTTTTTTCAAGAAAATGGAAATGCTGGGGTTCACGGAAAAAGAAAGTGTGGTTGGTTGACATGCGATCGATCATTTCCTGAAGACCCGCACCGGAAGGATCGCTTTTGACGAAAGAAACCAGCTCTGCAAAAGTTGTAAAGCCCTTTTGCAGAGCAAGTTTTCTCAATCGTCCAATGACCAGCGAGCGTTTATGCTCGCCCAGGCTTATGCCGAACCGAGAATATACGATATCTCTGATTTCATTGAATTCTACATCGGTTAGATTCATTTGATTCTGCTGCGACCTTTATAATCAATACCTGCCGAATTCATCATCGTCAAGTGCAATGATATCTGATGGTTTTACCTTTTTCGGTCCGTCACTTACTTCAGCTGGGGGAGTTTTTGCAATTGGAGGCCGTGGTGCCGTAGTCGATTTGGGAGTGTTTTTATCAACCGGGTTCATCGATGGCTTTCTTGCCGGTTTTGCAGTTTTTTTCTCAAATACCGGCTGAAACTCTCTGACCTTTTTTTCTTCAAAGACTTTTCTTTGCGAGAGATCTTCACGCAAATTGAAGTTGGCCAGCAAAGAATTCAGCTCTCGAGCCTGACCTGAGAGTTCTTCTGCAGCAGCTGCCGTTTCTTCGGCATTGGCGGTGTTCTGCTGCGTCACTTTATCAATCTGCTCGAGCCCCTGGCCGATCTGGGCTATTCCCTGAGCCTGTTCGTTGCTGGCTGCAGCAATTTCAGCAACCAGGTCAGCAACTTTTACCGAACTGGCAACGATTTCCTGAAGAGCGGCTTCAGTCATCTTCGCAATTTCAGTTCCGGCTTTAACTTTGCTGATTGAACTTTCGATCATTTCGGAAGTTTCTTTGGCAGCTTTGGCACTGCGGCTGGCCAGGTTACGAACCTCGTCGGCTACGACGGCAAACCCCTTGCCGTGCTTGCCGGCACGGGCCGCTTCTACCGCAGCGTTCAACGACAGAAGGTTGGTTTGAAAAGCGATGTCATCAATCACTTTGATAATCTTGGCAATCTGATTACTTGATTGCTGAATTTCAGTCATCGCTTCCATCATGCCGTTCATCTTTTGATTACCGGCTTCAGCGGCTGTTCTGGTCTGAGTTGCCAGAACGTTTGCCTGACTGGCATTTTCGGCATTGGCTTTGGTCTGACCGCCAATTTCGGTAATTGAGCTGGAGATTTCTTCAATGAAAGCTGCCGATTCGGTTGCTCCCTGAGACAATGACTGGCTGGCTTCAGATATCTGACCGGAACCGGAATCAACCTCTTCAGCCGCCACTTTAACCCCTACCATGGCTTTATTCACCTGGTCGACCATTTGATCGAGGGCTTTGCCAAACTCGTCTTTTTCAGATTTTACGACCACATTCTGGTTCCAGTCGCCGTTTGCCAGAGCAGCACACATATCTGCCACGGCACGCTGTTGTTTGATCAACGAATAGATGCTCTTTGACAGCGAACCGATTTCATCACCTCTGGCCAGATAACGGTCTTCAGGACGATCTGAAATATCACCGGCTTCGGCAAGGCTTCGCAAAAGTGCTTCGCCTCGATTGATGGGATCGGCGATACCAGAAGCGATGACCCAGGCTATCAGACAAACAGCCAAGAGCACTAAAAGGGTGATCATAAATTGAAAGTTTCTTGCGGCATTGAATTCATTATGAATCTGACCCAAGGCTGCCATGAATTCTTCCTGATAGGTGCTCGCGCCAATAACCCAGTCCCAGGGTTTGTAATGAATGACTGCCGAGAATTTTTCCCGGGCTTGTAATTCGCCGGGATTTATCCAGGGATAATAGTCGATTATCGCATCCCCTTCCGGCACTGCCATTACCTTTTCTATCTGTTCAGGAATGATGAACCGGCCATCACTGCTTTTTGCTGTCGAGATATCTTTACCGATACCAGAGGGGTGAACGACAGTATGTCCTTTCACATCACCAGAACCCCATACCACATAAACGTAGCCAGATTTGCCAACTTTTATCGATTCAATGGCTTTTCTGAGGTCACTGACCATTTCCATGGGCAATCCCACGTAAAGAACGCCTTGAATCTGGCCAGATTGGTCACGGATCGGTTCATAGGCGGTGACATACCAGGCATTGACGACGAATGCCTTACCAACGAAGGTTTCACCGCGAAGAACCGCTTGAATGACCGGATTTGGGGAACCATCCGGGTTAACAGCAGGAATGTAAGTGCCGATTGCCCTTTCACCATCTTCTTTAATTACGTTGGTAGCAACTCTGAGCATGTCACCCTGCGGGTTCATGCGCTGGAAAATGGTACAGGTACCACCGACCATTCCCTGAACCTTGTCGACAATATAAGTTCTGACTTTTGATCCGCGAACCTGACCCAACCAGGTGTCACCAACCATCATTTTGGGAAGGCTGACCTCAACGGTCTGCTTGTTGAACTGATTAACCGCAGTCCAGCTGACCTTTTCATCGGAAAACTTAACGCCGCCGGCTTCACTGATGGCGTTGCCCGCGACCGCAAGGTCGCTTTTAAGCTTGACTTTCAACAGCTGATCCTGGGTTTTCACCATGTTGAAAACGCCTTCGGAGATTCGCTTTAGTTCACTTTCAGAGGAATTCTTCAACGACAGCAGTACTTCGTGGTCGATTTTTTTGTTGGTAAAACTGGTTACCAGCACCGAACCGACCACCATAAAAATAACGCTGAAAAAGCAAAGTAACACCAACTTCCATTTCAAAGCAGCATTTGTCCAGATTTTTGCCAACCACATGTCTTCTTTCCTTTCTGTTAACCGTCTGGTTTTTAGCAGTGAAAAATACCTGACTACCAGAACATGAGACCAGAGCACCGGAGAAAATACTCAGATGCTTAAAGAACCTGCAGTTATAACGGAAAAATTAACCCGACATCTGCGTCAATCGTTGATCGAACAGCAGTTTATCCATGGCCAGAAGAATGATTACATCATTTTCAAATCGGCCAATACCCTTTATATACCTCGAAATATCACCCTTGGCCACAGAGGGGGGAGGAGAGATCTGCTCGGGCAGGATAGAAATTACTTCCCTCACCGCGTCTACCACCAGCCCGATCGGCGATTCTTCGACGTTTACCACGATGACACAGGTGCGGTCATCATATTCGATTGCCTTCATGCGAAATCGCAGGCGAATATCAACTACGGGAATAACATTTCCACGCAAATTGATAACACCTTTAACGTATTCTGGCATGTCGGGAACTTCGGTTATTTTTTGAATCCCGACAATTTCGGTCACATGCTTGATTTCGATTCCATATTGCTCGTTGCCGATACGAAAAGATAGATATTTACCCTCCTGGGTATCTTCACCATCGTCTTCGCCATCATAATCTTCAGAAAAGTCGTGTCTTTGTGATTCAGCCATCAGTTTGCCTCCTGATCGAAATAACCCCGGTCTGCCCTTCCAGCTTTTTCTACCAGACCACCGATATCAAGGATCAGACTGACTGCGCCATCGCCAAGAATCGTGCAGCCCGAGATTCCTTTTACCTGAGTCAGGTAATTCGATAAGCCCTTGATTACCGTCTGTTGTTGGCCAAGAATATCATCGATAAACAAAGCCGCCTTTCTTCCCTGATCTTCCACGATCACCAGAATTCCTTCATCGAGATTAAAAAAATCAGGTGTCTTACTATGTAATTTATGCAATCTGATGACCGGTATCAACTCTTCTCTTATGCGAACTAGCTCCTGTTGGTCTGGAGTCACTGTTATCGCGGTTTTCAGAGGTCGAATCGATTCACGAATAGAAAGCAGGGGTATGGTATAACGGGCTTCGCCTACCCGCACCAGCATTCCATCGATAATTGCAAGAGTAAGAGGAATCTGCAGATAAATTGAGGTACCTAACCCCGGGCGGGAGCGTACGGTAATGCGGCCCTTGAGCTTTTCAATATTCTTTTTTACCACATCCATTCCGACGCCCCGGCCGGAAATTTCGGATACGGTTTTATTGGTCGAGAAGCCAGGTTCGAAAATAAAGCTGTAAGCTTCTTCATCGGAAAGATTCGCCGGATCGCCGCGATACAGGCCTCTTTCAATCGCAGTATTGACAATTTTTTCACGGCTTAAGCCTTTTCCGTCATCGGAAACAATTATCCAGACTTCGCCGCCTTCATAGCGGGCTTCTACCATTACCTTGCCGGTTTCGGGTTTTCCGGCTGCCACTCTATCTTCGGGTGATTCAAGACCATGGTCGATGGAGTTTCTGACCATATGCAACAGCGGGTCAGCGATCTGCTCGGTCATTGTTTTATCAACTTCAGTTTCTTCACCGATGATGATCAACTTCACTTTTTTCTTCTGTTTGCGGGCCAGGTCATGAACTACCCGAACCAGCTTTTGAAAAGTCATGGCCAGAGGAATCATGCGCACGCTCAGAGCGACATCCTGCAGTTCGCTTGTCACTCGGCGTAAATGGTGAACCGCCTTGTCGAAATTTTCCAGGGCCAGATTTTTCAGATCAGGATTCCGGGTGACCATGGTTTCTGCGATAACCAGTTCTCCAACAAGATTAACCAGCTTGTCGAGCTTGGTCAGATCAACTCTGATATCTGATCTCTTGACTCCTTTGACAATACTGGAGACCTGGGCATTCTGCTCTGTCTGTTTGATCAGCGCTTTTTCGACAGATTGGGCATCAACCGCGCCCATATCGACAAGCACTTCACCGATAACGGATTTTTGCCTTTGCAGGGCTGCATCTAACTGCTCCTGAGTAACGACCCCCTCTTCTATGAGGATCTGGCCAAGCTTCTTCGGCCCTTTTTCTTCGTTTTCAACAGCCTGTTTCATCTGGTCAAGAAGACTTGCAACCGCCTGAAAGCCTTCTATATCACCTGTACCACCAGTTGCCAGGTCGGTCATCGCCTGTCTGAATACGTCTACGATGATCAAAAATGTCATGATGTGCTCAGGAGCAGGAATCAATTCATAATCAAACAAAGTTTCGAGAATGTTTTCGGCCTTATGACTCATGTTTTCGAGCATTTCCAGGCCTAAAAATCCGCAATTGCCCTTAAAGCTGTGAAAGCCTCTGAACAGCTCGCGAACTTTCTGTATCGGGTTTTCTGCACCTTTCTCAAGTTCCAGGAGCAGGCCTTCAGCGTGATCGAGAAAATCAGAACCCTCTTCGGTAAACTGTTCGATAATCGATTTTCTTCCCGGGTCGTTGGATTGAACCGGAATTGTAGTTGGAACATCGGGGGGCAAAGCAGTTTCACCAGATTTTTCTTCGGTTCGGGCTTTTTTTACCTTGCCGGCTTTTTTATCATTTTTTTTCCGGCTCTCAACTCTGTCTATCAGTGCTTCGAGTTCGGTTTCGATTTTTTCCTTTTCATCGTCGTAACCGTGATCATTGTGATTGCTTTCAACCAGTTCGAGAAAAAGCCCGGTAAGATCCAGAGCTCGAAGCAGAGAATCGACATGCTCGTTTTCGACTTTGATTTTTCCTTCGCGAATCAGGTCTAGAAGAGTTTCAGCCCGATGGGTCAAAGAAGCAATATTAGCAAGCCCCAGGCTGGCAGCACTTCCCTTCATCGAGTGAAAAAGACGGAAAATCGCATTCACAGAAGAAGAGTCAATTTCGCCTGTCTGCAGAGCTTTTTGATGCAGTTGAATCAGCTGTGGCTCAACTTCCTGAATTAGCTCACGGCTTTCACTGACAAAGACCGACAAAAATTCCAGCTCAAGATTCTGATTCATATTTATAGCCAGTTACTTTTCTTCTAATCGTAAAATTATTTTTATTTCGCCCCAATCGCTTTCAAATTTGATACTGAACAAAGGTGCAGCGGGATAGAAGGCTATTTCCATTTCCTTGCCCCGCGCAATCGATGGAACGCTGAGGTCGCAGATGTAGCCACCCTCCTGAAGAAGGCGACTGGCTTCTCCGCCAATCATGTTGCCTATTTCGCTAACGGCACTTTCAGCGATTTCGTCGTAAGTGGTAACCGGCACTCCCAT
>JBMOKV010000515.1:0-7371 GCA_049325495.1 Candidatus Rifleibacteriota bacterium | reverse complement strand
GCTGGTTATTTCATCGAATGACAATATCCCGGCTGGCAACGATAATTCATGGGTTTTCACCATGGTTAATGCAACCGACCCGGTTCTGATACGTGGTGTGGTGACCACTGACCGGGGGCACCCGGTTTGTGACGGACTTCCAGACGTCACGGGGCAATGGGCAATTTCCGAAAACACCAGATTGAGCGGGTACCCGCTGCTGTCACTGGGCGAAACCATTTTACTGGGTCTTTATCATGAACCCGGTGGCTTGAAGAAGCTGCAGATGAACTTCGTTCCCGAGTATTCAACGATTCAACAGACAAGTTTCTGGCCAGTGCTGTTCTGGAATATTTTTTCATGGAGGCAGAGCCTGTTGCCCGGTCCGGTTGAGTTCAATCTGCGCAGTGGCATGGAAGCGGTTTTGAATTCTGGCGATGCTCAGAACCTCGAAGTTGAGACCCCGGATGGGAGGAGCCTGAAGTTGCAGTCATGGAAGGGCCAGTGTTTCATGCAGGTCGATGAGATAGGGATTTACCGGATCAATGATGGTGTTTCATCATGGACGATGGCAGTAAATCTTCTTTCTGGCAATGAATCAGACATCACCGGGCGTTCCGAATACGTTCCGGAAAATACCGGGCAGTCCGATGAACTGCTTAAGCATTCTTCGGATGTGCGCTGGTGGTTTATCATTCCGGCCCTGTTGTTGCTGTTGCTGCATCAGTGGCTGGTCAGCCGAAGGAGGCAGCAGATTGTTTACTGAACCCCACTGGCTGATTCTTCTGATACCGGCATTTTATCTGCTGTGGCGGCTGAAAATGCCGGGCCGGAAAGTTCTGGTTCTCAGAGTATTGATTTTACTCATGATTTTCATGGCTCTTGCCGGAGCAAGCCTGAAAAGGCCCGGCCGCGACGGCATGATTATTCTGGTTGCCGACCGCAGCCTTTCCATGCCAGCCAACTCAGATGATCGGGTAAAAGAAACTCTTACGCTGCTTAAAGAACAGATGCCCGCCAATGCCCGACTGGGTATGGTGGTTTTCGGGGCCCAGGCCCGGGTCGAAATGTCGCCGGCCCGCACTTCTTTTTCCGGGTTCAATGCCGAACTCGACAGCGAAGCCTCGAATCTTGCAGATGGTCTCGATAAAGCGCTTTCCCTGATTCCATCCGAATCATCGGGGCGGGTTATTCTGCTGAGCGATGGGCAGTGGACCGGAGAGAACCCACGCCAGATTGCTTTCAAGGCGGCGCGGCGCGGTATTCCCATCGATTATCGGCAGATCGGGCGTAATTCAGTCAAAGATCTGGCGATTACCCGCTTTGAAATTCCCGGCCTGCTCAATCCTGGGGAGTCTTTCATGATCAAAGGTGAAGTCTATTCACCACTGGAACAGACGGGGCGATTTCAGTTGACCTGCAACGGCCGGCGCATCAATTCCTTTTCGCATCAGCTCAAAGTCGGCTACAATTCAATGATTTTTCGACATGAGGCGGCGGACTCGTCAGTGGTAAAATACCAGATGGAAGTGGTCAGCGATGATGCGGACCCGATTCCAGAAAATAACCGGGCGGTTGCCATTGCGGAAATAGTAGGCAAAAAGCCGGTGATGATTTTGTCTGAGAGCAATTCGGAATTCATCGCCTCGGTTCTTGCGCAATCAGGCTTGAAATACGAGCTTCGGCGGCCCGCCGACATGCAGTGGAACATCGAGTCCCTGGCCGGCTACTCGGCCATAATTATCGACAATGTTTCGGCAAATGCGGTCAGTCAGCATGGTATGAGGGTTTTGACCGCCTGGGTAAAAGAACTGGGTGGCGGCCTGATGCTTACCGGCGGCAAAAATTCTTACGGCACCGGCGGTTATTATCAGTCGCCGCTTGAAGATGCCCTTCCCGTTTCGCTGGAACTGCGCAGCGAGCATCGCAAGCTTTCTCTGGCGCTGATGATCGTGCTCGACCGTTCGGGGTCGATGGCGGCGCCGGTTCGCGGTGACCGTACGAAAATGGATCTGGCCAATATTGCGGCGGCGGGAAGCCTGGATCTGCTTTCTCCGATGGATGAATTCGGTCTGCTGGCCGTAGATACGGAGCCGCATGTCATTGTACCGCTTGAACCACTGGTCAACAAGGCAAAATGGCGCGACCGCATTCTTCGGGTCGAATCGACCGGTGGGGGAATCTATGTTTATGAGGGGTTGAGCAAGGCGTCTCAGATGCTAAGCAAAGCCCGGGCACAGACCAGGCACATAATTCTTTTTTCCGATGCTGCGGATTCTGAGCAGCCTGGCACTTACTGGGAGCTTCTGGAAAAGGCGAACAAGGCCGGAATAACGGTCAGTGTAATCGGTCTGGGCACCGAACAGGATTGTGATGCCAATCTGCTGAAAAAGATCGCTGCCGCCGGCAAGGGGCGAATATTTTTTACCCGCGAGCCCGAGGAATTGCCCAGGCTTTTCACTCAGGATACCTTTGTGGCGGCTCAGAGCACTTTCATCGATGAAGAAATCGGTGTCGTTTCAACTTCGCAGGTGCGTAACCTCCTTGACGAAGATTTGAAAATCAAGAGCCGGGTGGGGGGCTACAACCTCTGTTATTCCAGGCCCGGAGCCCATGTGGTTCTTCAGACCGTCGATGAAAATACCGCACCTGTGATGGCTGCGTGGCAAAATGGGCTGGGGCGGGTTGCGTGCTATATGGGCACGACATCGGGCAGCCATGGCGGTGAATTTTTGCAGCAGACAGAGGCGGCTTCTCTTTTTGCCGGGGTCTGCTCCTGGCTGGCGGCCGATCAGCGGCAGTTTATCGATCAGATGCCGGTAACTCAGAAAATTATCAGAGGTCGCTGGCAGGCTACTCTGCATCTTGATCCTGAGCGGGAGCGGGAAATGCTAAAAGAAAACCCGCAGCTGACCCTGATCAGATCGATAAGTAATCGTGAGCCTGAAAAAATCATGCTGACGATGAACTGGGAAACTGCCGACAGCCTTTCTGCTTCCTATCAGCTTTCAGGCAATGAGGCGCTGGTTGCCATTGTTGACGCCGGTGAAAACCGCAAATTGAGACTTCACCCGGTCTGTCTGCCATACTCGCAGGAATACGAGCCAGCACAGACAAATCAGGGTGAAGATAAGCTGAAGGAGCTGGCAATGATCTCGGGTGGCGGCGAGCTTATCGACCTAAATGGCGCATGGGATTCAATGCCGGAAACTGTTCAATATCAGTCGATTGCCGAAATACTGCTGATTCTGGCCCTGTGTCTTTTCATCATTGAGGTTGCAGAACGACGCACCAATATTCTTACAATAATTTTAAATGCAATTTTGAAATGGCGTGAAAGAAAACCTGCTTTTAAACCTTTAGAAGCTGTATCGCCAGGTTCTGAACCTGTCAAGGTTAAATCGCGTCTGGATGAGATTAAGCCCATATTGCCGTCTGAGCCTGAAACGCCGGTTCCGTCTGAGCCCCAGGAAAGATCAGGATTCTCTGGAGCCCTCAAGCAGGCCAAGAACAAGGCAGAGCAGCGCACCAGAAAATAACTTCTTACAAGCTTATCGGGCAGGTTTTAGCAACAGGCGGTAACCCATCAAAAACGCGTTGTCGTTTTTTATCCGCACTCTTATCCGGTCGCCTGCCCGTGAAACGAAGTCTTCTGCCGGGCCGCCGCAGATTACCATTCCTGCCATTCCTATATTGTTGCCTCTGAGCATGTTGATAATGCTTTTGCCGCCCCGTTCGATCTCAGCATCAGCCACAGCCATTCCCGAACGTCCGAAATAGCCGTCCTTGTTCCATGAAAGGCTGGTTACATCCAGGTCGCCGATTGCCAGTTCAATTGATTCAATTCGGTTGTCTGCCGGCAAATCGATGATCAGGTCACCATTTTCATCGGTGTGGCAGTTTCTGCCCCTGGTCTGGGTGTTGAATCGGTTGGCTTCTGGCAATTGGGCAATGGTATTGGCCCGCTTGTGAAAATCAGGTCCGAGAATGATTGCATCGGGAAACCGGCCGGCAAGCCGCGGTCCTCCGCCAAGCAGCGGAACGGGTTTCTGCAGATCAGGGCGACTGAATGCGGTTTCGCAGGTAAAAATCTCTTCGATACTGTTGCTGTTGGCAACATCGGGGGCAAAAAGAATTTCAAGCCCGTGAATATGGGCGATGCATCTTTCCGGGTTGCCTGTCCCGGCGTTGGTGAGGCGAAAGCGGTCAGTAGCTATATTACCGAAAGTTCTCAGACAATTATGGAGAGTTTCATTTTCAGGATTATCGGCGGTTCTAACTTCCGAGAATTTTTTCAGACTCGATCTGTCAGCCCATTTGTGCCAGAAACCGGTTCTGCGATTACGGGCTTCACATAGAATATAGGCGGCATCGGGATCGATTGCATCGTAGTTCTGTGGATCAGCGGCATAAGCGGGGTCTTTGCGATGTTTCAGGATAACATGAAAAATCTGGCGGCCAGCAAATTCTTCAGGAAAAACAAATTCAAAAACTTCGTTCTGTCTGAGTGGAATTCCCATTTCCCGGTTGAGCGGGAAGCTTATCTGCAGGCTGTTATTGCGCTCGAACCGGTCAAATGTTCTGGTTAAATCTGCCGGCGATTCTCGATTGTGAAGAAAAGTCAGCCCGAACTGGTGAATAGAGCCGATGGCAAGTTCTTCACTTCCCGTGGCGACATTAACGATACGCACCCGTGAAGGAGAGAAGCAGCCAACGTTTTCGGGCAAATTGTAGAGAGTGTTTTTTTTCGGCTTTGCCGGCGGTTTTGCCGCGGAGCGCTTATATGGGCCAAACTGGTCAGACCAGGTTTTCCAGGTGCTCTTTCCGGCGTCGAAGAAATCTACCCTGATGATGGCATCATTCTGATCAACGCCATTATCATCAGGCTTGAAATAGAAAAGTTCCTTCCGATGCTCGATGTGCGCATAATCGGGAATGCGCTGTGAAAAAGCTTCTGGAATCACGAGTTCGAAAGCATGCCCCGGTTTGAGTTGAAGCCCGCGTTCATTTCCGAATTCCCATATTAAAGTGTCTGAATCAACTGCCCGGGCATTTTTTAAGCTGGCCCTTAAAACTGGTGTCGAAATCTCTGATTGGGCAAAAGCTGACTGCAATGCAAGGCAAAAAATTAAAAAAATGATTGATTTAAACAAAGACAAAAGCTGTTGTCTGATCATGCAATTCGGCATTTTATCTACAGATCTCCTTCATTTCTGAATGAAACTCGATAAAAGCCTTGAGTCTGGTTGAACTGCTTTCGTGACCAGTTCTAAGGCTTTCCAGATAATCGAACCAGAGCGCAAATTTTCGCTGTTCCAGAGCAAAGTAGTGGTGAAAGAAAGGGGTCAGGAAAAAAGACCTGCCTTCTATGGCAGCTAGTTTGTCGATTTTGCCGGCAATGAAAAAAAGTGCCTTGTCTGATTTTTCCCGGCAGGCTTTTATCAGCCTGCTCAAAACGGGGTTGGACCGACGAAGAATCCATTCAAGATACGCGATTCTGAAGCCCGCGTCATCGGCGGTTGGCGCTTCAATAAAGAGGTCTGAAAAATGCCGGCCGCAATTGAACTGCCAGTGTGGCCTGGAGTTTTCAAGGAGTCTGGCATATTGCTGCCGGTATAATTCTGCGGTATCGGGTGGCACGATTACCCCGCAAAGCATTGCCTGAAGTGAAATTCCCTGGTGCAGCCTGATTTCGTTGTTGATCAGGTTGCCGCGAAAACTCTGTTCGAAAAAAAAGAACCCGGGGTAAAGCTCTGGTGAATCGTTGGTCAGGCCGTAACATAATATCCGTTTCTCAAGCTCCTCCATGAATTTTTTCTCCGCCGTCGGTGAAATCCATAATGGCAGGCGGGGGTGTCTGACCTTGATTGAATCATCCATGGATTTCTGGAAACGGTTGATTGCCTGCAGCCTTCTTTCACCTGTTTCGCCTGAATCAATGCTGAAGGACGGGTAGAGCTGAATTTGTGAAAAATCAAGAACTCCGGGGTGAAGTATCAGGCGTGGACAGGGCAGATTTCGCCTTTGAGCCATCCATGGGTCATCGAAATAGTTTATTCCCGGGCCGATTGAAAGAAAAACGAACTGGTTCTGACCGGACCCGATGTCGGTGTGCTCAAGGCGGCTGAGGTTGAGTTTGACAAAACCCGGAACCAGGCCAAGCTTCAAGCGGTTGTCCTGGCTGAGCAGATATTCATCGGTTGCCAGAACATCAAAAAATGCCTGACGGTCTTTTTCATCTTTTTCCTGCCAGTCTTCTATATGTTTGTTGATCGTCATTTTATGAGTCGGCGGCAGAATGTTGTGAAAAACAGGTTTTTCTTTCATGCTGTCGCCAGTGTAATCAACCGGCCCCCAGAAACTGTCTTTGTAGAGATAATAACGGTTATATCTGACCGTTTTCGATAAGTTCAGCCGACCATTAAAAATTCGTTTAAAAGTCTGCTCAATGATTTCTTTTTCTCTGCCTGAATGGCAGCAGAAATGAAGCTCGAAATAGCCAAGGTCTGAAACGAAGCAGCGGTTGTCTTTTTCATTAATGTAATAAGGCAGAAAGAAAAAAACGGTATCTTCAGATTCAGGAAATTTTAAATGGTATTTTAAAACGGTGCCTTTGCCGTAAAGGGGCTCATTGTCTTTCTTTGTGGGAGAAAAAGCTTCTATTTCTGCCTTAAGATGAGTGTCTGTATCGATTCCTGGAGGCAGGTTGCCTCTGAGAATGAATCGATTTCTGGATTGTGAAAAGCGAAGGTAGGCAACCAGAGGTTCGGTAGAGCCGGTAATTTCAAAAAAAACAGCCCGCTCACGACCGTTTCCATAACGCAGCTGCTCGAAGAACTGCTGGTTCAGGTTCTGCTCAAAAACCCGGTCAAGATCGATTGCCGACAAAGTGGCCGACAGCAAAAAAATAAGAAAACTCGCGAATATTGCTGTTTTTTTGCCGGGCATGATGCTTCCTCTGGTGGTTTTCCAGACAATATTAACCTGCCGTAAAAAGTTTGTCCATCAGGCATTCCAATAATAAAAAACCGGCATCAGCAGCAAGCCGATGCCGGTCAATGTTGTTTTTTGTTTATTCGGGTTTGTTTAGATCAGCGCGAAGGTTGAGCATGGCGATTGCCCTGGGTCATGAGAGCGCTGGGAATATGCCTTTCGTAGGTAGGGCGTCGGTCTTCAGTGTGTTCGTTTTCACCCGGGTAGTAGCAGGTGAGAATCGAGTCCATTTTTTCCCGGCCCTCGGCAATCGCGACTGATTTCTGCCAGAGATCATCGTTAAGCAGTTGTCTAAGGGGTTGTTCAACCCGGTTCAGGTATTTGATTGCCTTCAGAAGCTTGTTATCCCAGGTTTTGTGGTATCTGAGCAGATCGTCGGGGTACACCACTTTGCGTTTC
>JBMOKV010000514.1:0-7376 GCA_049325495.1 Candidatus Rifleibacteriota bacterium | reverse complement strand
AAGACCAAGATCAGAAAAAACTGCGCCAAAATCAATGGTTACGCTGCCTTTTTCCAGCTTCTGGCCCATGGTGTCTTCGACTACATGCCGGTATTCCTGCATCGCCTTGCTGAATGCACCCTGCTCTTCATAAATGCGACCAACATAGTATCTGGCCGCTGCATAACGAGGATTGATCGCCAGTGCATTGGAAAAGCTGGCGATGGCTTTTTCCAGCGCTTTATTTTCAAAGAAAATCAGGCCAACGTTGAAATGGGCATCGGCAAAACGTGGATTAAGGGTCAATACTGATTCATAAGAGGCAACGGCCTGGTCGCGATCGCCCAGTTCTCGATACGCGTGCCCCAGATGCAGGTAATAAACCGGGTTTTTAGGGTTAAGATTAACCGCTTTAACGTAACAGAAAGATGCCTTGTCGAACTGGTTCTTTAAGAAGAAGGCATTGCCCAGGAAAAACAGCTTAGCGTGTTCGTTAGGCCTTGTTTTGAGCTGCTTGATACATGCATCGATTACTTCATCAAGCAATGATTCACGATAAGTGGTTTCTTCAGCCATCAAAACTCCTTATTTGTCAGGGCTTAAAACTGATTTTATGTCTTTTCCTAGCTTGGTTCTGGGTTCAATTCTTCTGAATGCAATCTTGTCTGTGCAGTAGGTGTGCAGGACTTCCAGGCCTTCATAGTTGCGCTTTTTCAGTCCTTCAAGCATTTCTTTGAAAAATGGTTCGAGAAACTTCATGCCTTCTTCAGCTTCAATATCAGCGCGGGTGAAGAAACGATACTTGTGAATGATTCCGTCATCCCGGCGATAAATGTCTACTTCCGGCTCTTCAAGAAGGCGTGACCTGGCCGAAAAGTTTCTTACATCGAAAAAATGCTGTCTTTCATATGGCTCAAAAATGGTAACTCCCCAGATATAAGGATTCCTGAAGATCCATAGAGGGAAAATCGGGTTGAGGAAGTTTTTTAATGATTCCAGCAATTCGTAATTATACTCGTCTTCCAGGACCAATACATGCAGATTTCCGTTTTGCAGGGTAAAACTGCCGCCATCTTCGAATTGACCGCTGATGCAGGTTATCTTTTCAGGCTTGGGGATATTGAGCAGGATTTTTTTCGTGCGGTCGTTGATCGTAGAATAGTATTCATCCGGCTGGTCAACAAATTGCACTACGATATTCGCAACCGGAAAAGCAAAAATCTTCTCAAAAACGCTCAGATAAATCTCACGTTCTTTTCTGCTGCTGATAAATACATGTCTTTCTAGAACTTCGCTGGTTTGACTCATGGAGATTTACTCTACTTTCAGGTAAATGCCGGTCTGGTCGTCGAGCACGCTGACCCCAGACTGCCTTTCAAGATAAAGCTCATTGAAAAAAGTTTCAAGAGTCTGCGCTGCCGGCAGCTCAGGAATTTTTTCAAAAATGAGCCTGATGTTTTCGCTGCTGAATTTTTTCCCATTACTGAAGGCCTGTTCAAGAATGCCATCAGTATAAATGAATAGACCGTCTCCCGGCAACAATTGAATTGTGTGATTCTTATAGGCATCAGCACTTTGGTTGAATAGCCCCATCGGTACACCTGTTTCTATTTGTGGAATCTCAACGAATCCATTCCGGGTGCGATTGATGATCAGACCGGAATGCCCCGCATTGGCAAAAACCACCTCTCTGCTCCCTGACTTGATGATAACGGCAAGAAGCGTAGTAAAAAGCTCTTCACCCTGGTCTCCGGCCATGTTTTGCGAAAGCAGATTCAACAGATCTGCCGGAGAAGTCGTCTGACTGGCCAGCCCGCGAATCATTGCTTTCAAACGGGTGAAATATATGGCCGCATCCAGGCCCTTTCCGGAAGCATGACCGGTCAGAATCAGCAGACGGTTTCCCTGAATCGGTAAAAATTCATGGAAATCGCCTGAATAGGAAGTGGAATGTGAATAATTCAGCCCCAGATCCCACCCTTTCAGGCCCGGCAGGGCAGGGGAGAAAAGCATGCTCAGAAGTCTTCGGCAAAGTTGATTTTCATTCTCATGGTTTATTGCTGTCTTTTTAATATTTATTATTGAGTGGTTATCGACAACCAGCGCCAGATGATCTGCAAAAAACTGCAGAATCTTCTTTTCCGATTCCGTAAAACCACTGCCGTCATGACAAAGAACCGTTAAGATGCCTTCCAGTCGCCCAAAAAATGAGACAGGAACCAGCATGGTAAGCGGATCTTTTTCGTTCTGTCCGGGTTGAAATGCGCGATCGACATATCCTGACTGTAAAAAGCTGCGAAAATCAGCAAGATTTAGAATCCTTTCAAGCATTTCTTCAATCAGTGGATCTGATTCTTTAATGACTTCGACTGATCTGACACGACCACTTCTTATTCCACCAGTGAAAACGAAACTTCCCGATTCTCGACGGTAAAAAATCAGGGTGTGACCTTGAAAAAATTCATACAGACGATTTAAGCAATAGTTTATTTTTGCTGAGAAACTGCCCTCATGACTGGTAAGAGCAACCATATAACCCAGTTTGACCATTTTCTCTTCAACGGTTAACTGTGGATTGTCCAGACTCAAAATCTCATTTGACCGATTTTGTGGCTGGTCTGGCTCTTTTTCGGTTTTCTGAAAAAGATTCAGCGATTTGACCACGGCCAAAGAACTGAGCAGGGCTATTGTGAAAGCAGAAGTTGTTATGATCGGGTAATATGAATGCTGCAGCAGTTCAATTATAATAATCGATGAAGATATTATCAGTGTTGCAAATTGCAGCTTGAGCATTTCAATCGTCCATTTTTAAAAAAATTGTCGCTGTCTTTCTTGACTGGTATTCTACTTCCTGATCTTGCCAGAACTGGTTGGAAAAACAGGAAACAGTCGTTAAATCAAGATCGCCCGACCGAGTCGGGCGATGATAATGTAAATTAAGATCTTGGGAGAAGTTTTAGCATTGCCTGTTCTTTTCAGGCGGCACGATAGCTTTCGTAGGTCATGCCAGAACGTTTTTCCAGCTTCGAACAATGCGCCGAAAGGGCTTCTATCGCCGCCGGATCTCCGATTTTTGCCAGTGCTTCGCCGGCGGCAAGACTGACTTCTTCCCGGTTGTCATCAAGGGCTTCAATAAGAGCTTCAACAACCGCAGTTCCTCGACGTTCGCCGAGCTGGATGCAGGAAATTCTTCTAATTCTCCAGTCCTGGCTTTTCAGGCCGCGAATGTAGCGCCAGGTTTGATCCATGGGCGTAACCGTGGCCAGAGGAACGATTTTTTGTCTTCTTTCGTTTGGCTGCTCCGATTTTTCACCTGTCAAAAAGTTCCAGATCCTTGAAAATACCTTTTCAAAAAGAAACCAACCGATAAAGTAAACAGCGGTCAGTGCAAGAATTTTAATTTCCAGTTCCCACATGTTAAATGCCTCCAGATTTCTACTTTTCTTCGAAATCCATCGACATTTACATGGCAAAGAATTAGAAAAAAATTACCAGCCTTTTATATCCACTGGCCATGGCTCTTTGACTGGCTTCAACTGACCCTGCAGAGCACTCAAAACCGCCTGAATCGCGGGAGTTCTGAAGCTGAAGGCTGCAATTCTGGTTTTAAATTCAGGCAGGAACTTCAGGTCATAAGGATTTCGCAGCGCAACCGCCGCGGAGTTTTTGTATCTTGATGAAAGCTTCCTGGCTGCTTCTATCTGGTGGTTGAACAAATGCCCATTGTAAGTGAAGAATAACAGCTTGTCCGTTTTTTTTGAAAGCCCGTCAACCTTTTTTATTATCTCTTCCTGAGCCTCTTTGGGATTGTATTCCACTGCCTGAGCGTTCTTGAAAGAATTTTTAAAAAGCCCGTGTAATCCCTGACTTGCGTGGGTCTCTTCAACCTGGACCAGAGCAGAAATCTGTGGATAAACAATAGTGATCTCGCTGTCAGATGAAAGGCTGATCATTTCATTTTCCCAGTTCAGAAATCGCAACGATTTTTCGTGGGTTTCTCTGATCAGTTTTTCATGCTCGAGCATAAGACTGTGGCAATCAGAATTTCCATCCGATGATTCCAGCTGTTTTCGGGCTTTGTCAATTCTTGCCAGACTCTCAGAAAATCGTTTCTGCATTTCAGCACTGTTGTTGATTTTGCTCAAAAGCTTTTCCGCTGCAGCTCTTTCCTGCTCAAGCTGATGGCATATCAGCAGCAGATCAGCCCCCGCGGCGAAAGAAAGCTGGGCTGCTTCGGCAATTCCATATTTTTCGGTAATCGCTCCCATTTCCAGATCATCGGTTATTAATAGACCATCAAACTTCAGCTGGTCACGCAACAGGCCAGTTAAAACGCTTTTTGATAAAGTGGCCGGCAGATCGGGGGCTTTTTCAAATGCAGGAAAAAACACATGGGAGGTCATAATGGCGGCAACCTTTTCAGAAATTGCCCGCTTGAATGGCATTAATTCATGACGGTGTAAATCTTCTGCCGATTTATCGATGATTGGAAGGGTCAAGTGAGAATCTACTCTGGCATTGCCTTTTCCGGGAAAATGCTTGGCACAGGCAAGAACTCCAGCTTTCTGTAGTCCTTTGATCGCTGCGATTCCGTATTTGCTGACCGCTTCAGGGGCGTCTCCAAACGATCTGGCTCCAATTCCAGGATTTTCAGGATGGTTTATGTCGAGAACCGGGGCAAGATTCCAGTTTAATCCCATGGCCAGCATTTCTTTTGCCATTGCATGATGCGAAGCTTCAACCATTTCAACATCAGCAGTCGCGGCAAGGCCCATCGCTGACTGAAAAAGGCTGCAATCCTGCAACAATCTCATTACCAGCCCGCCTTCCTGGTCGATGGCTGTGAAAATTTTCCTGCCTGCAGCTTCTTCGATGCGGTTCAGTGCTTTCGTCATGTTTTCAGGCCGGTCTATGTTTCTGGCAAAAACGATGACTCCGCCAATTTGCCACTCTTCAACGAATTTTAAAAATTCATCAGAAGGTTCAACACCCTGGTAACCAATCACGAAAAAATTGCCTATGTCTTTTTTGTTCATTCTGCATCTCCATTGCTTTCTGCAACAGCATCAATAAAGGCTCAAATTAAAAAAACCTTATGCTTTAAACCATCGACACGATAGGGTATAATTCTGTTGCGAAATTTACAAGGAGAACACTATGTATTGTTTCCGATGTGGCAAGAAGCTGCCGCCAAGGGTTATCAACTGCCCTGAATGCGACACGCCCCAGAAAAGAAGACAACGATACCGAACCAGAATGATTCTCGGTTTGTTTATTTTTCTCGCTGGCGCAGTCGCCGGTAGTCTGTTTGATACGATTTTTTTCAAAGGATCAGCATGGGATCACAGCTTTGCTGGCATCCTCGGTTTTGACCGCGCTAAAGCCGTGAAAAACGACACTCTGGAAAATTTCCCGGCTTCTGAGCCCCTGGTATTAAATGCCATACAGGAAAATGCCTCTGCTTCGCAAGAACTTACTGCATCAGAACCAGCCTTGCCGCTGGAAATCGGGTCTTACAGCCTTGCCAATTTTGCTTCCGCATCTGCAGATTCTATTTCTGCCTCTGATTCAGCTTCTCAAACCGTCAATTCCGAATCTCATCCAGTTGCAACGCTCCCTGAAGAACTTTTGCAGAGCGAGGCCAAGATTGATCAGGTTCCCCAGGATGAAAAAAACGAGGTTGATTCTACCAGATTGAAATATTCGACCGTAAAACCGCTGGTAAAAGAAGAATACAACAGTTATCACGCTTTTATCGCGAGAAATCTCCAGGAAATGGTTTTTGCCGCTGACAGCTTCAAAGTTGGCAGCAAGAATCTTTATCAGTGTTTTACCCTGAATCTTGGAGCAAATCAGACTCCGGAACGTGCCTTCGAATGGCCCGGAAATGTCTGGACCCCGGAAGCCACTGATGATGGTAAAGCAATTGTTTTTTCAAGCGATAGCCGCAGTCCAGAGCATATTTTTGTTTTTGACCGCGCCTCGCGAGAATCTAAGGCGCTCACCGCAGGCACCGGTAAAAATATGATGCCGGCAGTTTCCCCGGATGGGTCTCTGGTTGCTTATGTCTCCAATGAAAAGGGAAATAACGATATCTGGCTGATCGGAATCGATGGAAGCAGCAAGCTCCAGATAACTTCATCTCCCGAAGACGATCGTGAGCCCAGATGGCTCCCTGATGGGAAAGGCCTAGTTTTTACCAGAATCTTTGAACCTCTGAAAAAGTCTTTCATTATGAAAATCATGCTCGAGCCGCTTGGTGAAGCAACAGAACTGGTTAATTCAGGTGGCAGAAACTGGCTGGCCGATGTGTCGCCCGATGGTCGCAGTCTGGCCTTCGTAAGATCACTGGCTACCGATGGCAGCAAAAACACCATGATTATTAAAAACCTTCTGGATCAATCTGAAAAGGAGATCAGACCACTTGGCAACGCAGACTGCTTCAGACCAATCTGGTTCCCTGACAGTTCTGGTATCGTCTTTCATGCCAATGTTAATCGCAGCAAGAAAATCTACATGGCCGTTCTTGAACAGGAGTAGCAGGATTGAGTCAGGTGGATTTAATAATGCTGTTTCTTCTGCTATTGCCAGTGGTGGCTTTTTATCTGGTTTTCAAAAAGAACTGGGTCGATGAAGAGCTAAAAAGAGCGGCCACCTGGGGCCTGGTAAGCGGAGTATTCTGCATTACTCTGACCAGGATTGTTTATTATCCGGTTGAATGGTTTCTTGGAGGCGATTTGCGGTCTTTCATCACCGCTCCCCGTGAGTGGTGGATAACCCTTCTGGCGAGTATCTGCATCATTGGTCTGATTGAAGAAGCTATCAAAGCTTCAGGAGGCATTTTGGTAGCCCATCTTGCACATTTTAATAAACGTCCGACAATTGTTTTCATGGCTTTTTCAGGGTGTGCCTTGAGTTTTTCACTTTTAGAGAACATTCAATATTATGCTGTTTTTGGCTCATACGTGGTTTTGCCGAGAATGATTATCAGTTCGACCGCCCACCTTTATTTCAGCTGTATGTGCGCAGCAATAGCGGCAAACGCCATCAATAGACCACGATCAGATTCGACGGTAGCTTTGCGAATTCTGCTGGCTATTGTTGCCGCCGCGGTTTTACACGGTCTTTTTGATTTCGTGGTTTTTAAATTGAATCTTCAGATGCTGAGCGGAGTGATTATTGCCTTTGTTTCTCTTTTCATTCTGGGTATTCATGAAGCCTGGATTTCGGTGCTGAAAATAGATAACCAGCCGCGCGAAGGATTGATGATCTGTTCCGGCTGCGGAGCGTTCTCTATTGGAAGGGCAAGATTCTGTAATTTTTGTGGTTCCCGTATCGTTTTAAGTCGTCGTGATTTTACCATCAAACTGGCTGAATAATAGAGGAGATGCAAATGA
>JBMOKV010000513.1:0-7392 GCA_049325495.1 Candidatus Rifleibacteriota bacterium | reverse complement strand
GAACCGGAAGAAACGACTCTGGAGCCTCGTGGCAAACGCGAATCAAGCCCAGATACAGTGCTTCTTCACTCCCGGCCTGAGCACTTGAAACCGGCATAACCAGTGCCGGCGCCGCACCGCCATTCCGTTTCTCGGAGGGTGTTTCACCGTAAGTTGCAGCCAGAAGCAGAAAAAACACTGTGGCAACCAGAATGTGAAGGGGTCGATCAGCAGGCAGAGAAGCGAATTTCACCTTAGAGCCTGAAAGCAGCTGTCGGGCCGACAGCCACAATTTTCAGCAAATCAAACATTTGTTTCAAACTCACCCTCCTCAGCTGCTTCAAAGATGAATCATGATCTGGTCATTCATTGCGTTTCCCGAAGTCGGGACCCGGAAGGAGCTGCCGAAAAAAAAACATGGAGAACGAACCGGACCGCCCGTTATTAACGGGCTTTTGAAGCTCAAAATATCATGAGCCATTTTTTCAAGTCAATAGCGAATCATCAGAAAAATCCAGAATAATCCGCCAGCTTCAGAATTTCAACGGGCTAAACAACTCTTTCACAGTAAAATGTTTTTTTCCCGGCTTCAATTCAAGTTGGATCTTAACTCAAGCAATTCATAAATAGGGTAGTCTCGACTCTTACCCTTTATTGCAACCCTATCAATGAAATTCACTCTCGCCCAGCCTTTTGTTTTTCTAATAGTTGCTGGCGCGATAACTATTCCTGTTTTGCTGGCTTTATTTGCCTGGGCTTTAAGCCGGGCGGCCATATTTACGGCATCGCCAATTACAGTGAAGTCGAGTTTTCCTTTTCTCGAACCAATTCGACCCGAAAGCACGCTTCCGGTTGAAATTCCAATGTGAGCTGTAATGCCGATCTCGAGCAGCTCTTTTTTCAATTCCAGGGCAGCGTAACAGGCTTTGATGGCATGATTGTCATTCTCGGACCTGGAGCGGTAAACAAACATCAGGGTGCTTTCGATAACCTTATCCAGAATTCCACCCGTCGACCTCGCCACTTTATCGCCCGCCGAGATGAAAATATCGAGTAAATCCATCAACCCGGTTCCGCTCAATGAAGCGATTCTCTGCTCAAAATCCGAGATTGAAGCAAAAATAATGGTTGCTTCGAGCTTTTCACCACCAGGCTGCAAGGCCTGGTCATCTGACGACTTAACCGCAGAAACAACATCCTCTGATACAAACTGAAGCAGTCTTTCCTTCTGAATAACCCCAGCCAGCATTGAATCGAAGGCTTCCTTCAAGTCTTCGAATTCATCACCGGTTTCGATTCTCTTTTTCGCGTTAAATCAGCACAAGTCCGTAAATAAGCAGAAGAACGAAAGAAAAATCTGAACTTTGGCGCTGTAATCTTTGAGCAGTTGTCACAATCAGCATGGGAAAGCGGGAAACGTAATCAATATGAACAGGTATTTCATCAACATCGGTCATTAACGAAGCATTTACCTGACAGGCAAGAATCAGCTGATTATAGATTTTTGTGTAATCATAGGATGGTGTTAAGCAGTGCACTTCAGCGACATCCTGCGAATTGTCGAAGGTAAAGAAAGCAGTTTCCATGGAAAATTTACTGTAGTCGCTTTTTAAATTGGGGGACGCAAGATACTCTTTGACGAAACCTCGAATGAGCATTTGACGATTAAACCTGGCGGTTACAGACCCGTAACGTGGTTTATTGCCCACATTCCACTCAATTTTCGCCATTGAATAGGAATTCAGGCTGGCAAAAATCTGATAGTCCATCAATCGGCCAAAACTGTTTAACATAGAGTTAAGTATTCCAGCACTTGAATCGTCAACATACTGAAGATCGGTTGAAGAATAATCGCCTGCCCCCTCATTATAAGAGCTGTTAAACAGTCCAGCATTCATGCTTATTCTGGCAAGCATTTTCCGAAAAAAGCTCTCGTCACGACTGGTAATGAATCCACATGCATTTTCTTCATTAAAGACAGAAATCGGCTCTTTCCACGGTCGATCAAGAAAAAGCCCCTGAGCAACAGATTTATCAATCGAGCTTTGCAGAAACTTCTCAAGTTCAGCATCCGTAGCACTCGGCATTTCCTCGATTTGCCCGGCAACATCCATAGAAAACTTTTCGACTCGATGAATATATGATGCCAGTTTCTTACGAATGACCCTCGAATTGCTTTTCATGGTGTTTTCCATTTCAACCTGCAGCAACCTCTGGTTAAACTCGCTCCAGGTCTGATAGGCTGCTATGAGCAGGGTTAGAGGGAGAAATGAAACCAGCAGAGTGCCGATTACCACTTTTTGTCTGACACCTGCCCTGATTTCAAAACCAAAAAAATAGATTCGCAGTGCCAGAATAAAACTGATTGCGCACAAGAAGCGAATGATCATGGAAATTAAGGCAGAGTGCTTCTTTAAAGGGTGTTCAAGTTTATTGGCCGGAAGAGTGACCTTAAGCAGGGGAATACTTTTGCGAAACTTTTTCAGTCCTATCGGGTTAAAGCCGCCCCGCTGAATAAATTGCACAGCAAGGCTTTCTGGAATAGGGGTCTGCAGATGGACTCCCTCAGAATCAAAACCGAAGGAAGTAAGCTTGTGATTGAAGTCGATTTTACGCGAATCATTTATCTCGTGAGGATAATAGGTCAAACTGCGCGTTAATTCTTTGTCTACTGAATTTTGACTTTTTGCAACAATCTGAAGCGCTGAAAGTGCTGAGCCACGAATAAGAAGCAAAACACCCCCTTGAATCTTTCTGTCAGATGCTTTGCCAGAGTAAACAGGGTGATAGTAAAAATAGACTGTGCCGCCCAGCTTTGAAGATACGGATTGAGAAGTTTTATCAGGAACAAGAGGAAGCTCAGCAACCAGACCAAAATGACTTTGCCAGAATCCATCAACATCCTTGACCAGCTTATTCCAGGCGCTTTCTCCTTTAAGCGATTGCGTTTCAACCTCATTTTTCTTCTCAAAAAACTTAAGAAATGGTTGATCATTTCTGGAAATGAAATACTTCAGCGTCAATCTTTTCGGAATCATCCCGATCAGCTTTTTAAAGACAGGTTCATGGTAACTGCTTCTGATATCTGCGGTGTCCTTGCCGTGAATAATCAGGCCGCAGAGCGCAATTCCAGTTTGCTTCTTAAAATCGTCAGCCGTTCCGGGGGCAGAATCTAAAAGACTTTCTTCGGGCGCATTTGCCAGATAATTGCCGATCTCTCTATCAAGATAGTGAGCAATAAGTACGTCCTTCTTAAACATTTCCATTTCAACGGAAAGCCTGGACTGCTTGATTTTAGCGTTTGTTTCCACGGTTATTTTAAATAGTCGTTCTAATGTGTAATTTAAAATAAATGCAGGAATTACCAGAAGAAACAGCCAGGACAAGACAAGAGTGCCGCCACTCAAACGCCTCTTTATCAGTACTTTACTGTCTTTATTCATCGGTTTCCCTGAGCCTCATAGCATCGCTGTGTTCAGAAACCTTTACAAAGCTCTGCTTAACCGCCATACTGGCAGTTTTACCGCAGACAGCAATTTTATTTCCTTTAAATTTCGCAGTTATTGCATCGAGTTCACTTGCACGCATAACTGCAGAACCGATAATCATAAAAACCTGACGACCGGACTTTTCACCGGTAACCCCTGACAAGGCAACATCAGTAACAATGCCAATGCCGTTTTCGATGGTGAACTTTCCCTGACGAAGTCTGCATTCATTTAAATTCTGCAGTTTTGCCCGCATAGACAAAGCGGCATCAACAGCTCTCTGAGCATGGTTTATCTCATTTGCAGAGGGGTAAAAAGCAGCAACGACGGCATCACCAATAAAGCGCTCAACATTGCCTCCAAAGGCCTTGATGGCTTCTTCCATTTCGGTAAAATAATCATTTAAAAGACTGACGATCTCTTCCGGAGAATTCTTTTCACTCAGATTGGTGAATCCACGAATGTCAGAAACCAGTACCGACAGCTCATTCTCCTGTGCCCGCGCCACTTCTGATGTCTCCTGGGCTACTGTTTCCAGGAGCTTTTCAGATACAAACCGCCGCATTTTCTCGCGCTGCTGCAATCCTTCAGCCATAGAATTGAACGAATCAGCCAGTAAACCCAGTTCATCGGTCCTGGCAATCTGAATTCTTGTATGATAAGCACCAACGCTTATTTGCTGAAGTGCGGGGATAAACTCTTTTATCGGAAGCACGAACAGTTCCCATAAAAAGTCGGCCAGCAGAAGCAGGCTCAGCAAAGAAAACAGCCCCCCTGCGAAAGGCAGCAGATTGAACATGTAAATTATCCACAAATCCGGCGTTGCCTCGGTAACTCCAGCATATACATGGGGATCGCGCAAAGTATATTTCCAAACAAGAGTTTGAATTTTTCTGCCATTCTGATGAGTTTCACTACCAGAAAAGTTCTCGCGAGCCACATATTCAAGCAAACGCTTTTCTTTGTGACTTTCTGCAAGAGTCTCTGGCCATCTGATCCAGAGTTCTCCGTTGGTATCGAGCCTCCCTACTGCAAAACCGTGCTTGATAAAAGGAGTTTCAACCCGCAAAAAGTTTCGATAGTCATAACTGATCTGATTTAAACATTCACCAAAGTTGTGAATTTCTCCAAAAAATATGCTGGCCATGCCAATCGCTGGTTGATAGTCTCCTGCAGCGGATGAAAAGACAAAAAAGATCATTTTCCAGAAAATTGACATATGGGCAACATCTTTGATTGTAGATGCTTCAAACCCAAGGGAAACACCCTCGGTATAACGTCTTTTAGCCTCACTCAGAAAGCCGGCAGCAAGGTTTGCCAGTTCAAGCTCGCGGCGGGAATTTTCATTCTCTTTATCGAGAACTCCAAGATTATTCAGGCATTTGACACCGAAGAATCGGGCAAACTTTTCACTGTCTTTACGTCCGGCGAGTTCTTTATTGATTAAGACGAATTTCCCATCAGGCAGAGAGATTGAAACTGTTTCGTTATTCAATGTTTTTGGTATGAATCGTTCAAAAGCATTTGCCGCGAACAAGCTCTCGGGATCTTCAAGCAGAGCTTCATTTATTCTTCTTTTGGCTTCCAACGCCACCAATTGCCTTCTAAGCCTTGTATCACTCACGAACTGAGACACTTCGAACATCTTGCTTTCTGCTGCGGTCTGAACCTCGCGAGGGCGAATCTTCTCGATGCTGTCAAGAATCAGGCCTGAAAAATAGCCAACCAGGATATAAGGCAGCAGGATTATCAGACCTGCGATGAAAAGAATCTTCCTGCGCAACCGGCCTTTAAGACTGAAGCCATGAAAATAGAAAAAAGCTGCCGCACCCAGAGTAAGCAGTATAAGAAGCTTTTGGAGAAAGCCGCTGAGCAGGTAGTATTTTTTCAACTTTTGATTCAATTGAGAATTTAAAACCAAAACCATCAGTCCATAGTTATTCAATTCTGAAAAGCCTGGATTTTGCCTGCCAAGCGAAAGCTGAGATTGAAAAGTTTCAGGCAGATGGCGAATTAGAGCTGACTGCTCCGGGGAGTTTATGAAAGCGTGCTCTATTGGAGAATGGCTTCGCACCATCTTTCGTTGAAAAACGTCACCCGAATTTTTGGCCTGCGCCAGAATTTTCGAGCACGAAATATTTCGGCCGGCAAAAACAATGAAGTAACCACCGGCAATATGGTTCCCCAGCATACTTCCATTGGTGTAAAAATAAAGCCTTTGCGAACCGAAGCTGGTTGTATAGACTTCGTGACACCTGCCTGCCACCTTTGGAAAATCTGCCACCGGCGAGAACATGCTCTTTAAAATGTCGGCTCTATTCTTGATGTGAGCATCTGTCGTAAAAGCATCTAGACCACAGTCCAAATGCAATCTATTCAATCGTTGTTGAACTTTCAGATTTTTATGAATCTTTCTTTGCATTACCTTATCGATAATTGCTGCTGCCAGAGTGATTTCAAGCTTTGATTTTTCTTTGGCGCTCCTGTTGTCAAAATCGCTGGTGAAAAAAGAATGCACCCGCTTAACATCATGCTCAACTCCAACCAGCAATACCGGTTTCAGGGCAAAATTATTCTGCAGATGCTGCAACATTTTCTCAAAAGCCGCTTGGTTGTATAAATCCGGGTCTTCTTCGCCATTATTTTTCAAATCAGTTCTAAGCCCAAGTTGCATTTCTGTATTTTCAAGTGCGCGTTCAATATAATTGCTGGGAACCAGAGATTCTGCAAAATCGTTCATTTCGTATTCAAGCGAATCAATTTTTTCCAATTCGGCTCTTTTCAGAAGATCAGAAGTTGTCTGGTGCAAATGTCTGAAAGCAAAAAGAGCAGGCAAAAGCAGAATCAAAATCAGCAGAAAAGCATTAAAAAAGCCAAGGTCTGATTTTCGCTCTTTACTATTCAATTAAAATTACCTGTCACCCGTTTTTTAAATGTCTTAAATGGGCATTCACTCAGCAATCTGTTCATCAGCCCATCTTACTGACATTCAACAATTCTTGCAAGGAGTGTTTCTCTTGCGTAAGACCAGAAAAATCAGATAAGAACAAGGCAACAACAATGTCCGCATGAAATTGCCGGCAACCGCCTGCAGAATTTCGACTTGAATCATGCCCTGAGAGAAGCGAATAACCCAGAAAATCACCATTACCGCCATGAGCACGACTGCAAAGCGAAGTTGCTTATTCCCATCCGGTTTGTCAGCATTAAGGGCGGTCGTCGCGGCATATGGCGAAGTCACTGGCATCAGAAGGCCAAGGCAATTGGGGATAATCCCGCGTGGAATGATTAAAGGCAGAATAGTTAGAATCAGCCAGGGAAGATTCCAATCAACCATCCACACCGGAAAAGCCCGGTGCATCAGGGAAAATCCGAATAAGCCAAGTTTGCAGACCCAGGCAACAGGGTACCAGAGCAAAAAAGCCGGGAGCCATGGCAGGGCTTCGCCAATATTTTCCCAGAAGAATGCCGTTCCCAGAACCACGTTAATTTCCATGAGCACAAAGAAAATCAGGCAAGGCTTCAGATGCTTCCAGCCTGGGACAAAACCGCAATTTAAACCAAGCAGGTAAAATAATAGCAAAACAGCCGGCACCGGCATATTCTGCAGAATTTCTTTTCCGCCAGAACCCAGAGTGATCCAGACGAACAAAGCGATTCCCCATGCATAACAACGGCGTTCGCCATCAGGGGCTCCAGTTGCCATTCCGGCGACCAATGCCAACACAATAGCCACGGCAAAAGCGAACAAACCAAGTGCCACGCTAAATGGCGATATTGAGTTTTTTCCGCAGATGGCATCAGAAATAGCCGAAAGCAGAATTGGGTCATACTGCTCGGTGAAGTGGTCAGAAAGCCAGGAAACACTCACAGAATCGCTGCTGCCGGTATTTTTTTTGAAATCGTTAATTACGTCGGCGGCGGG
>JBMOKV010000512.1:0-7430 GCA_049325495.1 Candidatus Rifleibacteriota bacterium | reverse complement strand
GAATATATCGATAGTTTTCATCTTTGGCATTGTTGATCAGACTTTCCATGGTTAATTCGATAATTGCCGCATTGCTCACATTGCCTGAAGCTTCTGAAACTTCTCTGGCTGCTATATTGAGGGCAGTAATCTGATATTGGCCGCTGAAGGGTTCGGTCAGCAGGGCATTGATTTCGGGCGGTACGGCCACCATGTTAAGACACCAGTTATATTTTGTTCCGGCGATCTCGATGCCCGAAATGATGTCTTCCTGGAACTTCATCAGCCAGAAATCTTTGTTGTTTGGACCTGCCGGGGAAAAACTTTTGGTGAACAGGCCGTTTCTTGAAAACATGCCACTGGTATAAAGAAAAATGGGCCCCGGATTGTATTCGCTTATGGCCAGATGGGGGTTGTTGTAATCTGAGATCGTATTGAAGTCAAACAGAGGGTTGAGACCTTGAGAAATCAGCGCGGCATCGTAAAGTTCACGGTTAAGCAGTTTGATTTTCAGCATCGCATGCTGCAATCCTGCGCGAGCCAGAAAATGGGCCTGCAGCTGAGAATTGCTTGATCTTGTTTGAGAGCCATATTGTCTCGTATTTTTGTAAATGAAAGTGCCGAGAATGGCCAGAATGGTCGCGAAAACCAATACGATGGGAACGGCAAAACCACTTCTGTTTCTCATGATCCCTCCCGGTCAAGATTGGCTTTCATTGTGTAAACCTCGATAGATCTCTCTATTCCATTTTTAAGCGTCCATTTGATTCTTAAAAGAATTTTTTTCATTACGCAGAAATTGTTGCCTGCCGGGCCTTCCTGTGCTCCCAGGGATCTGGCGTCTTTGATTTCTATAGCCGGAAGAGCCATGTTATATGGGTTGTCGCCGGAAACGACGTAGGCGTCTGATTCCTGTGGCTTAACAGTGTACCAGCCCAGTTGTTTTTCAAATTCAGGCCGTGGGAGGTATCGAAAAGACATGTCGGTATCATTGTCAAAGGGGTCGTTACACGGAACCGGGAAAACGTAAATTTTTAATTTGTATTTGTTACCGCGGTCGTCTGTGAGCTCTCCGCGGGTGAAATGGTCAACTTCGGGATCATTGCCGATTGATCTTAAAAAACTGGCAACCTGGTAATTGGGGCCAAGAGGCGGAGCGATGTCAAAAAGTTCCCCTACATTAGGCTCGCTGTTGCTTTCGCCGATATCGGAAACATTTGAGGTGGCCACTCTCAGAGCGTAGAAAGGCACGTCGTCCAGCAGTGAATCGAGAATATTTCGTGCAGAAGTCTGGGCAAAAATATAGGTTTCAGAAATGTCGGTGTCTTTGCTGCCGCTGGTTATCATGCCAAAAATCGGCAGAAAAGCGAACGCCAGTATCAGTAGCGCTGATACAATTTCTAAAAGAGTAACCCCGCCTCTGGTTCGAATGTACATCTTAAGCCTCATCTTTCACATATTCCATTTTAATTGAAGCCTTTCAATTAGACAAGCATATTGCTTCAGATAATCGAACAATTAAATAATAAATTTCCTTGACTTTAGATTGTTCGACTGCTATTATGACAGAACACTCCGCCGGGATGGCGGAATTGGCAGACGCACCGGACTTAAAATCCGGTGGGGTAAAACCCGTGCCGGTTCAAGCCCGGCTCTCGGCACACCTAACGACGCGGGGTGGAGCAGTCTGGTAGCTCGTCGGGCTCATAACCCGAAGGTCGGCGGTTCAAATCCGTCCCCCGCAACCGCAAACAGGGCCTGAAAAATTTTCAGGCCTTTGTTTTACCAGCATGGCAAGGTAGCTCAGCTGGTCAGAGCACACGGTTCATACCCGTGCGGTCGTCGGTTCGATTCCGACCCTTGCTACCGAAACCCGCCCAAAAGGCGGGTTTTGTTGTTTCTGGCTGGAAAAGACAGACAGCACCACTTTTCAGCGGCAATTCTACCGGTGCTGCTGATTGGGCCTGCGGTCAGTGAGAGAGTTTGATGTTTGCTTTTATGAGGCCTTTGCCGCTGCGGTAGTTGCCGTCTACAACCTGGTTCAGGCCGATAAAAATGTCGTGGTTAACCGGGCCTTCTTTGTCTTCCTGGCCGTCGAGGCTGAAAATGAAAGGTGAGTTGACCGAACCGGTTATGCCGTCTGATGTCTTCCAGGCGATGAAATTGTTGCCTATTTCGATAATTACTGAAGAGTCAGGTTTTGCCAGACCTTTCACTGAAGCCAGAACCTTTTCTTCGCCAGTGGGAGCGAAGTCATCGCCAAAAACGCTAAAATCACCGTTTACAATCTGTGCTTCACTGTCGCGGGACTGGGTGGCTCCGTCGCCGCCAAAACCATTGTTGGTCGATGAATCGCCGATGTTGAGAAGGTGCCCTTCGATGCTTCCAGCAAAAATAAGCTCGATTTTGGCCTTGCGAAATTCGGTTTTTACCGGATCCAGAGTCAATTTAATCACTGCTTTTCCATCACAAGCGCCTTCTTGGACAGAAATAGCTTCTTTCTGGCGATTGCCGAACCGGCAATCAGAAAGATCTACAACCGCATCGAATTCTTCTGGAATCTCGTTTGATGGTATTTCGGTGAACCCAGAACTATTTTTGTAGTCATCCCGTCTGTCCCAGCAGTTATATCCATCAGGTCGGCCACTATTCCTTTTTACACTTTCTATGGGTGCCGCTGATTCCGAAACCGGACTTTCAGTGTTCTCAATGAGTTCCATTGCCTGGGCAAACCCCGTTGCGGCTGAAAAAATGAGCGAAACTGCCATGAACATTCTGATAAACCTCATAAGATTTCTCCTTCATGATTATTGAAAACAAATTCTAAAACTATTTTTTGCGGCATAGAACCCAATTAGTGTTCTCGTTAATTTTGAATTCCTGAACGGGTGAATAGATGCGGCCGTGAACTTCAAAGTTGCCGCGATGTTGCTTGTAGCCGAAACTGTGAATCAGGCCCGTGTCTTCAAGAATATAGTCGGGGTCAGCTTTTTGCCAGATTTCTTTTAAAAGTGGATTCTGAGGAGTATTGAAGGGTTCTTTGCTGGTCTTTATCAAGGCGGCAACCTCAGGCTCGGGAAGACCGAACTTATAATCGAAAACTCTGCGTCGGGAAAAATATGAGAGGCAACCGATCCGTCTGGTGGCAATAACTGAATCTGCAGGTGTGTTTTTTTCTATCCAGCGGGATGCGTCTTCCAATGGTCTGGAATTCATGACATACCAGGGATAAGTCTTCTGGCTTTCAGGTTTTAACCAGAACCAGGCATTGAGAATGCCCACAAAAGCGACAATCATTGAAAGACCAAACAAAATCAAGCGCTGGCGACGAATTGGCAGGCTGAGCCTTGCAAAAGCTTCAGAAAAGCCGGCAAAAATCATCAGAAATGCTGCAAAAGTGTAAGGGGCAAAATACCTGCCGGTCATGGTCCAGTCTTCTTTTGCATAGATTGAAAAAGCATAGCCCGTCGTTGCAGCTGAAAAAACTAGAAGTCCCAGGGTGCGATTGTGTCTGAAACCTGAATAAGCACCGGCGAAGACGAATAATGGCGCAATTAGATTGGAAAAGGGAAAAGAAATGTTTCTGAGCGACCCGTCGCAGCGTGCCAGTGCAAAAAGGTTCTGCAAAAAAATTCCACTTGAAGAAGGTTTTGCAAAAAAAGTATTGGGTAACCAGCTGCCATAATAAGAAAATCTTAAAATTTCAATGAAGAAAAAAGATCCCAGAAAAACCAAAAAAAGTTTAAAAAAAGTTTTTAAATCTATGCATCTTGCGACGACAGCAATTAGTGCCCATAAGGGAAGTATTGTTACGGTCTCTGGTCGCACGGTAAACGCCATGGCAAGTAAAATGGCGGTCAGATTGTAACGGCCGCGAATGGTCAATAAAAAGGCAAGTAGAATGACGAAGGCTGTAAAGGCTGTTTCCATGCCGGTGAAAGAAAAATATAGAAGATCGAATGAACTCAGACTGCAAAACAGCACCAGGAGCATTCTAAAATCTGAGTCTTCGGCGAAGAAAAAATGTCTGGTTTGATAGAGCAGAATGGCTGAGATTATCAGCAATACCAGCGCGATGACTTTTGCGGTGGCCGGTATAGGCAGAAAAAAACAGGCCGGAGTCAGAAACAACAACCAGCCTGCATTAGTTACGCCTTCTACTCTTTGGCCGATATTGAATACAAAACCATTTCCCTCGACAAGATTGCGGATATAAGTAAAACCTATATATGCGTCATCCATATAAGCGTCTGAAAGTGCAAGAAAAAACCACAGAAGCCAGGCGAAAATTATCGCGAAGACCGCTGCGGTTTTAATATTCATCAATACATCTCCTGTTGGGCCTGAAAAGATTAGCATCGATGTAACTGTTCAGTCAAATCCGGCAATAGTTAAGCAGATGAATCGGCGAAAGAAATTTTACCGGGATCTGCTGAGAAATGTTAAAATAATGTGGTTTCGTGCAGAGCAGGCTCTTAATCTTCCATGTCTGGTCACCTCCAGGAATGGTGCCGATAAAATGAAGCACCAGCCATGTCGGCAAAGTTAAATGAGCTTTTGTATAGTTCTTCAGTTAAAAAAATATTTGAGAATTCGCTTGAATCAGTGCAAAAGAAAACCGTTAAGCTTGAGAAATCCTGGATTTCAGTCATTGCTGAGCAGGGTTTTTCTGCCGGATGGGGTCAAATCAGTTGGTGCGGCTGTTTCTGGTGGTTGTGATTCGGTTGCCATGCTTCTGCTGCTGAAGCACTTCTGCAGAATAAAAAAAATAAGGCTTTGCGTGTTTCACGTGGATCATTCTTTGAGACCGACTTCTTCTCTTGATTGTGAATGGGTAAAAAAACTTGCGCAAAGCCTTGGATTGTCATTTTTTTGCCGCACAGCTTCAGTCGAAAGAGTGAAACAAACTGCCGAAAAAGGAGTCGAGGCCTGGGCAAGGCAATTTCGCTATGAATCGCTGGCAGATATGTCGGCTCAGGAAGAGGTTAACGCTGTCTTAACTGGCCATACGGCCGATGACCAGATGGAAACTCTGTTGATGCGTCTCTTTTCCGGTTCTTCGCTGCAGGGGATGGGAGCGATCAGGAATGACAAAAATATTGTGCTTGATTCTGGCTTGAGCCTTAGAGTCATTCGCCCAATTTTAACCATTCAACGAAACGAGCTCGAAAAGGCCTTGACCGATCTGCAACAACCATGGCTTGAAGATGAGACTAACAGTTCGGAAGATTTTCTGAGAAACGCGGTCAGAAAACGGATTTCTCCAGAGGTTCTGCGGCTTTTTCCGCAGGCTCCCCAAAAAGCCGCGTTATTTGTAAATGATCTCGATGAATCACAGGAATTTCTGAAAAAGCAGGCTCTGAATTACTTAAGTCTGCATTGTTGCGGAAAAGTTCTCGCTCTGGAGCCTTTGTTGCCCCCTGTTTTACGGCGCGAAATCATCAGACTCTGGCTTATCGAGCTGGGTTTTTGCCGTGAGATTTCACGGGGATTGATAGAGCGTATAACGGATTTGTGGCAGGTAAGATCGCGAAATCGCCAAGTGTCTCATGGTTCTTTTGTATTTATCAGGCGAAAAGACAGCCTTGAATTTGTATCAGAAACCGACTTGCCGGTCAGCGCTGATAAATAATGCGGTCGGGGTGATTTTTCGAAGCCTGGGCTTTCAGACTGCGCGAAAAACCTGGGCCATTAAGGGTCAGGTTGAATTGCCAGACCATTTCAGAGAGCTGTTCCCCAGACAACATCAATAGATAGCCAGGGGAGATTTCACGGGAGGAATTGATTTTTCTGAAATCTCCTTTGTTGTCATTTCTGATTTTCTGCATTTGCATTACGATGGCTGATTCCATTTGATAATCGGCTTTCAGATGTGCTGCAACCGGAACAGCGAGAGAGCGGTGAAGGTTGTTAAGAAGAAAGGCCGTAGAAATGACTAGCAAGGTCAATATGCAGGCAAGAATAAGGCTTACAATCGCGCCACGTCGGGAAAGTTCTATTCTATTCAAGGTTACCACCCCGCAGCGCAAAAGAAGTAAAGAAAGGTATCTGCATTTTATCCTCAGGAAGGAGGGTAACCATGAGAAGTCTGGTCAGGTCAGGATGGGCTTTGAAAGTTGCCTTCTCAAGCCGATTCATCAGTATGCAGCCTTTTCCTTCAGCATCGGTGCGGTAAAGGTTGCCATTAATCTGGCGATAGGCTGACAATAATTTCTGGTTTTCAAACAGCTCAACGCCATCTGCAACTATTTTCATTGAATCAGCAAATTTTACGTCATTTTTAAGGTTTTCCAGAACCAGGCTGTAGCTGGTAACTACATCACTGGTATCAATTCTTTCGGGATTTTGAGTCAGATAAAACTGATAGACGGAAATTAAGGTGGTGATAAAAACTGCCAGAAAAGCCATTCCAAGGATTGCTTCGAAAGAGAGTTCGCCTTTTTTGAATTTCATTGCTTCTGGCTCTCTTCTTCAGGTTCTGCGCCACCTTCGCTCTCGCCGTCATTCCCGCCTAGTAAAGGTTGAGAGAGCAGCCGTTCAAGGAAAACCTTCATTGGTCTGCCATCTTTTTCATAGGTAATGTAAACAATGGCCTTGTAAAGAAATCCTTCGAGATAATAGGTGTCAACTCGGCAGGAAAACTGCTTCAGTGACCAATAGAGCTGGCTGGTGTCATTTTCAGTTATTGTTTCGCCCTGCTCGGATATATGTCTGAAATAATCAGATACGTTCGCCACGGCATTATCGCTTTGTACGATGGGCTGGGTTTCGGTCATGGGTGGCAGATAATCAGGGTTGGCAATTTTACTGGCAACAATCGTTTCAATAATGTGGTGGGTTAACAAGGTTGCGAGAAACTCGGTCTGGGTTTTCTTTTTTACCGGTTGCGCCATTCTAAAAATATAGACAATGGGATACAGGGCCCCTGAAAGAATGGATAAAGCCAGAAGCAGCTCAAGCAGATTGGTGCCGTTTCGTCCTTTGAGTTTCATGGGCCAATTATAGCATGGCAGCGGCGATGATGAAAAAAAAATCGAAAGAATTTTAATGGCCATTAAACTTTTTTGCCTTAAATGCCGATTAAGAACACAGGATTAGCAGCCCAAGGAAGGAGCGGGTATGGTTAAAAAAATTCAGATTTTGATGGCTCTTATATTGAGCCTGTCTTTGCTGACAGCCGTCGGTTGTGGAACCAGTAGTACATTGAGGGGGACTATCGTAGGAACGGTGGTTGATTCTCAGACTGGAATCGGTGTGGCTGGAGCAACGGTCATGACCTCGCCCACTACAGGCTCAGTAATGACAGATATTAACGGTGGCTTTTCATTACCGGATATTGAACCGGGAGTTTATACTGTCACCGCTCATGCGACCGATTTTAACTCGAATTCTCTGACGGTAAGCGTAGACAGCGGTCTTTCTGCCACAACTCACATTGTACTGGTCTCGAT
>JBMOKV010000511.1:4700-7461 GCA_049325495.1 Candidatus Rifleibacteriota bacterium | reverse complement strand
CCCAGATCCCCGACGCTCTGGTTAGAGGTATTGTTTCCAAGCAGGCCTACGCCTTTAATGAAGGCCACAATGGCGGGGTGCCCTTAACCCTTTCATCGACCGCTGCATCCGGTGTCACCTATTCTTCTGTATCAGTCTCAGATGGATCATTCTCTTTCTTCGTGCCTGCCGGAGAATATACTGTTTCGATCGGTGGCGGTTATGAATTTGTTACTCATCCTCTATCAGGCAGTCCATTGCAGGTAACTACTCAATACGATTTTTCTTCAACTATTTCAATCAGACCCTCAGCGGTTCCCAGTATTCAGGTTCAGGGAAATATTTCCAAACAGGCTTTCGCCCTCGATGAAAGCAACCAGGGCGGCGTAAACCTTACCCTTACCGCCACTGACGCATCAGGAAGAATTTATTCGGCCATTACCGACGACGTCGGATATTTTGCCTTTATGGTTCCCCCAGGGCAATACGACCTCTCGGTTTCCGGGCTTTATCGTCTTCAGAACAACCCATTCCCTGGTAACCCGATTAACGTTATCCCGGGCTTTTCATTTCCCAACACTATCAATGTTGTTCCGACCAAGGTTGAATGGCATGTAACCGGGGTGGTTTCCAAAGAAGCCAAAGCATTTGGCGAAACTGACGAAGCCGGGGTAAACCTTACTTTGACTTCTCAGGCCACCAATGTTTCATATTCAGCTATTTCAGACAGTCTTGGTCAATTCTCATTTGTCGTTCCCCCAGGCAACTATGATTTTGCCGTTGGCGGCGGATACAAATTTAAAAATGCATTTGCAAACCCTCTTTCAGTTAATGCTGACATCAGCTTTGGCACCGCCTTTGTTGTTGTTCCATCCAACGGCGTTTTCTTTAACGTTACCGGAAATATTCAGAAATCCCCCAGATTGCCTGGTGAAACCGATGAATCCGGCGTTGAAGTGCAGCTGAAATCAGCAGATGTCAATGCCCCGATTCTTGAAACTAAAACCAGTTCAAACGGATTTTTCCGCTTCCAGGTTCCTGCTCAGACGTACAGTCTGATGATTGATGGTTCTTATGAGCTTTCATTAGTACCCGCTGCGGTAAGTGTAACGGCAGATTACAATTATGGAACGCTTGTCGTTAATCCTTCAACAAGTCTCAAAGCAAGAATTTACGGGGTTATTTCACCGGCAAATCTTTCTGATACTTACGAAGTTCGCCTTTGGGACTATGACAATTCCAAATACATTAAAACCGTTAATTCAGTTCCGGGCACTGGCGAATATTCATTCTCTGACGTCCCCCTGGGAAACTTTCAGGTTTTTGCTTTGCCTTTGAGAAATGGATATTTTGCCGAATCAGGTGTGATAAGCGTCGGACCGGGTGCATCAATTCAGGAAAATCTTTCTGCTTCACCTGTTTCACCCAATATTTCAGCTCATACCTTTACCAGTATCAATCTGCTTGATCTGGTTGGAAACCGGTTCTTTGCAACTTCGGTTGATCCCGCCGAAACCGAAGTTTTTGTTGACGGCAATCCCATGACACGACCAAACGTTTCCGACTTGACCGATACTCAGGATCGTGCGGATCTTAGCAACGTTACTCCAGGTAAACACAAAGCCGTTTTAAAGAAAAACTGGACTCTTGCCGCCACTGGTCAGAACTTTGTCCTTTCAAGCAACGAGATCAACATCGACAAACCGATTGGTGCTCCCACCAATCTTGTATGGCGCGAAGTTAAGGATACAGAAATCGAAGTGGCCTGGAAAAATGCGCCCTTCACCCAGTCAACCGAAGTCGAAATCTGGGATGTTTTAACTTCTACTCAGGTTGGAACAACCGTAACAGTTTCCGAAACTTTCTATGAATTCACCGGCCTGGCTCAATCAACCAACTACGAAGTCCGCCTGCGCAACCGCGCTGGCAACGTGGTTTCTCTGCCCCTTACCGGCACCAACAGCACCAAATCCGCGGCTGCTTACCAGGTTCAGACCATTTCACTGGTTGACTCTGGTAACCTACTCAGTCAGGGAACAGCCCTTGACTTCGTTGCTGCAGAAGGCAAATTCTTTGTGGCCCATACACAATCAACAGACCTCTATATCACTGGATATTCTGCCGATGGAACTGCTTCCCAGAGTCAGCTGGTCTTTGCATCTGCCGCAGCCCCATCTTTTACTGATGTAAGCATGGTTTATGGTGGTGGTCTGCTGTTCATCTGCTACAGAAATTCAACACAAATAGATATTCAATCGTTCAATACAAACCTTGTTCCACAAAATTCAATATCCATGCCTGGTATATATTCTGAAGCACAGATGATTTATGCAGGTTCAAAATTGTTTGTCGTTTGCACCGTGTATCCTGCAAGCAGTCAACATGATCTTTTCGAAATTGCTTCTCCGGCGACTCTTTCAGGGATGCAGTCCATTGAAACCGTTAACACGACTTTGAGCGACGACTTTGGGCATCTTGCACTGGTTGCAGCCGATGAATCCACCAATAGTCTCTATTTTGTGGCTCCCTATACCAATCTCTCATCCAACGATTCATTCCTTATCAAAAGATACGATATCGATAACCCTCTTTCAACTTCATCTGATTTGTGCGTTATTCCCAGCAATATCACCGGTTATGGAATTGCGGTGCATCAGTTCAAGGTCGGCGGCGGAAGAATTATGCTGCGTTGTGGAAATGACTCATCCGGAATCTGGACAAACAGGCTGTATTTTATTGATCAGAAAACTGGTTCAACAGTTTTGAAATCTGCGGATTATAG
>JBMOKV010000511.1:0-4690 GCA_049325495.1 Candidatus Rifleibacteriota bacterium | reverse complement strand
CCCTTTAACTATCGTGGGGACTACGTAATTGACACGAAAGGTAGAATCTGGATGGGTGAAATTGGCTCAGCTAACGGGCGGAATTTCGTTCAAACAGGATTAGACGGTTCGGTTATACAATCAATCAAGGTTCCAAACGATTTTGTTGCAATCAATAGCTACGGTCCATATTCTTTCCCAGATCCTGCAAATTTCATAAAACTTGATCCGGTTACGAACTCGATGAACTTCCTGCATCGCGATCCCACCGAAGCGTTGTCTGTGTTCCAGTTCTCGTCAGATTATTGATATCTGCGATTGATAAACAGGCAGCCTTCCTGCAGCAGCAGGGGGGCTGTTTTTCTTTGATTGATTTAAAAATTGCTTTTTACGCAAATCTGGAATAGATTATTGCATTATGATCAGATTGAAAGCTATTGGTAATCGACTTATCGTGCTGGCGGTCATTGTACTGGTGGCCGGCATCGTAATCAGCGCTTCGGCCTGGAGCAAGGATTACCTGCTCGAACTGACCATCACTACCGACAAGCAGGAAGAATACGTCTTTCTCGCCGAACTCGACGATCGTCAGTATCGCAATCTGCGCAATGATTCCAATAATGAAATCAAGAATTATCTCGTCGATGCCCAGCGCAAATATGCGGACGAAATAGGCTATCGCAAAGAGATCTATGGCGATGAAAACTACAAAATGGTGGTAATCGTCAGATACGACTTTATCATCAAAGAGAAATCCAGCGGACGCATTCTGCTGAAAAAATAAAATGATTATGCTGCATGACCAGATTTGGAGGAGGCCATGAACCTTATAAAACGTTTGGGTGTTTTGACTCTTGTCTGTCTTTTTCTTTGTTCGAGCCAGCTGCTGGCGCTGATTAAATCACCGCCGGAAAAGGCGATTCTGCCCAATGGGCTTAGAGTGATCGTGGTTGAAGACAAGAGTCTGCCTCTGGCCGCTGCTGGCCTGGTTTTTGATGCGCAGAACATTGGCCATGCAGACTGCAACAGCGGGTTCTCGAAAATTTATGGTTCGCTTCTGCAGAACTCAGGATTCAATGAGAAAACGCGCTACGATTTTAACGCTGAACTTGAACAGGTCGGTATCATCAGTGAATTTGCCAACAGTCAGGAAGGCTTCTTCATGGCCTGTCAGGGCAATGCTGACCAGATTGGCAAAATCTTCGAAGCTCTCAATCGCCTTGGTTTCCAGTTGAAACCAGCAGCAGAAGACTTCGGTCAGGCAAAAGGCGAAGCCCTGCGCTTTCTGAAAACTTCCCGAAAATTTCCGCTCAGCACTGGCCTGATGGGCCGCCAGGTCTGGCAGGATCTTTTCCCTCACCTTGCACCCGAATGCCACGGCCCGATAGATGAAGAAAGGCTGAACCGCGCTGACTTCAACGACCTTGCAGGCTATATTAACAAGGTATTTGTGCCCAATAACGCCGTTCTGGTTGTGGTTGGCGACGTAAACGCATCTGAAATATTCAAGCTCAGCATGCAGACCTTCGGCCAGTATCAGGCCGCTATTGTTGAAACGGCAGCGCCAGTTGAGGCTGTAACTTCTGAAAGCCGCAAAAATGAAGTGGTCGAATTTCTCGAAGTTGAAGAAACCCAGGTCATGATTGGTTTTGAAGCACCCAGCTACTCTTCTCCTGACATGCCTGCAACTCTTCTCTGGAAAACCGCTCTTGACGGGATCAACAGTTCATGGCTTGAATCGGTTGTTGCCAAAGACTTTCCCGAACTGAAAGATCTTCACGCAACTTATGATCCGGGAAAAAAATCCGGCCTGTTCACCATAAGCTTTGTCAGCCGAGAAGCTGATGTTAACCGACCGGTCAATTTCATTCTTTCGTCACTGGCCAACATGTTCAGCGATCCGCCAAAAGGCGAGGGGCTTCGCCGCATTATTGAAATGCAGCAGCTGAAAGATCTGGAAAAACGTGAAACCAGGCTTGAACGTGTTTACGATCTGGCAATTGCTGAAGTGATGAGTTCATTCAGAATTTCTGACGGCCTTGTTTCTGCTTTTAACCGGGTAACCCCCGACGATTTGAAAAGGGTCGCCCAGAAAATGTTTTCAACCAACCGCTATTCAGTCAGAATTGTCTATCCGCTGAAAATGCAGAAGGCTGAAGATTGCCCGGTTCAGATGAAAACCCTCGACAACGGCGCAAAACTAATGGTTCATAATTTTTCCGGCAGCGAAGTCGTTGGCCTTTCAATTCTTTTTGGCATCGATTCATGCTCAACCGATGAAAAAGAAAAACGCATGGCCAGAGTGGTTGCCGAAATGATTTCGAGCTTCATCAACGACCGTGAAAACCAGCGCTTCAGCCGCCAGCTTGACAATATCGGGGCCAGTGTTAGCTCTGTATTCACTGGCGACGCACTGGTTTTGAGCGCCAGAACCCAGAAACAGAACCTTAAAGAACTTGCTTCACTGCTGCGGGAAATGATCCTTTTCCCCGAATACTCTGATCGTTTCTTCAAAAAATCGAAAGAAAGAATTCTCAACCGGCTCGATGATGAAAAACAGTCTATCGTAGCACTTCACAATCAGAAAATCATGCAGGAACTCTTTCCTGGCATCTCTTCATCAATGACTTCGCTGAATCGTGAAGATATCGAAAAGCTTTCGTTCAAGGAAATCCAGGGCTTTTACCGAAGCTGGGCGGTGGGCGCAAACATGTGCGTAACCGTGGTCGGCAACTTTGACCCGGGTAAAGTCACTGAAACTCTTACTGAAGCCTTTCGCGATATTCCACCCGGCAATGCTGCCAATAAATCTCAATGCCCCGAGTGGGTTGCCAAACCACTTGAAAAAACCAAGGTTGAGAAGATTGCGATTCCTGCATCAAGTGAGAATGCAAACATTTCTGTGTCTTTCAGAATGAGACCATTCCTGATGATCAACAACCCTGAAGAATTGCGTACCAACTTTGGTGCAAACCTTGTTATCAGCCATGTTCTGTTCTCAAGCAGCAACGCGATTCTCGCCCAGGAACTTAAAAAAATCGATGCTTATCGCGGCCTTGTCGGTAACTACCACACCAACCGGAACCATGCAATCTTTGTTTTTATGGCTGAAGTGCCGAAAGAGAAAGTTGAAGATGCCCGGGCTGTAATCGAAAAAGTGGTTGCCAGTATTCCGCAGTTGAACATCTCAAGAGAAAACATTACCGCTGCCGGACTGAATCTTCGGTCAATTTTCAATCGAATGCTTGAAAAATCTGACGTTCAAGCCTCGGTTCTCGCTTCTTTCCTTTATAATGGGCTGAAAGAAAACTTTCTTAACGAAATCCTGGGAATCTACAGTTCAGTCTCTATTGAAGATGTGAAAAAGGCGGCAGCCGAGAACTTCAATACCTATCTCATGCTCATTGGCGAACCCGCAAAATAATCCCTTGTGAAAAAACAGGAGTGCCTACCGCACCGTAGGCCTCCGTTTTGCCATTTTCCGTACAGGCCAAATTCGAGGGTTTATCCTCGAATTTAAAAATTACGGAAAAGGCTTATGAGAGCAGGTAATTGGCCAGATTGTCAGAGCGTCGCGGATTTCTCAGCTTGGCCAGGGCCTGTGATTCAATCTGCCGCACTCTTTCACGGGTAACACCCAGCAGCTTGCCAATTTCTTCAAGAGTGTGCGACTTGCTGTCGTGAAGCCCAAAGCGATGCATCAGAACAATCCGCTCCCTTTCAGAGAGTGATGACATTACCCTTTCAAGCTCATTTTCAAGCGAACGTTTTTCTGCTTCTGCCAGTGGGTCTGCTTCGTAATCGGTGATTACGTCTCTAAGATACAGATCTTCTTCAGGGTCAACCGGAGTTGTGTCCATTGAAACAACGGTCGGAATATCCCTTAAGAATTTTCTCAGATCTTTGGGCTTCATAAAAGCGGCTTCAGCCAGCTCATCCAGGGTGGGCTTGCGGTTAAGCCTTTTCTGCAGAGCTTCTTCAAGCTTTTTGATCTTTAAGCCGGTATGAACCCGGTTCAGAGGCAGTCTTATCGGGTTGCCGTGGCTTGATACTACCTGAATCATTGCCTGGCGTATCCACCACACTGCATACGAGATGAACCTGACGTTCTTGTCGCAGTCAAAGCGCTGGGCAGCCCGCATCAGACCAAGGTTACCAACGGCGATCAGATCTTCGAAGGGGACGTCGTTGATATGTTTGTAACGCTTCGCAACCGCAACCACGAACCTTAGATTTGCAAGAATAAGCCTGGCTTTGGCGCGGGGGTCACCGGCCTGAACCTTTTTCAACAGCTCATGTTCTTCTTCTTTGGTAAGGGGCGGGTACTTCTTCAAGTCTTTGAAGTAGTTTTTAAGAAGCAGGTTTTCATTATCGAAATCATGTCTTTGCATACTAGCCATTTTGAATCTCCGTTTCTTCCGGCCGCCCGTTTGTTATGTACACATCCTTGTTCCTCCTGAACGCCGATGTGTACGGCAACCTGGAATCCCAATCGGCATAGATTTTGTTTTTCTTAACAAATTATCAATGATTGAATAGATAATTTATCAATAGATTGATTTGCTGGTGCAAGAGCCTCTCCGCATCAAGCTGCTCAGCTTGTTGTGCTGCAATACTTTTCTCTCTCTAAATTCATTATAGCACCGTTTTAATTTTTACACAAGAAAAAAGATACAAAAAAAGTGTCAATAAATTTAACTTTTTTTGCAGT
>JBMOKV010000510.1:0-7475 GCA_049325495.1 Candidatus Rifleibacteriota bacterium | reverse complement strand
ACAATATATTTCTGGTGCTATAATTAAGCAACGATTTTTGATCAGGAGTAGAGAATAATGAAGAAAAGACTTATTCCTTTGGTTTTTCTTGGGCTTTCGATTTCAGGGCAGGTTTTTTCTGCAACTCCTGAACCGGTGCCGGCAACCCAGCAAATCTACATTACTGCCACCGAAAGAAACGACTTTTTGAAAGCCGCTGAAAATGGCGATCTGGCGAAACTGAAAAAAATGGTCGAAGCCATGCCGGAGATCATTAAAACCCGTGACAAGGATGAATGGACGGCATTGATGTATGCTGCCCGGTTTGGCAAGGTCAAGGCGGTTGAATACCTTCTTACCAAGGGAGCCAGTGTTGAAGAAACTGACGGCGAAGGTCAGACGGCTCTGCATCATGCAGCCTGGTCAGGTCGCAAAGATGTGTGTGAATTTCTGGTGAAAAAAGGTGCCAAAGTTAATGCCCGAACCCGTGGTGCGGTTACTCCCCGTCGATTGGCTGAATCAAACGGTCACGAAAGTACCGCTTCTTATCTTAAAGGGAAGGGCGGAAAACTCTAAGCCGGGTAAAATGCTTAAAGTTTTACCTGGTCTGATGCAGTTCGTCAAAACTTGCTGCCGCTCCGGCTTTTGGAATTATATCCGTAGCTCCGACCCGGTCTTCAAAATCTGATGCCTTGTAGCCAAGAATTTTCATCAGATAATTGCGGTATGACATGCTGCGTTCAAGCGGCGTGCCGTTTCTGATAAAATAAACATTGCCTTTCAACTGGGCAAATTCAACCTGATCGGGATCCATGGTCTGGGCCAGCAGTTTCCAGTAAACTTCAGGAGCATCGCCGACCAGAATAACCTGTGAACTCAACCCTAGTTTGCTGCATTTTTCGGTCAGGTGACCGGGGCCAAGCAGGTGGTATTCGCCATAAACGGTCAGATAGCGCATCTGCTCGTTTTTCTTCGCGTCTTCAGCAATTTTACCGGCAATATAGGTGTCGCGTTCAGACAGGCTGTGCCTTTTTTTCAATCTTTCAACCAGCAGTATCGGAACCTTGAGCTTCTTGGCGGCTGCCAGAATTTTACTGTAATCAGTCCATGAAAAGCCCCAGTCTTTATCAAAAGCTATTTTTTTCCGCAGTTCGGTTCCCGGAACCTGGCCAGCGAGAAACTGGTTTATCACTTCCTGATGGCTCTCATCGATCCATTCAAGCACCAGAGTCACCGGCCGATTGTTCTTTTTCATCAGATTCAGAACATTGATCGTATTTTTCTGAGATTCAGCAGTGGTGTGCTCATCTCCAAGAAAAACAAAACGTGATTGGTCCAATATTTTCGCGATTTGAGCTGCACTCACTGCCTTCGGGGTTTTGCAGGCAACAGTTGCCAGATACTCTACGCGATATTTATCAAGAGCAGGAGATGCCTTGAACTCTGTTTCCATTTCACCGATCTGGGCTTTGAGCAACTTGTCTACCATACGCAGACGATCGAATTCTGCCTTGCTGATCTTGCCCCCGAATACCGGAGCAATGTTCGCCAGAAGCAACAAAAACAGCAGTGATAAAATTGTTCTTTTATTGTTAGTCATGTAATCATTGTATTTATATTCTCTGTATTCCGCCAGAGAGTGTACCGAAATAAAATTTAATTACAAATCATGCATTAAAACAGTGATTTATTCATCGCAAAAATCACCTGGGCCTTTCAAAAAAAATTTGAGCCTCTTGATAATGCGGGTTTAGGTTGAAAAATTTTTTTTAAAAAAGTTGTTTGTTAAAAAAAAATATGATATATAAAAAACTGACGCATTTTATGAACGATATTCCCCGGGAATATAGTGAGTAAGTGTGCGATTATATTCCAGGAGAATGGTATGAAAATCTACGTTGGTAACCTTCCTTACAGTGTTCGTGATGCTGAACTCGAAGAAATTTTCAGTCCCTATGGCGAAGTAATCAGCGCCAATGTCATCATCGAACGCGAAACTAACCGCTCAAAAGGCTTTGGCTTCGTCGAAATGGCTTCTAACGAAGACGCTTTGGAAGCAATCAGCCAGCTGAACGGCAAGGAATTCAACGGCCGCGGTCTCAAGGTTAATGAAGCCAAGCCCCGCGAAGATCGTCCGAGAAAACCCCGCTATTAATTAGTTGCTGAAAACTATCGGACTGCCATTGTCTCTGACAATGGCAGTTTTTCTTTTTTGTCTGACCCTGCAGCCCCTTTTTTCACAGAATCTCAAGCCATTCGTTCTACGTTTCATCGACCCGCAGAATAAACGAGCAATACCACTCGTCGAGCTTGAAAGCGAAAATGGTCAGCGCTGGGTTTCCGATAATGACGGGCATATCAGCATTTTTGCCCCCGATTTAAATGGAAAAAATGTGCGGTTGCGGTTGCGCGGCCACGGCTATGTCACCCGCACGGTCGATTTCTGGGGGCAACAATCGGTCAATGCCCTTATTCAGCCTGGCGAATACCAGGAAGTAAGCCTCTGGCGAACCCAACCGGCCAGGCGGCTTTACCGAATCACCGGCAGCGGACGTTACAATCACACGATTCTCGCCGGCCGATCCCCATCTTTCAATCACAACCTGCTTCCAGGGCAGGTTATTGGCCAGGATTCCCTGATTTGTGTTCCCTGGAAGGGCAGGCTCTGGCATTTTTACGGTGATACTCTTGGGGTCAACAGTTTCAACTTTTCAGCCAGCTGCGCAACTGTGCCAATGCCAGATCAGGGCGGTTTCGACCCGAGAACCGGCATTCCACTGGAATATCTGGTCGACGAAAACGGTTTTGCTGCCCGTATGATAGAAACGGGCAAGCCCGGCTTCACCTGGATCGAATATGTTCTGCCCGTTTTGATCGAAAATCGGGAATGGCTTCTGGCAAAATACGTGCAGCATAAAACCCTTGATGAAGTCGGCGATGCAGGATTTGCGCTGATGAATGAAAAATCGGGCAGGTTTAAAATTGTTAAGAGATTGCCCGACCGGACTCATCATAAATGTACCCATCCGGTACCGGTTCGTTATAAACAGAAGAAGAATTTTCTGCTTTTCCCATGGGAATTGACCGCAACCGATTTCACCGCAATCACCAACTCAAAAGAACATTTATATTTCAGCTGCCTGAAAACTGCAAAGACCATAAAAAGCGGCAAAGATACAATTTCAATTGATAACCGAACCTTTTTCGTGGAAAAGGATAAGGGCGGTCAGATCATTTATCGATGGCAGAAAAATGTTCCGCCAGTCTCAACGGCAATTCAAAGACAGCTTCTTGAAAAAGGCCTGTTGAAACCCAACGAATCACTGTTCGCACCAATTGAAATTGAAAGCGGCAAAAGAGTATTCAGCTTTAACGGGGCAATTGCCTGGAATTCTTTTAAAAACCGCTGGATCATGATCAATCAGGGCAACCGCCCGGGTGAAATAATCTATTCCGAAGCCGACACTCCCACCGGCCCATGGGCTTTTGCATCTAAAGTCTGCAGCTTCGATGATTACAATTTTTATAATCCTCTGCTGCACCCATGGTATGACCGCGATGGCGGGCGCGAGATATTCTTTGAAGGAACCTTCACCAACTATTTTTCTCCTTCGACTTCCAAAGTTCCCGAAGCTGACTACAATCAGGTAATGTTCAATCTCGATCTGGATGATTCGAGGTTGATTTTGCCGGTTCCCATCTATCGGGTAACCTCAGATTCTGAAAAAAAATATGAATTGCTCGATGGCCCGCGCATCAGGCAGGCAAATTCCTGGTCGAAGATTGAAAAAATCGAATTTTTTGCCTTTCCTGAAACGGCAGATCACCCTGATCTGGTTTCGATAACCGACCATGATAACGCCGTTTTGCCTTTTAAATTACTTAGAATTGATCCCCAGACCGATTGGGGCAAAAAATGGGTAACCCTTGCCGAAAATAATTATCAATTGAACTCTGAAACCTTTGCAAAAAAGGGTCAGGTCTTTATAATTCAGACGGCAGAATGCTTTTCCTTCGAAATCGAAAACACCAGCTGGTGATTCATGAAAATTTGAATAAATTACTGCTGTCTCCAGGTCGCTTCGACAAGCTCAGCGACCGCAAACCCGGTCATTGAGCTTGTCGGACGCGCAGGATGGCGGGCGACTCGTGAAATGACTGGTTAAATTAAATATTGGAATAAATTATGAATATTTTAAAACTGCTTCTTGTTATTCTTCCTGGTGGTTATGCCTTCTACATGGCTTATACCAGAAATCCGTCTTTTTTCGAACACCCCAAGGCCAGACCGATTGTCAGGCTCATGGGAATCAATGGAGCCCGCTGGTTCTACATGATTCTCGGCGCCCTGTTGATTGGCATTGGCATTTTCGCAGCGATTAACGGAAAGATTTAGAAAGTTGGAAAAAATGAACAGCATTGCAAAAAGAGTTGAACTGGGTTTACAGGTATTACTTGAAAATTCTGGCGATGGATGGTTTCTCATTTTTGAAGAACCGGTTTCGGAAAAATTTGTGCAGTTTGCCTATGACGAGGGGCAGGAACTGGTTTTTGACTGCCCGACCATGGCATTTTCTCCCGATGAACTCAAAAAAGCGATTGAAGTAATGCAGCGTTTTAATATAAAACATTCGCACCCAGCCGGTGATGATTTTGCTTCTTTTACCTCTTCGGTCGGTCTCGATGTCAACCTTGCCCGCAACGCAGCTCTTGCAATGCTGACCGAAGTTTTCGGTTTCGACGACCAGCACCGGCTTGACATAACGATCAACCGCTGATTCGGTAAATTTCCACAAAAGCGCATTGAATTTTTCACATTTTGTCGGTACTGTTCCATAGGAACTAGTGCTCTGTCACATTTGACTGAATGACTTCCCCGTCATTCCCGCGAAGGCGGGAATCCAGCTTAAGACAGCCTGGATCCCTGCCTTCGCAGGGATGACATATCATTGATTGATTACAATTATTCAAATGTGACAAAGGACTAGTTTGGCAAATTTGTCATGCCACGACTTGCTTGTATCCGGAGGATGATCGGGGCATCCTCAAGAAAAGCAGTTAATACTGGATCGCCCGATCTAGTCGGGCGATGACAGTAGTATAATTTTCAATGCGCTTTTGTAATTTATTCAATTGAAGTAGTTGCCCGACGAGCTTTTGCCCATCGGGTAACTCGTTCATTCATGATTTTAAGTTTGACCACCACGAATCAATAGATGCCAAAATGTTCTTTTAATGGTAAAATCTCTGCAACAGGTTTTGAGAAGCGGGGGGAAACTACATGGAACTTTTTGTTCTTCTTCTGATAATTTTTCTTTGGATCCTCTGGGGCAGGGTGAGTGCCCTTAAGCGTGACTATAACGAACGAGTTGAAAACCTGGAATTTACCGTACAACTTCTTAAGGATCGCACAAACAGCCTGCAGAAACAGATCGGCAAAGCGACCCCGACGAAAAAAGCTGAAGAAAAACCTGGCTCCGTAAAATCTGAAGCTGCCAGAACTCAGGAAAAACCGGCAGAAGAAAAAGCCAAACCCGAATTCAAACTTGAACCCGAAAGTTCGCCCGCCGTTGAAAAATCGGTTACCCCTGAAGAAATCCCAACCGATTCTCCTCTTACTGCTCCAGATTTTTCTGAAATTTCATTTAAAGATAAGCCCGTAGAAAAGGCAGAAACATCGACACCGCAACCAGAAGGTTACGACTGGCTCAAAAAGGCGGCCAGAAAAGACTCTGAAGAGCCCGTTGAAATAAAAGAACCAAAACCTCAGAAAGAAAAATCTGCTGAAAAAGCAGAATCTGTCGGCACCACCGGCGTTCGGGTCGAAAAAGTTCAATCTCTCGATGAGCAGCCGGAAGATAGCGAACAACCACAACCTGCAACCAAACCCGCATCGGGCAAAACCCCGCCGCCGCCTCCGCCGCCAAGAACCCCAGACTGGCAGGATGCCTGGCAGAATTTTGTGGCCAATGTTGACTGGGAACAATTTGCCGGAACCAAGCTTTTTGCCTGGCTCGGCGGCATCGCTCTGTTCATTGGTGCCGGCTTTTTCGTCAAATATTCAATTGATAAGAACCTTATTTCTCCGATAATGCGACTGGTTATCGGCGCAATTATCGGCCTGGGCATGATCGGCGGCGCGTTCTTCTTCGAACGGGGGCGCTTTGACATAATGCGGCAAACCTTCTCTGCGGGTGGTATTGGTGTTCTTTATTCGGTATTTTTTGCCGCCACCCTTTACTACGAATACCTGCCAAATCCCGTTGGTTTTTCCTGCCTGGTCATTGTTTCAGCAACGGCTTTCGTTCTTGCGATTTTCCATCGCGGCGTTTCCATTTCCGCCCTCGGCGCGATCGGTGCATATCTGACTCCATTACTTGTCAATACCGGCTCAGGGAACGTAATGACCCTGTATCTTTACCTTGCCATCGTTAATGCGGGGCTTTATCAGGTTATTCGCCGCCTGCAGTCGAACTGGCTGCTGCTTTTATCAACGGCGGGCACCATGGTCTCGCTGGCCATCGCCTGTTTGTTTTCAACCCCCGAACCAGAGGCAATGCACATTGCGATTGCCTGGTCGGCACACGTTATTTTCTTTTCAGTTCTTCTCGACCATTACAAGCCCGATTACCGAACCAGTCGATCGGCCGCCTGGACTCTCAACCTTACCTATGTTGCCATGGTTGGCGCAATCTTCATTCTTTCTCTTATTCGCAAGAGCAGTGCGCCGATGCTGATCGCTTCCGTTGCATCGGTTTCGGCAATTTGGCTGGCCTTCAGACGCGAGGAAATTCACCGAAGGGTTGTGCCATTTTCGGTTTTAACCTTTCTGGCCGTAGGTTTCTGGGCGTTCATGCGGTTTACCCCGCAGATCGACAACTGGGCCTTTCTGCTGTTCTTTGTTTATGGCCTTGCCGGTGGTGCTGGCCCGGTTCTGCTGGTTTACCGTCACGGTATCAGCGAAGAATACCTGAAATGGTTCCGGGTGTTTCCGGTTTGTATCGCATTGCTGGGCTTGATGGCCATAATCATCAACCCGAACGTATCGCCCTTGTTCTGGCCCATGACCATTGCTATACAGCTGGTGGGAATTGCGATCAGCCTGGTATTCGGCGCGGTTTTCCAGCTCGGGGTTCTGACCCTGATTCTTATCATCGCCGCTTTGCTGTTTATATCAGGTTCTTCGGTGGTCACCTTCAACCTGACTTTCTTCGCCTTCATTTTCCTGGCTGGCGCCGCAATCTGTCTGGTTACCTTCATCATTCTGCGAAAAATCGTTGATATTTCTGCCCGTTTGAATCTCGATGAAGAAACCACGGCACCGCTTAAACAGAACCCACAGCTGACCGAATGGATGGCAGCATCGCCGGTGATGGGCATTTTCTTCGTGCTTGCCGCCGCCTTCTGGCAGGCCGTTCCGCTTAATCCGCATCCGGGAATGGTGACGATGTTCTGTTTTCTGGCGGTTGCCCTGACCCTTACGCGCAAGCTTAAAT
>JBMOKV010000509.1:0-7501 GCA_049325495.1 Candidatus Rifleibacteriota bacterium | reverse complement strand
CCAACCTGATCCGCGTAATTCCATGGCAATGGCGACTCTTCCATTTTTCCTTTCAGATAAGAAAAATCCCAACCACTGAAACTCTTGTCAAATTCACTTTTTAAATAGTTTCTCAAAAAATCGTTTTCCATATCTTTTCCCTGAAACAAATCTCAAAATTTTCCAGTAGATTTTTATAATTCAACCCGGTGAATTCGAAAAAACTACTTCATTGCAGCGGCAAGAATCTGCTGCAAAGAGGTTTCGCCCTTAAGCACTTTGGTGATACCGTCCATTTTCAGGGTCCACATCCCCTGCTCCATCGCCTTCTGCCTGATATCTGCAACCCTGGCCTTGCCGTGAATAAGGCGTTTCAGCTCATCGGTATTCGACAGATATTCATAAATTCCCATTCGGCCACTGTAGCCGGTAAAATTGCATTTTTCACAGCCATTGGCCTTATAGAGCCTGAAATGGTTATCCCATTCCTTCAAGGGAATCTTGATCCGCTCATTCCAGACCTCCGGCCCAAATTCTTCGATCAACTCCCGCTTTTCTTCCATGGTAGGCTTGTATTCTGTTCGGCATGCCGAACAGAAGGTTTTCACCAGGCGCTGAGCCATGATGCCGATCAGGGCTTCGGCAAAATAAATCGGTTCGAGACCCATGTCGAGAAGTCGGTTAACCGTTTCAGGCGCACTGTTGGTATGTAGCGTCGACAGAACCAGATGACCGGTCAATGAAGCTTCGATGGCAATGCTTGCCGTTTCCAGGTCACGCATTTCACCAACCATGATTACATCTGGATTGGCTCGGAGAAATGAGCGCATGGCCGCAGCAAAGGTTAGTCCTGCCTTATTGTTTATCTGCACCTGTCTTAACCCGTATTGGGTTATTTCGACCGGGTCTTCAGCTGTCCAGATTTTTTTCTGCGGGTGGTTCAGATACCCAAGGCCCGCATGCAGTGTTGTAGTTTTTCCGGAGCCGGTAGGCCCGACGACGAGAATCATTCCATAAGGCTTGTCAAGTGCCTGTTTGAATTGATTCATCGTGTATTTCATGATATTGAGCTTTTCCAGGGGCCATGGCTCTGCACTGGCTAAAATTCTCAAAACCGCGTCCTCCTGGTCGTTGACTGTGGGCATGGTCGCCACTCTGAGCTCAACAATCTGGCCCTGCACTGTGGTTTTTATTTTACCATCCTGAGGAATTCGCCGCTGTGAAATATCGATATTGGCCATGATCTTGAATCTTGAAATCAGGGGAGCGCCCTGATTGTAAGGCAGGTTCTTGGCCGTAAAACAGGAGCCATCCTTGCGAAACCGCACCAGAGTTTCTTTGTCACGGTAAGGCTCGATATGAATGTCTGAAATACCCTGCAAATATGCCTCTTCAATAATCTGATTCGCAAGCCTGACGATGATTCCGTCTGAATCGGCACTGTCACCATCGATGAAAGATTCGGCCGACTGTTCTACCGGCCTCAAGCTTGGTCTGGCCGGCAATGGTCTTGAACCGGGACTGGTCATGGCAGAACGGGGACTGGTCATGGCAGAACGGGGACTGGGCGCAGCAGGTCTGGGCACGGTCGCTGTAGTTGGTGCCCCCAGCTCCCACTGGTCGATAAACCGGAAAATGTCTTCCTGAGAGCTTAGAAGAATGCTGTATCTGCCGCCACGCATAAGAGTCTTAACGGAATCCATGCGGTCAATTTCATTGGGGTCGGTTACCAGCACCGCGATTTCATCGTTTTCCTGATGCACCGGAACCCAGACGTGCTTACGCAGATATTCGGGTTTAACATCCTGAAGAAAGGCATGGGCAACCCGGATTTCCGGGGAATATGGCACGAACCGCTTTTTATAGAAAAAACTCAAGGCATTGTGAATCGACTGACGATCAACGTTAAAACGTTTTTCAAGAATGCTTTCGAGAGGTTCACGGGCGGTTCTGGACATCTGCATCGCCTGAATCAGCTCATTCTGGGTCAAATTATTATTTAAAACAAGATAATCAAATTTTCCGGCGACTGCCCTGCTCTGTGCGACCCGCTCCACATTATACATGGCAAGAGCAAGAGTTTTGGCAAACTTCTGAGTTGCGGAGCGATCAAACGTCGTAAAAATTTCACCATCGAGCTTGTTGATCAATTGAATTACGCCCAGCAGGTTGCCTTTAAAATCGAGGGGAACAGCAAGAACCGAACGGGTTCTGAAATTGTTGGCCTGATCCCAGCGCTTGTCGAACTTGAGCCCGACTGCTATAGATCGCAATTCATCGGCATTGTAAGCATCATTGATCTGCAGCACTTCACGACTCTGGGCGACGTAACCAGCCAGACTGGTGGGCGAAACAGGAATGTGAATTTCTTCAAGATCATTGTTAGAACCATATCTGGCACGCAATTCATCGGTTTCCTTGTCAAAAATGAAAATCGAAAACGCCTCGACGTTGAACAGTTCAAGAAGTTCTTCTCTTATTCCGAGAAGAAACCCGGCTACATCAGTGCATGAAAGCAACTGAAAAGTCAAGTCCCGCAGCTTCTCTTCAAATTTCAGCTTTTTTTCGATTTCTTTTGCCATTTCCGTTTCCTCAACTGCTCAAAATTGAATATCATTTTCCTGCTGCAGAATATCACAGCCCGATTATGCTGTCACGGTCAATTACCAGCTTTAGCCGGTGAACTTTCCATCTTTTCCGCCTCAAGATAAACCGGCCCGGATGCAGAAAAACAATGCATTGGCGTCAGCAATCCACCACCTGGACCCTTTTCCCACAAATCGGTACCGCTAAAACCAAGATCTTCAAAAAATGCGGCATTATCGCCATTGGTCGGGAAAAGCTGAAATGTGATTTTTTCCGTTCGCGAATCGGCAAAGGAAAACAACACATCGCCATAGAAAACCACCGCTTCTTCGGCCCAGGGATCCTTGATAATGGAAGCCTCCATCGTTCGTGGCTCGCTGAAAGGAATATGAACCAGAGAATAAAAGAATGGATTGCGAAAATCAAGATTGCCCACTGCATCTAGAGTCATAAAAGAGGGGGTAAGCCATCCCCAGATTATTCCGATGACAAAAGGCCCGTATAAAACCGAAAGGCCAAATATCATTCCCGGAAGGCTCGTATTTTTAACAGCCGGGCTCTCTGCTTCAAGAGCGGTTGGGAAAAGCCACGGACGAAGAACTTTGGTGGCAATAAGCCAGCCAAGAAAAACCAGAAAAAATACAAAAATAAACGAAAATACGATCGCCCCAGGATGCATGACCCAGATTTTCGGCATACTCAAACTCCAGCACTGTCATTTCATTTTTGTCAGCTTATCATTTTGCGGCCGTTTTTGCGGACTTTTTTAATGCTTATCTTCAATGGCCTGCTGAATTTTTCCAATGAAGTTTTGAATTTTATCGAGATGCGAGCCTTGCCAATAAACCTGGTTGCATTGCGTACATTGAAAAAAATCTTCGAAATACTGCTTCGTTTTTGGCTCAAGAAGGGACAAAACCGCCTCTTTTTCAACCCTCTCAAGAATGCCATTACATCTGGCACAGCGGGTAAATGGGTTGATCTGCCCTGCCAGATCGAAGCGCCTGATCACTTCGATAACCTGCTCATACGGAATCTGGGATCTGATAAAATATCCCCGGTCGATTACCCGGCGCATCAACAGCCTTCGATCACGGCTAAGCAGAATTTTTCGGCGGGCCACCACGGCATCCACAAGAAATTCGTCTTCTGCCCGGTTATCATATTCCACATCAAAACCAAGAAGTCGTAGCTTCTGTGCCAGGGTTCCGAGATGACAGTCGGCAATGAAATGAAGGTCACGCAATGGTCTCTGTTGCAGTCTGGTAACCCCTGAAATATCAAAAGACTCAAAAACCGGGTAAACGCTGATCTGGTCGCCATCGTTGAGACGACAATCAAAATCGCATGAGTTTCCGTTAACCAGAATCAGATCGACTTCGGTATGCGGCACTCCAAATGATTCAATCAGATCTTTAACCGTCGTTCGGTGGTTCAAAATTTTCTCAATCTGGATTTTTCGGGAATCTGCCCGGATAAAATCATTAAGCTCTTCATAAAATCTGATGAATACTCTAAGCATTATTTCCGCATGGTTTCAGACAAACCACTCCACCGCGCTTCCCCACTCGGATTTCGCGGCCTTTATTCTTTCGCTCAGGCCGGTGCTGTGAATTTCAAGTTTATGCCCATCAGGGTCAAGAAAGTAAAAAGAGTCGCCTTCAGAAGAGTTTTTCTGCCATTCAACTACCCCCTGCATCAACAGGCTGTTTTTTACTTCCAGAAAATCCTGCGGTACAACATGAAAAGCAACATGGGTATATTCAGGTAAAGGGCCCCGTCTGACCATTTCGTCTTTTACCAGAGCAACCCAGAGATTTCCGGCAAGCAGGTAAGCACTCTGGCTATTCTTTTGAACCGGATTGAAACCAAGAGCCTCGGTGTAAAATTTAAATGATCGTTCAATATCTGAAACCGCAAAAGTGACGTGGTTTATGCCGGCAACTTTCATAAACCAATGATTATTCCTTCGCCGTTTTTCGAACGGCCTTTTTAACCTTTGGTTTTGGTTGCGGCAGTTCTGCGGAAGTAAGCTGAATCAACCGGCTGAGCCATTCGCGGTCATCAACCTGGTCGGTAACAATGAAGCATGGTTTGGCTCCAGGATATGGGGGGCCTTCAACAACTTCACCGATAAATTCACGACCCTTGCCGGTAGGTTTTACAAAAACCTGGTCATCACAAATCATTGCCACGATCTTACCGCCGCAATAAATGGCAAATTCGCCAAACATTTTCTTTGAGGTTACGGGGACCGACCAGCTGATCTGGTCAACGACATAATCGACAAAATCCTGACTCGATGCCATAAAATCACCATTTTAAACAGATTTTTGAAAAAAGTAAACAACAGACCAGACAATTTCAAGTCATGATACTACAATTTTTACCCTGATTCAAAATTTCGGCAGCAAAACAACGACCATTGAGCTTCTTCGAAATGACCCGGCTACTTTCCAGCCATTAAGGCTGCTTACGTGAAAAGATGGCCTGAGAAAACACACACAGGGTCAACTCACGTGATGCGGGGATGTAAGACGAAATGAGGCTTAAATATTGAAATCAATAAAAGAAGCTCGATCGAATCTTTTCGCTCGAAGCATCGTAAACCGTGTTTACAATTTTGCCGGTAGCATCATTGATTGCAGCATTTCCGAAGGTTGAAAGATATTTTTCAACATCGTTACTCGGACTCTGTGGCAGCACATTGCTGATGATCGCCTTATTAACTTCTTTGGTATATTCACCCAGAAGATTGTTTTTAATCATGGTCGGGATACTGGTAACCAGCTTTTTCATTTCTTCACCAAGGCTTCCGCGACCTTCCGGATCATATTTGTATTTTGCCAGACCATTGGCATAAGCCTCGGCAGTCAAAACGCCAACCCAGTTGTTTCCATAATTGGCCAGCATCTGGCGTTCGGATGAAGCCAGTATTTCCGGCATCCGGCGCTCAATTTCATCCCATCTTACATTTTGCGACTTAAGCTCGTAAACCTGTTTTTCAACCAGTGCAGCTTTATACTGTGACGGACTGATGGATGCGGCACGACCATTTATCAGGCGGGCTTCTTCGGGAGAAAGCTTCAATGTGCCGGCCTTGATCTGACGTTTCTTTTCAAAAATATCCTGATAGCCGCTAAGTTTTTTGCTGCTGCTTTCAAACTTGTCATCATAAGTTTTCTTGATTGCCAGCGCAGCAAGCTGGGTCAACTTCTCATCTGAAGCGCTCTCAAGTTCGGGATTCTGAGTTTTCAGAACTTTCTTCATCGCTTCAAGGTGAGCCTGCCCACCCTTCAGACGCCCAAGTTCCAGCATCTGGTTCAATTTTACGTCGCGTTCATATTGAGTCTTGATCTGAGCTTTGAGCTCGACATTTTCGGTTCTGGCCTCAGCGTTCTGTGCAGCGACAGACTGCTGTAACCACTCGTTTCGCGCCTGATCGAGGAGTTTCTTGTGGCTTGCAAGCGCCCTGGCATAACTGACCGGGCTTCTGTATTTCAGAGGATTGGGAGTATTCTTTTTCAAATTTTCGTATTTTTCCTGGAGTTGTGCGGCCTTTTTCCATTCCGGGTCTTTTTCCCGGTAAAGGGCTTCAACGGCAGCCTTTTTGGCCTTCGGGCCATCATAAACATTGTATTTGATAGCATCTACGGTAAGCCGGGCAGCGTGAACGGCAAAATTGTTCATCATTGAATCAAAACCGGCTTTGGTCGAGTCAATCGCCTCTCTTTTAGCTTCTTTTTCTGAGATAACCCGTTCATAATAATCATAAACTGGCGACCCCTTGTTGTAGCGGCGCTGTTCTTCACGAAGTTTGGTAATGTCGCCGGTAATGAAAGATTTCTCCAGAGCCGCACCCGCCATACCACCGCCGAAATTGACCGGCATGGTCGAGAAAAGACTTGAAATAGCCTTGCCTTTGGCTACGGTTCCGAAAAGTTTGACTGAAGCCTGATCAGCGTAGCGCCCGAAACTGCTGTTGTAAACTTTATCTGAAATGATTGAGCCGGCAAACCCTGAAATTACCGCTGATATACCAGCCCGTTTAAGATCTTTGACCGCATCTTCACGGCTGTACATTTCGCCGCGCATCATGTCGATTTCTGAACGCAGCTTGTCGAGCTCAGCAACCGTTTCAGCCGAAAATGGCTTTTCATTGCTCAGGTGCTCAGCAAGAATTTCATCGATTCTCGCTTCATTAGCTTCAATTTTATCGGGATATTTGAAATAATGTTTGGCCCACAGGTTTTTAACCGCACCGCCAACCTGGCTCGATACCGCACTACCCGCGAAGGTAATTACCGCCTGGGAAAGAGCAACCTTGCCGATTGCTTTTCCGATGCTGGGGCCAACCATGCCAAACAACCCGCCGGTAGCGAGGTTAAACGGAGCCATTACCGCTTCAACCGCAGCCTGAACCGTAACATCACGCCAGATTTTCGCTTCTTCCTTTTTAACCGCGCGATATTTGGCATTCATCCGCTTTTCATAGGCATAGGTCATTACCCCGGCCAAAGCAGCCCCGGTCACTATGCCACCCACAACCATGGCCACCGGACTTAAAGCAGCAAGCAAAGCAGTTGCAACTACAACGCCCATGGTTGGCAATAACGCTTTACCTATTGTCCAGGCGATTCTTTCCCACATCGGCATTTCACCGGGGGCGCTGGCTCCGCCGACCAGCCGCAGGCCAGTGCTGACCACTTTAGCCTGAAACTCTTTATATTTTTGCCAGGCATCCTGTGCCTGAACCTGATCAACCGCTTCGTCATCATCAACCGTCGCCGATGCAATCTGAGCGCTGGTGTACTGAGCCTCATCGGCAACCGAAATCAGAGCCTGCCCTTCAGCACCCGGAAGCTCAGAGCTGCTCGGGTTAATCGCCTTCTCATACTCAGCTTTGGCCGCGAGATAGGCATCGAGCTTGCGATTA
>JBMOKV010000508.1:2974-7505 GCA_049325495.1 Candidatus Rifleibacteriota bacterium | reverse complement strand
CAGAACGGCAGCGGTTATCTCAGCAAATGCAATTGGAAACCGCTTCGTGAATTTTATCATGATGCCGCCGATGGGCATCAGCAGTGCAATGGCAGGAATCATCGGGCAGAATCTGGGGGCCGGCAAACCAGAGCGCGCCATAAGGACTTTTCACATCGCCCTGCTCATGGTAGTGATGATCATGACCTGCGGTGCTCTGGTTCTTTATCACCGGGGCGACAAGCTGACTGCCATTTTTGTCAACGACCCGCAGGTTATCGGTTTTGCCAACGAAATGCTGAAAATCAATTCGATTGCCGTCTGGTTTTTCGGCTTTCTCTTCGTATTCTGGGGAGTATTCAACGGCAGCGGTCATACCCGGCCGGTGATGATTGCCGATATTCTCAGACTCTGGCTGATCAGACTGCCGATGGCCTATCTGCTCGCCGGCTACTTCTGCAATCAGGGCTGGCCGGTCTGGGTCGAGGAAATACTGCAACATTCAGCATTGCTGCTTGCTGATCGGCCCTACACTGCGATCTGGTGGCCCATGATTTTCAGCAATCTTTCGGCGGCTCTGATGGCCGCCATAATCTACCGCAGAAAAACCTGGCTCAATGCAAAACTGGAAATGAACTGAATCAGGGCTTTTCCAGCGATTCTACCAGCATTTCTGCGGCTCTTAAACCATCAACCGCTGAACTGACAATGCCTCCGGCATAGCCTGCGCCTTCCCCGGCCGGAAAAAGACCCTTATGGCTCGCCGAACAGCCGTTTTCATCACGCAGAACCCTGACCGGACTAGAACTTCTGGTTTCGGCCGCATAGAGCAGCGCATCGTCCGTATTGACCTGGTTCAACTCTTTGAGCATGGGTGGAATGGCCGACTTCAAAGTCTGCATGATGTATTCGGGAAGAATGCCATTGAAATCTGCAGGTTTTGCCAGGCGACATGACCGATTTCCCGGCAGATCCTGGGAGATTCGATCATTGAGAAAGTCGCTCAATCGAGCTGCCGGAACCGTAAAATTACCGCCACCGGCATTGAAAGCCGCCGTTTCGATCTTCTGCTGCATTTTGAGCCCGGCCAGTACGGGGTAGGGACTTGTGGGATCGCTGAAGTCTTCAGGATTGACCGGAACAATGAAAGCCGCATTGCCCATCTGTCCGCTGCGTGCCGAGTAGCTCATGCCATTGGTGGTAAGCATTCCCGCCTCGCTGGCGCAGGCAATGACCAGTCCGCCAGGACACATGCAAAAGCTGTAACAGGCCCTCGCCACATTTTCAGGCTTACGGGTCAGTTTGAAGCTGGCCGCCTTGAGCTGCGGATGTCCTGCGAATTCACCATACTGTGACTGGTCGATCTGCTTCTGCGGAACTTCAAGCCTGACCCCAACGGCAAAAGGCTTGGCCTCCAATGCTACGCCCGCCTCGGCGAGTAACTGGTAGATATCACGGGCGCTGTGCCCGGTGGCCAGTATGACGTGCCGGGTTTTGAACTTTTCACCGCTGGCAACCACAGAATTAACCAGGTTCCCATCGAAAAGTATGTGCTCGAGCCGCATTTTGAAACGAAACTCTCCACCGCGTTTTTCAATGATCTGACGCATTCTGGGAACGATCTCGAGCAGTATATCGCTGCCGAGATGCGGTTCTGAGTCGATCATGATTTCGGGGGGGGCGCCGCATTGAACCAGAGTTTCAAAAAACAATCTGATTCGGGGCCGGTCTTTGCTGCGGGCGGTAAGTTTGCCATCTGAAAACAGCCCCGCCCCGCCTTCGCCGTAGAGAACATTGTTTTCCTGCATGAACCGCCCGCTGCGCCAGAATTCGTCAACCACTTCGCGACGGTCTTCAGCCTTGACGCCCCGTTCTATAACTATGGGTTTCAGGCCCAGCATCGCCAGATGAAACGCAGCCATCAGGCCGGCGGGCCCTGCACCCACAACTATCGGGCGATGTTCAGGAATGATGAACTGGGGAACCTTTTCTTCAACAGGAATCTGCTTGAGCATCTCTATATCCTGGGAATGGGGCAGATTCTTCTTAAGCTGATCTGAAACTTCTACTTCGACCTGCAGAATAAAAACCGGTGCCGGACGCCGCGGCCGCGCATCAAGCGACCGCCGGACCACTTCATGACCCTTGATATCTTCATTGCGACAGCGCAGTTTTTTTACCAGCCCCTCAATAATGTCGGTTTTTCCGTATTCAAGCGGAACTTCAACCTGTCTGACAATCAGTTTCATTTGCTTACCTCTCTCTTTTGCCGGTCTGCACCGGGGTTGAAGAAAAATTTTTGATTCGGGCCGCAGCGCTGAGCCCGGCGAGCCAGCCCGTTGAAAAGGCGGCCTGCAGATTGTACCCGCCGGTGTCAGCGTCGATATCGATGACTTCTCCGGCAAAGAATAAATTTGGCTGTATTTTCGATTCCATGGTGGTAGCCTCGATCTGACTACAGTCGATGCCGCCGGCAGTTACGATCGCCTGCGACCAGGGCCCCGGCTCCACAATTCTGAAACGAATATCTTTCAACCAGTTGCGCAGCTTTCTGCGGCTTTCGGCGGTAAACTGGTGACATGGCGAACTCAAGTTAAATTTCAGGGTTCGGCTGCAGAAGTCGGTCATTTGCGCGGGCAGCAGTCCGGCAAAAAATCTGTGCAACGGCTCTTTCGCCATCTTCTGCAGGTCGCGCAACAGCCGCTGATCGAGCTTTTCATGGTCGAGGGCCGGCTTGAGGTCGACGCTTATTGATGTGGAAACGCCTGAGCCCAGCAGAGGTGCGGCGAGGCGGCTCAGGGTTATGATTACCGGCCCGGCCAGGTAGCCGTCGATAAACGTCATTTCGCCGAACTCTTCGGCTGTCTTTTTCTCACCGGATAGAAGCTGCGCATTGATATTTCTCAGGCTCAGGCGATCGAGGTTTTCAGGCAGTTTCACATCAGGTTTCAATGCGACCAGAGAAGGAAAAAGAGGGGTGATGTCATGTCCCAGTTCGGCGGCGAAGCGGTATCCATCGCCGGTTGACCCGGTCAGCGGGTATGATTTTCCGCCGGTGGCAATGATCAGAACCGGACAATGAAAATCACGGTCTGGCGTTGAGATGACAAACCCTTCTTCAGTTCTGCGAATATTCTTTACCGGCCGGTCGGTAAAAATTCTGACACCGCGCTTTTCGGCAGCAGCCACCAGTTTTCCGACAATTTCGGGAGCATGGCCCGAAGCTGCGAAAACCCTGCCGCCTCTTTCTTCAACCGTTTCAAGCCCGGCCCGATTGAAGAACTCAATAAGATCATTATTAAAAAATTGTTTAAAAGCAAATTTTAAAAATCGTCCCTGGCGGTTGAAATGTTTGAGAAATTCATTGTAATCGACGGTATTGGTAAGGTTGCCACGGCCTTTGCCTGAAATTCCCAGTTTTCGGGCGGGTTTTGGCATCGATTCGAGAACCAGACATTCGACTCCTGCTTCTGCGGCTTTGATGGCGGCCATTAAGCCTGCCGGCCCGGCACCGACAATGATCAGCTGCTGTTTCAATTCTTTTTTACGCTGAAGCCAAAATGTCCGAGCTTCTTGCCCAGCTGGTAATAATGACCATGGGCGTAGCCGACCAGTGCCGCCTTGTCGGTTTCGAGGCGGTCGCGGGAATCGATAAGGTGTTCAGAAACCTGAATCGAGGTGATTCTGGCGATGAACATTGAATGGGAACCCAGCTCGATTTCATTTTCGACCTTACACTCAATATTGATGGGGCATTCCATAATAATGGGCGGGGTGACGGTTTCTGCCTTGCCCTGAGTCAGGCCGGTTTCGTGAAACTTGTCATGGTTTCGGCCGCTGATTACCCCGCATAGATCCGTTTCTTTTACAATTCTTTTATCGGGAATGTTCACCACAAATTCGCCGGTTTCTTTGATCAGCTGGTAAGAATGCCTTTCAGGGCGAACCGAAATCGACAGAAGGGGTGGTTCAGAACAGACGGTTCCGGCCCAGGCAACGGTGATGATATTGGGTCGTCCGCTCGAGCCCTGGCAGGTAACCATTATCGCGGGAACAGGAGAGAGAAGTGTGCCTGGTTTCCAGCTTCTTTTGCCAATATTGATCATGGGGGTTTGAACCGTCATTTCACGCCTCTTTCTTTTTGTCTTCTTTTCGTTCAAAGGTGGTTATCAGGCCGAAGCGACTGCCATACTGGGCAAGAATGCGCCGTTTTTCATCTTCAGATGCCAGTCGGGAATCATAATCGGGGGCAAAAACCGGGAAGCTTTTGCTGGAATCGGCGTGAACCAGGGCGACATACCATGAATCAACGCCGCGATATTCGTAGTGACGCAGGTGAACCCCTTCGTATTTTCGCACTTTTTCTATCCATTCGGTTTTGCCTTTGTTGGTGGATTCGCAGTAACTGACGATGCCATCGGCAATTTCAATCTCTTTGCAGTAGGCGCTGCGTTCGCGATAAATCTTGTAGAAGCTGAAAAGACTCGCGGCGCTGATTCCAATACAGATAATCGCCACGGTTTTGTAGTATTCGGGAATGTTGGGGTCACTC
>JBMOKV010000508.1:0-2964 GCA_049325495.1 Candidatus Rifleibacteriota bacterium | reverse complement strand
GAAAATCAGTTTTACCGACAGGGCCATTACCCAGAGCATCGATAGAATGGCGACGAACCCGCTGAAGTAGAAAACCAGTGCGGTTTTGCCATTGAAGGAAAGCCCCTTTTCTACCATTTTCATGGGGAAATCCTGGCCTTCAGGTGATTCCCAGTTCAGTTCATTTTTCATAGCCGCCGCTTCCGTTTGAATTTCTCGGGCAATTATAAGGGTACTGCCGGCAAAAGTCTAATTTTATCAGCGTGGGGCCAGAATGCGTCTGACCCTGATGTTTGATGTGGTCCAGATGAAGTCGCCGTCGATAAAAATGTATTTGATGCCCGCCATTTTCCACTTTTCCCAGGTTCGGCCATCGAAAAAGTGCATTGAAGACCCGTCGATGTCCAGTTCTTTCACGACTTTGCTGCCATCGGGCATTCGATAAACGTTGGGCGGCTGATCTGATCCGTTCAATAAGGGATTGAGCTGGGTGGTTGAAAAAAGTGCATCACAGGCAACCCAGACCCCGGTTTCGCGGCCTGAACTTGCTTTAATCGTAGCGACGGCGGTGATCAGGTTCGACTCGAACCAGGCATCGGTGGTTGTGTATGAGCGAACCGCCCCGGTGGGGGTTACCCGGAAAAGCCCGCCGTATGAGCCGATCCAGAGATTACCGTCGTCTCCGCCGGCGATGCAGGTGTATTGTCTTTCGGCACCGGTGCCCTGTTCCGTGAACATTTCCCCATCCCAGAGTGAGATTCTTTTGTTGTGCAGAATGGCGAGATAATCGGCCTGCAGGCTTTTATAGCGGGCAAAGCCGATTACATCGCTGCTGGTGAGCCCTTCGTAAATTCCGTAATGGGCCCATTCATAGGGGTTTTTCTCAAGGTCGGTGGATTGGGGGTTTTTCAGAATATAGAACCCGTCTTCTTTGGTGCCGATGTAGAGCTTGTTGTCGTTGAACCAGACTTTTTTCAGCTCAAGACCATCGGCCCATGGCTGATATTTGCCCATGAACACCCATTCGGGCATTTCGCGGCGGATTTTCTTGCGGCCAATCTGCACTATTTTCGGTTTCATCTGCATTTTGGCCAGGTATTTGTCGTCAAAGATCAGCCACAACATATCTGTATTTTTATCGATGGTCATCGAGGTGATTTTTTCTGAATAAATCGGGTAAAGATCGTTGGTTTTGATTTCGGTTTCACCGTCAGAATCGAGAATTATCTCGGTATCGTAGCTAAGCATGTAGCGATTGCTGAACAGCTGCCAGTAGCCCTGAACCGCCGGCGAAATGATGTCTTCTGTAGCGATGTCGGGGTCGGGCATTGAATCTTCGGGGTTTTCCGGTTCGCCAAAATTCAGGAATTCATCGGTTTCATCGCGCAGAATTTCAAGGCGTGAGCTCAGATCATTGGTTCGGTCGGTCTCTCTGATCTTTGGTCGGGAAGCCGGTCGCCAGCGTGATAGCCCATGATGATGGGAAAACCAGAAGCATGTGCCTTTGCAGATTTCATGAAATGGGACCATGTAGGCGAAGGTTGGCGGCATGGGAAAGAGGGTTTTTGCGTAGATGTTTCCTATTCCCTGATTTTTGAATTCATCATACTGGTGAGAATCGAGCGAACAGATTGCGAGCCCGCCGTCGGTGCACATGACCAGGGTTCGGCCCATCAGATAAAGGCGATTGACGCAGTTTGACGGCAGGCTGCTGCTGGTGCTGGTGTAATTGGTCCAGACGCCCATCTGGTAGCGCCAGAGGCCGTGATTGCGGGTACCGACGAACAGGCTGCGGCCGTTGAGAAATTTGAAAAAGCTTTTTTCCTCTTCGTTCATTTTCGGCAATTCGAGGCAGGTGAAAATGTCGGGGTTTTCTTTGACGGCAATTATGCAGTTCAGCCAGGGGCTTTCAACGGGCAGCATTACTTCCTGAAAGGTGTTTGAATTTTTTATCAGGCTGATGTGCTCAGGGGTGATCGAAAGAATATGGGTTGCTCTCGACGGGCCCTGAAAAACCCAGAAATCGTTAACCCAGCCTTCGGGCATGCCGTCGATACCATTTAACGGGTATGCGTTCGGCCCAATCTGCTCGATGAGCCCCTCGCCGGTCGTGCTTATCCAGCCTTTCGACTGATCGACCATACCCAGTGCCGAAACCCCGACCGACCGCATTTTAAAGCTGTCGCTAATGTCTTCGCTGCGATAATTGGCCGGTAAAAAAGCGGTGCGCCCGGTTAACGGGATTTCTGCCTGGCAAACGTAGCCGCCAAAGCAGCCGGCAAAAATCTTGTTCTTCTGAATCTGAATGCGGTCGACGTCAACGGTGGGAAGCCCGTGTTCTACCCCATAAAGGTAAAGATCTTCCCCCTGAATGTGAACCAGCCCGCGGGCAGATGCAACCCATAAATGGCCATTCTGGTCGAAAGCAATGTCTTTTACGGGGTTCGATGCCACTTCATCTGGCAGTTTCAGCTGCTGCCAGCTCGAGGTCTCGCCATTGTAAACGCTGGCGCCTGAATTGGTTCCAACGGCCATATATGTTTTCATGGCAGTGAAGCAATGCACGTTATTGTCTGCAAGGCCCTGCCCCTGGGTGAATACCTGCCAGGTATCTGCCATTAGTGAAACCGGAATTATAAAAAGCAGCAGCAGGCTAAGGTACAATTTTTTCATCTACAGTCTCCGCTTTTTGTTTGTTCTAAATAGCGCATTGAATCTTATATCAAAGGCGGGCATTTCGACAAGCTCAATGACCGTCTTTAATCTGTCGTCGAACCAGATTTAACTGGCGAATCGACAGATTGAAAAATTACCAAACGCATTTATAACTCCAGCATAAAATGGCCAGGTAAAGAATGTAAGCCAGTGAACCGATATATAGAGAATATTGTAGGCGGGAGGTGCAAGTTGGAACAATTTGCCAAACTGGTTGAAACGATCGATGGCTACGTGTGGGGCAGTTTTCTGATGTTCATGCTCATCGGT
>JBMOKV010000507.1:0-7558 GCA_049325495.1 Candidatus Rifleibacteriota bacterium | reverse complement strand
AAGGCTCAATGATCTTTCATGTGTTACCGTTAAAGAAGCGGAAAATGGCGATTCGATGCTGCGCGGTCAGGTGCTCATCGCCCCCGGCAATAAACATATGCTTTTAAAACTGAGTGGTGCCAGATATTTTGTTGAAATTCGCGATGGGCCACTGGTTTCGCGGCATCGACCCTCTGTCGATGTGCTTTTTCGTTCTACTGCCAGATATGCCGGCAAGAACGCAGTCGGAGTCATTCTTACCGGTATGGGTGATGATGGCGCCCGGGGCCTGTTGGAAATGCGTGATGCCGGCGCCAGAACCATAGCCCAGGATGAAAAAACTTCCGTAGTTTTTGGTATGCCAAATGAAGCAATTAAACTTGATGCGGCTGAATTTGTGTTACCATTGAATCAGATAAATCAGAAAGTGATTCGACTATGCCAAGATTGAACTCAGAGCTGAGAGTCAGGCACAGCAACTTTATCAATGTTGATATCGGCAGCTTTTACGCCTGCAGCGATGGTTCTGTTCTTCGTACCCTGCTTGGGTCATGTGTTTCTGCATGCCTCTACGACCCCCTTGCCGGAGTCGCAGGAATGAACCACATCTTGCTGTCAGAAGTCGCAGACATGAAAAGATTTGACGCCAGTGCCCGCTATGGAATTCATGCCATGGAAATTCTCATAAACGAAATGGTTAAGCTTGGTGCTGCCCGTAGTCGTATTAAAGCCAAGGCTTTTGGCGGTTCGAACGTTCTGAGGTCTCTCGCTGATACCATGTCGCCCGGTGAAAAGAATATTAAATTCCTTCTTGAATACCTTGAAATGGAAAGAATACCGGTTATGGCCAAAGACCTCGGTGGCGATAAAACCAGGGTTATTTTTTTCCATACCGATACTTTCGAAGTTTTTGTCAGAAAAACTTCAACTTCACAGGCAAAACAGGCCATTTCCAAAGAAAAGTCCCGCAAAACCCAGGTGGTCGAAGAAAAAGACCAGGCTGGCGATATCGAGCTTTTCGACTGAAACAGGAGCTTTTATGGATCGAGAAACGATGAGCATTTACCTGGAAGGAGCCAATGAGCTTCTTGCAGAAATGGAGGAAGCAATTCTTCATCTTGGCGACGATCCCGATGAAATGGGTGAGATAAACCGGCTTTTTCGGGTTATGCATTCGCTGAAAGGCTCATCTGCAATGGTCGAGCTTAATGATGTCTCAGAATTTGCCCACAAACTTGAAAGCGAATGTGATTACTTTCGCCAGGGCAAAGCCAGGGTCAGTTCTGAATTCCTCAAACTGGTTCTTAAATCCCATGACCAGATCAAAATTCTTATCTTTTCCCATTTCGGTGGAGTTAAAGCCGATCACAAAGTTTCTGAGTATCTTATCAACGAAATAAAAAAGTTCAGAAGTGGTTCGGTCGCCAGTTCCTTCAGTTTTGAAAAAGAAGAGTTGCGCCTTATCAGACTTCTCACATCCATTCAAGATTCAATTAAACATTTGAAACAAATTTCTTTTGACGAAGTTGTAAAGATAAGTAAAGACCTGTCCTGTTTTCTTCTTTTGAGCCGGAGACTTCAAAAAGAAAGTCTGACTGAGTTTATGGTTCCTTTTGAGAGTTTTTTGAGGACTTGCAAAAAGCTTGCAATTATTCCCCCGGATGAATTTGCAGAATTTCTACGTGATGTTCTGGCTGAGGCTTCCAGGTTGCTGAATGAAAGCGATGTTCAGATCAATGAAGCAGATTTTTCCCCGGAGGCTCTTTTAAGATCGCTGCAGATACCCATGGAACTCAAAGACCGCCTGAAACGAATAAAACTCAGCATCGATTTCCCCGATGCAAGACTGCCCGATGAAAAAGAATACCTGATCAGACTTGACCAGATTGCTGAGAATATGAAAATTTTTAATCCGCAGACAATCATCGATGCTTTAAGCCTTTTGGGCAGTGTTACCCAGAAGTCGGATATTAATTCTCAAAAGGAAAATGGTGCCTGAGATGCCTTCTGCTATTGAGTTGCTTCTTAAAACCGAATTAACCAGGGAAGAAATTGAAGCCCTGCTGGAATTTCTGGTTAAAGACCAGGCACTTTACGACGTTACACCTGCCGCAAATTTGCCGGTTAGCCCGATTAACCCCCTGGTAACCCCCAAAATAGGTAAAATTCTGCTTGAAAAAGGTGAAATAACCGAAGAGCAACTGGAAAAGTCTCTTTCAAAACAGAAAAGAATAGGTGAACATCTGGTCGATGAAGGCTTGATTAGCAGAGAAAAGCTTGATGAAGCACTGAAAGACCAGAATCGCCAGCGGGTAAAAATTGAAGCCCTGAAAAAAGCCGATATCAGCGCTAACATCAAAGTTAATGCTGGAAAGCTTGATAAGCTGTTCGACCTTATTGGCGAACTGGTAACCGTCCAGGAAAGGCTTTCGCAAGCCTCGAGCGTCATTCGTAAAACCCACCCGGAAGACCTGGGAAGGGTAATTGGTGAACTTGATTTAGAAGCTATTTCAGAAGAAATCAGCATGCTGACCAATTCCCTGCGCGATAATGCCTTGAGTGTCCGCATGCTGCCAATCGAAGCAACTTTTTCAAAGTTCAGGCGGCTGATTCATGATCTTTCTGCCGAACTGCACAAAAGTATTGAATTAACCATGTCAGGCACTGAAACTGAAATTGATAAAACCGTAATCGATAAACTTGATGAACCGCTGATGCACATCATCAGAAACTGTGCTGACCATGGAATAGAAAGCCCCGAAGATCGAAGAAAAGCCGGAAAGCCGGTTAAGGGCAATATTCACCTTTCAGCCGAGCATGTTGCCGGCAATGTGGTTATTCATATTCGTGATGATGGGGCAGGGCTGAATCGCAAGCGTATTTTTGAAATTGCTTTGCAGCGCGGTCTGATAAGCGAAGATACCGTTCTTACTGATGGTCAGGTATATAATCTTATCTTTGAACCGGGCTTTTCAACAGCAAAAAACGTTACCAGCATCTCGGGCAGAGGTGTTGGAATGGATGTGGTTAAAAAAACGATTGAAAGTCTTGGCGGCAACGTTAACGTGCTTTCCACCGAAGGAAAAGGTACCCAGATCGATATTACCCTGCCGCTGACGCTCGCGATTATCGACGGTCTGCTGGTTTCTATCTCACATCAGAGTTTTGTTTTCCCTCTTAATGTGGTAAACGAATGCGTTGAACTGCGTCGTGGCAACACTATCGATCAGAGAACCGGCGGAAACCTGGCAAATGTCAGGGGAGCTCTGATTCCATATATCAGATTGCGTGACCTGTTTGATTTTTCCGGCGAAGCCCCGGAAATTGAACAGATTGTAATCAGCAGTCTTAATGGCCGGGTTATAGGTTTTGTGGTAGATGAGGTTATTGGCGGGCACAAAACCGTAATCAAGCCTATCGGCAAGATGTATAAAACCGTTCCCGAATTTTCCGGGGCGTCGATTCTTGGCGATGGCTCGATTGCGATTATTGTTGACCTGTTCAGAATTCTAAAAATTTCTGAGGCAGCCGAAGCTCTTAAAAACTGAATCAGGGCATTTTGATTACTTCATTTAGCATTGCATGCTCTTCTGCGGCAACCGACCCGCCCATTATTTTTGCAATGTTTCCCCCAAAAAGCTTGCCCATAAGGCCCATGTTCATTCCCGATATATAAACTTTTCCATCGTCTCCTGTATATACGCCCCAGGCACATGGCATAAGAGTTGAAACCTCCGGATTGGTATCGAGAACTTCTTTGGCATACTGTGCCTTGCAGAGTTCTACCAGTCTCACTGTTCGAGAACTTGGATGCCCGCCCTTTTGCATGGCTTCATTCATGTTTCTTACCATTGGTGAACTCCACCCATTTTTGCTTATCGCTTCCTGAAGTTTGCTTACCGTTTCTTCAACCGAAGAAAATCTGCTTTCATGTACAGTTATCATCATCGATGGCATGAATAAAAAAATAATGCCCACCAGTAAGACAATTCCTGTCCCCAGGCCCGCAAAAAAGCTGATTAAACCGAAATTTGACTGATTGTTTGACTTATCCAATTTTTTCTCCTTAGAAATTCATTGTGGTATTATTTTATAATACAAAAAAGTTTCTGACAAGTAGAAAAAAGTGGAAAATTGTGGGCAAAAACGGTAGATTACTGCAATACAAACCATTCTGAAAGGAAACAATATGAGCGAAGATAGAATTAAAAAGTTCGATGCCCGTCGCAAAGAACTTGAAAAAATGACTGATGAACAGCTTAAAGCCCGTTTCTGGGAACTCTGCCAGAAAGTCGTCGAACCAATGGTCGATTACGGCAGAAATTATACTTCTCCCTCTATTGAACGCTCTGTACTGCTGAGAATGGGAATCGACAGCCCCACCACCCAGGGAGCCGTCGTTCGCATTCAGGAAGCCGGCCTGCTCGGCAAAGGTGCCGGACATGTCGTTTTAAAGGTTTCAGGCAAGCACAAAATTTCCATTCGTGAAGCAGCAAAGCGCATTGCCGATGACAAGACCGTTCTAGAAGGTCTTTTTTAAGGGAGAAGCCAGATGACCAAAATTCTTGACCCAAAAAAGAAACTCGATATCGAAGAAATACTCAATAATCTCGAAGATTACCACCCCCGCCGCAAAGGCTGGACCTGGAGAGAAAAGACTGATTATAAAGTCGAAAAATTCCATTTCAAGGATATGACCAAACCCTTGAAAAATTCCGTTCCATTGCCCGCATCCAAATATTTTAACTTTATTGATCCGCAGCCCGCACCGGTTATTACCACGGAAATCGCTTCCGGCAGATTTGAAGACGATATCCGCCGCATGCGTATGGCCGCCTGGCATGGCGCTGATCACATCATGGTTATTCGCACTACCGGTCAGAGCCACATTGACGGCCTGCTCGAAGGTACTCCTGAAGGAGTTGGCGGAGTTCCCATAACCCGCAAGCAGATTCGCGCATCCCGCAAGGCCTGCGACATGATCGAAGATGAAGTTGGCCGGCCGATCAATTTCCATTCCTATGTTTCCGGTGTTGCCGGCCCCGAAGTTGCCGTTTTGTTTGCTGAAGAAGGCATTAATGGTGCCCACCAGGACCCCCAGTATAACGTGCTTTACCGTAACGTTAATATGTATAGATCATTTACTGATGCCGCTTCCGCCAAAAAAGTCATGGCCGATGCCCGCATCTTCCAGATCGATGGCGCCCACAATGCCAATGCAACTGCGAAAGAAGGCTGGTCGGTCATGCCCGAACTGCTGGTACAGCATGGTATCAACTGCGCATTCTCAGCTGCCTGCGGCATGCCAAAAGACCAGATCGGTCTTTCAACCGTTCCACCCTGTGCGCCCCCTTCACCCAAAATCTGGTATGATCTTCCCTATGCTGTCGCCCTGCGTGATTTTTTCAGTGACTACAAATTCAGGGCCCAGCAGAATACCCGCTATATTGAAGCAGATATTGAAGAAGCGACCCGCACCCATGTCATCGATACCCTGATTTCAGCCCTTACCCATGCCGACATTCAGAGCACCATCACCCCCGATGAAGGCCGCAATGTGCCCTGGCATTATAATAACATTCGCGGCATCGAAACGGCTAAACAGACTCTTGTCGCCCTCGATGGAGTAAAACAGCTGGTAAAGATTGATCGTGACGGCCCGCTCGGCGAAATGGTCCGCGATCTGAAAGAACGGGCCATCTGCTTCTTAGAAGAAATGCTGGAAAGCGGCGGCTATTTTTCTGCCGTTGAAAAGGGATTCTTCGTCGATTCGGCCCGCTACCCTGAAAGAAACGGCGATGGCATTGCACGCGACGGAAAAGGCGGAGTTGGAACTGGCTCAATCGTCGAGCGCGAAGCTGATTACATGGCCCCGGTCTGTAGCGTATTCGGCAAAAACCATCTGCCTGGCGGCGTGAAGAAGCCCTGCGATCCCATCGATGGCTGCACCCTGTGCAAGCCTGAGAAAATTTATTATTTAGATGAAATCGACCCCAATGATAATTGTAATCTGCGTCTCAAAAAGACCGAAGAATTTCGCAAAGGTGACAAGATCAGGCCAGAAGTGGAATGGGCCGGCGATGGCACCGTGCTGATCCAGCTTTTCCTGCCCGAAGAGATTGAAGTGGCAAGAGTTGCAGCCCTTGAAGTTGCCAAAAAAATGGGATTGAATGAACCCGAAGTTATTAATGCCCAGGTTATGCATCCTTCAGAAGGCACCTTTCTTGAAGTCAAGGGCAAAGTTGATTTCAGCATTGACCGGAAATCCCTGAAGATCCCACCGAAAGAAGAAATGCTCAGCGAAGAAGAAATCCGCGCCGGAATCAAAAAAGCTGGCTTGAAAGTTGTTGCCGGTACCGTCGGCGAAGACGAACATTCTGTTGGTCTGCGCGAAATTCTTGACATCAAGCATGGTGGCATAGAAAAATACGGAGTTAAATACCATTACCTCGGAACTTCTGTTCCCATAGGAAAAATGGTCGATGCTGCCATTGAGACCGGTGCCCAGGCCATACTTATCAGCACCATAATCAGCCATAATGATGTTCATCGCAAAAATATGCGCAAACTCGATGAATTGTGCCGGGAAAAAGGAATCAGGGACAACCTGATTCTGATTTGCGGTGGCACTCAGGTTACCCGGGAAATTGCCCGCGAATGTGGCATGGATGACGGCTTTGGTCGAGGTACCAAAGGAATTCAGGTCGTTAATTCAATGGTAAAAACTCTGAAAGCTAAGGGAAAGATCTGAAAAATAATTGTCGCTGAGCCCGTTCAACGGGTCGAAGCGACCTGAAACACCCGAGTCATTAATTTTAAGATAATTACTCTTTATCTCAAAGACGGTCATTCGACAAGCTCAATGACCGTTTTTTTGTTGAGCCTGTTGAGCAATTGAAGCGACGTGAAGTACTTTAATCATTCAATCAGAAAAAAAGCCGGGTCTGAGTCTATCAGCCCGGCTTTTGCCTTGTACGGGTATGGCAGACAATTTCATTTTATGGTATAAATAATTAGAGGAAAAAAATGTGCAGGGATGCTTTTGTAGATCAAATTATTCAGTGCATGCTTAATGCTGACCGGGAGGCGGCGCAGAAGGTCGTCGATCGGGCGTTGACCTCTGGATTCAGTCATTCAGAGGTCTTAACCGGCATACTTGACAAAGCCATGCATGAAATGGGTGAAGGTTGGCATCGAAGCGATTTTTCTCTCGCCCAGACTTTTGTCGCCGCCAAAATTGCCGAGGATACTTTGATACGGTGCATGCCTGAAAAAAGCGGTGGGCCGGTTAGAAAAAAAAGGGGAACCGTAATCCTGGGAAACATTGAGGATGACTTTCACAGTCTGGGGCGAAGAATTGTCGGCGCTTTTCTGCGATCCCTCGACTGGGAAGTAATAGACCTCGGTAATGACGTTCTTGCCGAAGATTTTATCGATCAGGCCAAAAATCATCAGGCACAATTGATCGGGGTATCGGCAATGATGCGTTCTACCGCTCTTAACATCAGAAAGCTTCGAGATCTGATCGACCATCAGGGCCTGAAGTCACAGATTCGTCTGGCCGTCGGAGGAGCTGCCT
>JBMOKV010000506.1:0-7581 GCA_049325495.1 Candidatus Rifleibacteriota bacterium | reverse complement strand
TTACCAAGGGCAGAATAAACATAAGCAGCCCTGGGATTGATTTTAATTGCGTCTTTCAGGTATTTTTCTGCATCACGCAAAGCACCAAGCCGCATCTGCTTCATTCCCTCATTGAAGGCCTTCTGGAATTCCTCCTGGCGTTTTCTTGCGGCGGTAAAGGCTTTTTCAGTTTTCTGGAATTCTTCAGGTGAAAGAATGGCTTCAAGAGCCACAAGAGCTTCACGGCTGATAACTGGATCCTTATCTTTCAAAGCTTCAATAACAACAGCCTTGGCCTGTGACGCTTTGATAATCCCAAGCCCCTTGATTGCCAGTCGTCTTTCTTCCCAGAGGGTCTGGGGCCGGGCAAGCGCAACCAGATCGTTGATAATGGCCGGATTGCCTATTTCAGCAAGCGCTTCTATATAGGCAAGTCGAGACTCAAGCTCTTTTTCTTTTTCAAATCTCTTTTTGAGTTCTTCGTAACTGCGCTGATGATTGATTTTAGCCAGAGCTTTAATGATATGAATTTTCAGATCGAGGGTGTCTTCATCGAGAAGCTTGAGCAGATCGACAAAGGCGCGAGAAGCCCGTAGTTCGCCGAGAATTTTCACGGCCTGAAATTTCAGCGTCCATGATTCGCGCTGTAAAGTAGAGATGAGCCCGGGCACGGCCGAATCGTCACCAATGCGTCCAAGGGCAACTATGGCGGCAGTAGCCAGGTCTTCATCGTCATCTTCGAGAGATTCAAGCAGAGCGCTAATCGCACATGAATCACCGAGAATTCCAAGGGTTTCTGCGCTGGCAATGCGGGCGGGCCAGAATTCATCTTTTAAATGGGGCAATATCTGATCGGCATCTTTCTGGGTGCCAAGTTGCCCAACTGCAAGTATTGCCTGCCTTCTTACTTCTTCTGCCTTTGAATTGAGCATCTGCAGGATCAGCGGGCGGGCTTCATCTTTGAAACCGGTAAGAGTGCGGCGTATCCAGAAACTGATGTGTTCGTCGAACTTGCCAAGATTGCGGCAGAGCTTGGGCACCACCACATCCTTGTCCATGCGTTGAAAAGTAGAGCAGACACTTTCAAGAAGCTTGCGCTTGTCGCTCTTGAGCAGCGCGAAAAGATCATCTATGACTTCTGAGCCATAGTTTGCCAGAGCCTTCTGAGCGGCATCGCGAATGGCTTCAGACTGGTCTTCGAGGGCTTTAAAAAGAAGCGGCAGAGAAATACTTGAGCCGATTTTTCCCAGTGAACGCAAAACCCAATAACGGATTTCATGATCAGAGGAATCGGTCGCCAAAGCGGTCAGCTCCATCAGGGCCTCTTCGCCATAGGTACCGAGCACATCAGAAGTGGTTTTTCTGATAGTCCATGATTTATCTTTGAAAAGTCTGATCAGCTGCTGGTAAGCTCCGGGAGGTTTAATCTCGCCGATACTGCGCAATGCCCAGTATCGCACGTCTTCTTCGATTGAGTTCAATGCGCTCAAAAGCTGATTAACTGCTACCCGGCCAAATTTAACCATAGCTTTGCAGGCATGTTTTCTGACCACCCAGGCGGGATCAAGAAAGCGTTCAATAATAAGTGCTATCGCATCAGGGTTCTGGTAACTGCTCATCGCTTCGAGAGCAGCCATACGGATTTCCGCATCGGGATCGGACAGAAAGCGACGAATTTCGGGGTAAGCGCTTTTTTCACGCATTTTGCCGAGAATTCTGATTGCCCAGTATTTTCTTTCTTTATCCTGGCTTTCGAGAGCATTAACCAACGGGGCAATGGCTTCACTGCCCATTTCAGTAAGTGCCTGAGCGGCCAGAGCGCGGCCCATCCAGTATTCACTTGAAAGGCTTTCCATGAGATAGGGAATCGAATGGGTGCCGAAATCTTTCAAAATATCGTAAATCAGGTCGCGAATCTGTTCTGATGGCTGGGAAAGGGCCTCGAAAAGCTTGCTGGCGACATGGGGGTCGCCTATTTCGCGCAAAGCACGCAATGCCGCGATTCTAACCCCGATATCACGATCCTGCAGCTTTTCCAGAAGAATTTTACTGTGACTTCGATCGCGCAGATTTCCCAGGCAGATAGCGGCCCAGAAACGAACGTTCGAATCATTGTCTTCAAGGGCAGATTTCAGCGCCTCAGCCGCGCCGGTACTCATGCGTTTTATGGCCATTGCAGCCCGCGAACGCATCTTCCACTCTTTATCTCCAAACAATCGAATCAGCAGGGCCAGACTTGACTTTGGATGTCGTGACAGACTGCGTGCGGCCATATTGGCCACCGCATCTTTGGCGTCGCGAATCAGGGTCATAAGAGATCGTACCGCATCGTCATCATTGCTCAGGCCAAAAGAATGGGCCACCCGCAGGCGAACATCAGCTGATTTGTCGTGTGACAGCGGCAAAAGCAACTGGGTCAGATTGGGTGGATTGATCAAAGTCAGGGCTTCTACGGCCGCGCATCTTACTTCACGTGAGCGGTCGCTGGTCACCTGTGACAGAGGGTCAACCGCCAGCGGCGTTTTCAGTCGCCCCAGTTCTTTAACTGCCTTGAGTCGTTTGGTGATGAGAGTTGAGCGCAGGTCGGTCACCAGATCTTCAACTTCACGCTGAACCTGACAATCTACCTTGTTAACAAATTTACCGGCCATTTCAAAACCTCGGCTGAGTTTTTTCTATTTTTCCAGCTGTATAACATATCATTATTACCATAGATTCGCGTTATTTTTTTCCATCTCAGGTATCCAGATTCAAAATTGACGGTTGGTTGACCTGAGCGGTTAAAAAAGCTATTATCGGCATTGAAACCTTTTCAGGGAGGAATTCAGATGAGAACAAAAACAGCATTGGTGGCAATCGCTCTGACACTGATGATCTTCACCACCTTGATGGCTGACGAGACGATCGTCGCCGGACAACCGCCGATTACCATGAAGGCAGCCCACTGCCACATCAGACTGATAGAATTTGTTCTGGCAACAAGATTGACCGTTGCCCAGAAAGATTCTTTTCTTACCGCAATCAAGGACGAATGTTCGCAAATGCCCGAGGCTGACCGCAATAATTTTCTTTCAGCCCTTGAGCTGGCCGATTCAATGGAAGAAATGGACGAAGCTGGCCACGAAGCGGTTAAGTTCGTGTTGAAAAAAGACTTTGATGAAACCGCTCTCAGCTTGCCGACTGACCCGGCCGCCTCGCTCTATCTGAAACTACAGCGTGAGCTGGCCAGCCCGGCAATTCAGCTCAATGAAGAAACGGTTACCAACCAATCGTTTACTGCTCTGATCGAGTATCTCGAATTTGTTGCCAGCCCGGAGAAACCGGAAAAGTTTCCTGCAGAAAGCGTTGCCATGATAAAAAAACTGCTTGAAGATTCATTTCTCAAGCTCAGCGAAGAAGAACGGGCAACCATTGATGATTTCGAACTGACCTGGTATATGATCCGAGCCGGCTGGCAGAATTCCACCAACCCCGCCGCAAAGGATGCAGCACTTAAAGCAATGCAGGCAACCGGCATCAAAGCCGGCAATATAGATCTACCCAAATTGAAAGCCTGTCTGGCATCTGACATTTATGGTGAGCTGCTCGACAATGCCGCAGAACTTGGCTTTGAACCAACAGAATGGACTGTTAGTCTGAAAAATCAGGTCTGGTAAAAGAGGAAAAAAATGAGAAGCATAGCCTATAGAAAAAAATATCTGGTTACCGAATCCATCGGAGCCACAAAGCTGTATGAATCGTATCTGGTTATCGACCCGGAAACCAGGGAAACATTGGCCGAAATAGTAGAAGAAGCTTCAACCGGCCATAAGATTGCCAAGGTGTTTCTTGACAAGGCTTTTCTTCCCGTAAAACTGGTGATGCGTTCGGCAGACGGCCACACAATAATGGAAATGAGCCAGCCCGCCTCTCTTTTTTCGGCGGCATTTACGGTAAGAAACGCCGACGGCCGGGTTTTATGCGTTTTCAAGCAGAAATTTTCGCTGATCAAACCTGAAATTCTGGTTGAAGACGGGCAGGGGCAAAAGATTGGCCGCATCGAAGGCGGCTGGAAATTCAGAAACTTTCAATTCAAAGACAACAACAATAACGTTCTTGCGACGATCGGCCACCAATATGGCGGATTTGCCAGGGAACTTTTGACCACCGCCGATGATTATGAAGTAACTATGTCGGCAGATGCTGAAATGGCTTTAATCACCCTTGCTTCGGTAATCTGTATCGACTTTTTCTATCACGAAAGCTGAGCCGTTTTTCTTCGGCGAAACCGTGCCCAAAGATGGGTTAAACGGCCCCAGAGGTTGAAAATTCTGAGGCCGGCGTTCAGGTTTCTGCTCCAGAACGGGGTTAAGTATGCGAGCTTGATCAGCACCCGATAAACCTCTTCAAGGTTTCCTGCAGTGAATGTCAGGCGGTCATCAAAAGCCTGCAGTTGCCAGAGCTTTGCCAGCTTTTCTGCGGCTCGGGCTCCATCACGCATTTTAATCTCAACATTGACCATGCCCTGCGGCGCGAAAATCTGCGGGGCTTCTTCAGTAACAGCTTTCACCGCCCCGGCAGAAAGTTTTTGTCTGACCATTTCACGGCTTTCACCATTATTTTTAGACACCTCAACAAAGGTGAGCCCTGGCATGACCTGTCTGACCTGACGACATGCCTCCGGGCATCCGGAAAAAAAGGCGGGTTTCAGTCCATGTCCCGCAACCGAAACGGCAAAAAGTTCAGCTTCGGTTAACGGGCAACCATCAGCTTTCAGCTCAGCAAACCTTGAAGTCAGCGTGTGGGCAAGGAAGCCATCGGTGCCCGAAGCAGCATGCAGGCCGACAAGAAAAAGCAGATCGAAGCCCGAGCATTCGCCGATTCCCATTACCGGCTCAGATTGGTAACCCTGGCTTAGTTCAGCGCGTGAATCAAGCAGATCAGCAAAGATATTGAAGCCGGTGCGGTGAAAATCCTTAACCCTTACCCTCGAAACTTTCCCCGAAGAAAAGATTGCCGAAATAATTGCATTTAAATCAAGGGTAAGATCGACGCAAGCCCTGACCCAGCCATCGTTGAAAAGCTGACTGTCGGATTTATTCAAACATCCGCTTGAACCTTCGATATCAGCGATTATCAGAACAGACTTAGCGGAACTTGTTATGCTCAATTACCCGATACAGCTTTCTTTGCACAAACAGATCGACAATTTCACGATTGATATGCTGATTATTCACGTCAAAATAGAGAATGTCTATCGCTTTTGCCAGCGGGACTGCCGGTTTATATGGGCGATCCTGGGCAGTCAAAGCGTCAAAAATATCGGCAACGCTAAGCATCTGCGATTCAAAAGGAATCTCGGCGATCTCCAGATGATTGGGGTAACCCCGACCATTCAGTTTTTCATGGTGTGCATAGGCAATTTCAGGTATGCGACACAAACTTTTGGTCCAGGGAATTTTCGAAAGAAAATTAAAAGTATGTCTGACATGCGATTCGATTTCGATTCTTTCGGTTTCTGATAAAGAACCCCGCCTGATTGATAAAACGTGAGTTTCACGCTCGGTCAGAAAAGGAGTCTGCATTCCGTCATGATCGATATGCTGCAGATTGGCAATTTCAAGCAATCGATGGAAATTCCCGTCTTCCATTACCGATGGCTCGTTTGAACGAACAAGAAATTCAAGAATATCCTGAACTTCAAGAATTTTGCTGCTGAATTTACCTTCTAGTGCAGGTTTAACCAGATTGAACTTTTCAATTCCGTATTTTACTGCATAATCCAGGCATTCTTTGTAAAAATCAGCTTCAAGCGATTTCTGAATGTAACGGTATCTCTGTTGAAGCAGTTCAAGCTCATGAGGAAAAAGTTTTTTGGCTTTAACCAGAATTTCTTCACGAACACCAACTTTGCCAAAATCATGCAGCAGAGTAGCGTAGCGCAGTTCGGTCAGTTTTTTTTCATCAAAATAGAAATTGGCAAAAGGGCCGTCATTAATTGAATTAATTTCACGGGCAATGGCGAGAGTCAGCTCTGCAACCCTTTCAGAATGACCGCGGGTGGTCGGGTCTCGAGATTCGATGGCAAAAATAGAAGCTTTAACAAAGCCTTCAAATACATTTTTGATATCCTGATACAGGCGCAGGTTTTCAATGGCAACGGCAGCCTGTGATGCGAGACTGCTGAGAAGTTCAAGGTCATCAAACCGGAAAGGAATTACCTTTTCCATGTCGAGAGGTTCACCGGGAACCCTCTGGGCATAGTCGGTACGTTTGTTAATCAGCTGAATAACCCCCAGAACCTGCCCTTCCAGGTTTTTCATCGGCACGGCCAGCATGGATTTGGAGCGGTATCCAGTTTGCTCATCGTAGCTTCGATTGAAGGTGAAGGGAAAGTTTTCGCTGATTTTATAAGAATCGAGAAGATTCAACGGGCTTTTTGAACTGGCTGTATAGCCGCTGATACTTGTACAGCTGATTTCTATGGGTGTATCCTGTTTTACTGCCCAATCGAGAGAAACGTTCTGCGACAGTTTAAAGCGCAGCCTCGATTCATTTTCAACCAGATAAAGACTGCCCGCATCAGCTTCTGCGATATTGCGACTCTGAGTAAGAATCATATCGAGAAGCTTATCGATATCGCTTTCTGCGGAGAGGGCTATACCGATTTTGTGAAGAGCTTCAATATTCTGCTTGGCCACTTCGAGCTGAGTAGCATAATCGTGAAGCGGCAACCATACGCTTTTTCCTGCTGCTGCATTTTTTATTGCCGCAACGATCGATTCTGAAGAATCGCAGTTCTGCAGATAGGTAAACGGCCGATGCACGAACAAAGCCTGCATATACCTTTGAGAGTATCTGTTCCCAAAAACTATCAGCGGAATTTTCTTGCTGATTCCCGCCAGAAAACGCTGGAATCCGATTACATTGGCAACAAAACTATCCTCGTTGATCAAGAATACTGAATCATCGGCAAAATCGTGACTTTCACCATCTTTCAATGGATCACAGGCAACCAGATCAAATTCCTGACAGGCAGTCAGACAGGCTGAAAAATCGTTATCGGGAAGGCCAACGGCGAAAACTTTTTGCTTGCTTACAGTCATGATACTCCTTGAAACAACAAGTAATTATATCCGCTTTTGCCCGCAAAAAAAACTTTTATACATCTTTTTCCCGGCGAACTTCTTCGTCAAGTTTTATAAAACCGCGCCCGAGCACCTGACGGGCATCTCCGACGATTACAAAGGCGTTGGGGTCGAATTCGTAGATCAGATTACGAAGAATGGGCATTTCTTTGCGCCTTACTGCAGTCAGCAAAACGTTGGTCGGCTTCCCCGAGTAAACACCATATCCGTTAAGACAGGTAACACCACGGTGGAGCTCTTCGATAATAGCCCAGCCAATTTCATCTGAGTGGCTGGAAATAATCATAACGGATCTGAAAACCGACATGCCTTCGAGCACTGCATCGATAACTTTGCCGCTGAAGAATACCGTTGTCAGGCCATAAAGAGCCAGTTCGGGGCCAAAAGCCCAGCCCGCCAGACAGGTAACCATTATATTGGTTATCAGAATTACATCACCAACCGGAACGTGGTATTTAACGTGAAGAATCTGGCT
>JBMOKV010000505.1:0-7593 GCA_049325495.1 Candidatus Rifleibacteriota bacterium | reverse complement strand
TGGGGTTCCTGAGCCGGGCTGGTATCAGACTTGGTTATGAAAACAATCAGCTCAAGGGCTATGAGGTCGTAACTACTGAAGAAGCTGTCGGAATGCTGAATAAAATCGTCGAATCCGCCGAACAGTTCAGACAGAATCAAGGAATCTCGGCTACCCGCAACGACCTGGAATCATTCAAAGCGTTGATTGAAGGCAGAAAAGCACGTATCCGCCGTATTCTTACCCGCAGCGGCGAAACCGGCAATTGACCCACGAAAACCAGGTTCAGCCGCATATCTGAACCTGGTTCTTTTATTATACAAAAGCGCATTGAAAATTATACTAATGTGAAAAATTCAATGCGCTTTTGTATAAGTGCCTTGGTAATTCTTTGTGTCTTTGTGTCCTGGTGTGAAAAATTGAACCCGCTGAAGGTAAAAACTTTAGAATGAGTGATGAAAATTCCGCAGAATTGAATCCCGAACTGGAACATAAGCTGCAGGAGATAAAAGACCGCTGTATGCCACCGTTGCGCTTTTCATACCGGGCTTTTTACATCATTCTTCTTTTCTTTTCATTTATCCCATTGGCATCTCACCAGCTGATTGCCGATCTGGCAAACTGGGACTCGCTGCGCTATTCTCATGGCCTTCTGCCCCTTGGGGTGCTGATGATGCGCAACGCAATCGTTCCCTGGCTGCTGCCGACAGCCATAATAATTTTCTTTGGGCTGTCTTTTAAGATCCATTCACTTCGCAGTCCCAGGTTTCTCGCCTGGTTCACCCTGATTATTTTCGGGCTTGCCACCTGCTACATCTGGGTATCGAACTTTTTCTCATTTCACCTGCTGAACATTCTGCCAATTAAATGACTTTTTGAAATTATTGATTTATTTTGAGAAAGAGTTGCCGAAATACCCCGGCAGCGACGAGCAACAGCAGTGAAGCCAGCAGAGAAAACCTGGAGCGTTTTGCCAGCGGCAGGGCGGAAACCGCAGGCAACTCTCCTGAAGTAAGGCTCAGGGCAGCTTCAACCGGCTTATCAGGGATATCGGCATGTTTGGAAAATTCATTTGGATCCGGGAAAATGCCGCGATCACGGAATGCCAGCAGCATCGAAGCGAGCCGTCCCTGTTCCTGAACCAGCGGCAAGCCGCTCTTTTCCCATGATTCAAGGGCTGAACGGGGATAGCCTATTTCCAGTTCAAGGCGTGATCTCAGGATGAAATATGCCTGAAGATTCAGCCCGGGCACACGATCGTCATAGGCTTTTGTGCTGAGAACAAAGGTTTTAATCGCTTCATTCAAATATTTAATCGCTGAGCGTTTTTCTTCGCGGTCTGGGCGGCCTGCGAACATTTTTATGGAGGCAACAGCGGCATACAGTTCATGAATTTCTGAACTGTTACGGTTTAATCTTATTGCCTCCTGCAACAGCCTGATAGCCTGTTCTTTATCTCCGAGATAGCGGCCAAGATTGGTGGCAAGCAACTGCCACGGCCGGTTTTCCTTGGGAACCAGAACGGTAACGGCACGCAATAGCGGCAGAAGATCTGTATTTCCAGCATAACTTCCGGCGACAAACTTGTCCTTCTCTATTCTCGAAGGCCCGGAGTGCATATAACGGTCAGCCTGTTCCCATAAGCGGGCGGCCACAAAACCGCGCAGAGTTTCAGGCACAAGGCGGGTCAGCATGGCGGTTGAAGGGTCAGCGAAAAACGCCGGAGAATAGACCTGACAACTGAATGCACATACCAGAAGCAGAATTGCCAGCAGCAAATGGCGCAGCATGGCTCAGTTTTTCCTCTGGCGGCGGGCCAGCAGATCGGCAACCAGCAGATAAAAACCCGCAATGAAAATAGCGTAGAAACTTGATATAAGCGCTTCCTGCGAATTTAGAATTTCCCGCTCGAGAATCAGACCGGAAAACCGGAACATGCTCAGATCCGGTATTAAGGTAAGAAAAAGCGATCCAATAAGGGTCAGAGTGTCATCAAAATTGCCGCTTTTGAAAACCTGGGCGAGACTGGTGCTTGAAAAAACGTAAAGCAGAATTATCCATGAAACCGCCAGAAACCTTGAGAACAGCCGGCTCAGCAGAATAAGCGCCGCAACCAGCACTGCCGCTTCAAGAAAGATGAAGTAGCCGGTGAACATGATTTCGGGTAACCAGGCACGGTGCATCAGGCGATAGAAAATGAAAAACAGCAGAGATAGGCCGCCAATCGCCGCCATCAGCGAGAAGGCAATGCCGAGAAACTGGCCGAGAAAAAGGTGCAGGTAGTTTCTCACCCGGCTCAACATGAACCAGCCCTTGTCTTCACCGTCTGACCAGACCAGATGTTCGAGGCACATAACCAGTGCCAGAACCATGGCAACCAGGCTCAGAAAAAGCCCGCCCGCATCCTTTGAAAACAGGGTCTGATATCCGGGGTTTTCGGCATTAATCATCCAGATTGCCAATAACAGCGGCAGTGAAAGAAGAAACAGGGCAACGGGCAGTCGGCTGCGCATGGTGCGCACCATTATCATTTCAGCAATTATCAGCACCTGGTTCATGTCTTTTTCCCGGCTCTTTCAGACTGCCCGATAATCTGGGAAAAACGTTCTTCAACCTGGGCACCTTTTGGGCAGAATTTTTCCGGGGTACCGGCAAAGCAGATTTTCCCCTGGTGAATAATGCCAATGCAGTCACAGATTTCCATCAGATCTGAAAGAATGTGAGTAGTGAAAAAAACGGTGCGGCCGGCGGCTTTCTGTTGTTTGATCAGGTTTTTCACCAGCTTCCTGCCAAGCGGATCGAGACCGCTGGTCGGCTCATCGAAAATCAGCAGTTCGGGCTCATGGGCCACAGCAGCGGCAAGCGACAGACGCTGGGCATTTCCCTTTGACAGGCTGGCTACGTTCTGGTCGGCGTATTCTTCAAGACCAAACTGCACCAGCAGCTCTTTCAAACGCTCATTTGACAACTCTTTTTCAAGCAGAGCGCAGGAGTATTCAAGGGTTTCACCGACCCGCAGATATCCAGGCAGCTCCGGGTTTTCAGGGGCAAACCCGATTCGTGCAGAGGTAACCTGATCCGGCGATTCGTCAAAAATCTTGATCGCACCGCTGTCTGGGCGGCTGAAATCGAGCATCGCCCTGATCGCGGTAGTTTTTCCCGCACCATTGATGCCGGCCAGGCCGTAAATCGCCTGGGCATCTACCTGCATATCCAGGCCGTCGAGGGCCCTGATTACGCCACCACGCCGGGCAAAGGTTTTGCAGACCTGATCAAAGCTTATATGTGTTTTCATTGCAGGTTATTATAAACAAAACCCTCGCAAAAACCAACTTTTTGCCATACAGCCAATTCTCAGCCAAGCCATGATTTATTTCCTGACGGCTAAATCAAGAATCAAAACCGCCAGATTGTGTACAATCTTGTTGTCATAGCTGAAAATGTGACAATGGCGGGTTTCGCCAGCCTGTTGTATCTAACTAACGAATAAAAAAAGCTCCCGGTGAGGACCAGTCATGACAAAGCATGAGAAGGTTTGATCGGGGCAGAGAACAGCAATGGGGTTGCCCCGTAAAGCCTGCTTCAACCAATATGGTTAAAGATTACTAGCGGGACAACCCCAATAAAAGCTGAATAAGATCGATATCAGGAAGCCTTTTTTGCAGCTGCGAGAGCGGCTTCGTAATCGGGTTCCTGGGTTACTTCTGAAACCACCTGTATGTAGGTGATTTTGCCCGTTGAATCAACGACCATCACCGAACGGGCGAACAGGCGAAGTTCTTTGATGTGAAGACCAAGGGCGTCGGCCAGACCCATCTGCGCGTGATCAGACAAGGTTCGTACGTTTTTGATACCGGCACCACCGCACCAGCGGGCCTGCGCGAAGGGCAGGTCAGCAGACACGGCAAAAACGTTGACGTTCATACCAGCTGCCTTTTCATTGAACTTGCGAACCTGAGTATCACAAACCGGCGTATCGAGTGACGGCACCGTAGTTACAATTTTAACGCCCTTTACTTCATCGATTTTGAAAGGGGTCAGATCGTTGTTCAAAAGAGCGACACCGACCGGAAATTTATCGCCGAGACCGGCCTTTTTGCTGCCGATAAGAGTGAGCGGATTGCCCATGAAAGTTACTTTACCAGTTTCATTTGCCATAATATTGCCTCTCCAATCTAATAAAAAATTTGCAGTTGCATTTTCATCAGGTTCATACAAAGCAGAATAAAAGTCAAGTTCTTTTTAATACTTTTTTTGTATCATTTGTTTTGTAAAAAAAAGTTGCGGTAAAAAAATTTTGCGGTATAATTAAATGATGGTTGGGTGGGATTTAAAATAAATATATAAAAACCCATAACCCGGGAGGAAGTACAATTGTGGATAATGACAAGCATCTGACGTTCGTATTCATTTTCATGATGCTGGTTATCGCCTGCTTTATCGGCGAAGCCAACGGCAAAGCGTTGAATGACCGGTTCAACTCAACACCTGGAAGCCAGGTCGCTGATGCGGTTCAACCGGCCCCTCATTCAAGCGAAACCAGGTAGTGCTGTAACGCTGCCCGAAGATCGAAAAAAGACTCGGGCAGCATACCTGCCAGCCTTCTTACCACCATTGTATTCTGACTGAAAGCCTGTTAAATTTTCTATCTGGCAATCTGTCACATTTGACTGAATGGCTTATCCGTCATACCCGCGAATCCGGGAATCTATCTTTAAATAGCCTGGATCCCTGCCTTCGCAGGGATGAAGTATCGTTGATTGATCACGCTTATTTGAATGTCACAAAGGACTAACCTTCAGTGGATAAGGCATGGCCCGCTGGGGTAGAAGAAAGAAAAGGCAATGCATATTTATCATCAACCGTTAGCTCTGCTGCAGAAGCTGATTCAGTTTGACACCACCAATCCGCCGGGAAACGTGGCTGCGTGCGTTACTTTTATTAACGAGATTCTTCGCGATGCGGGCATAGAAACGAAATTGATCGGCAAAGCCCCAGAGCGGCCCAATCTTGTCGCCCGCCTGTCAGGTCAGGGTCAGGCGCCCCCCCTGCTGCTTTATGGGCATATCGACGTAGTCCCCACCGTTGGGCAGAATTGGCAGCACCCGCCTTTTGCTGGGAAGATCGTCGACGACTTTCTCTGGGGCCGCGGCACCCTCGACATGAAGGGCGGGGTTGCCATGATGCTGTCAGCTTTCATACGGGCCAAAACCGATAACCTGTCGCCGCCCGGCGATATAATTCTGGCGGTGGTAAGCGATGAAGAAACCGGCAGCAACTTTGGCGCGCGATTTCTTGTCGAAGAGCATCCTGAGCTGTTCAAAGGAGTACGTTACGCCATTGGTGAATTTGGCGGTTTTACCTTCACCATCGGCAATAAAACCTTTTACCCGATTCAGGTTGCAGAAAAGCAGATGTGCTGGCTCAAAGCAACAGTTCGTGGAGCGGGCGGGCATGGTTCAATGCCGGTCCGGGGTGGTGCCATGGCCAGGCTCGCAAAGTTTCTGCGGCAACTCGACCAAAACCGATTGCCAGTTCATATTACCCCGATTCCCCGCGAGATGATCGATATTATCGCTGCGACCAACGGCGGTTTCATGGGCTTTTTGACCAGAATGCTGAAGATGCCGCTTTTTACCGACCGAATTCTCGATTGCATCGGAGCGCCGGGACGTCTTTTCGATTCAATGCTGCACAACACGGTAACGCCAACGGTTATCAAGGGCAGCGAAATGGTAAATGTCATTCCCTCGGAAATATCTGTGGGCCTTGACGGTCGCCTGCTTCCAGGTTTTCATCCAGAAGACATGCTGAGAGAACTGCGAAAAATTATCGACAACGATGTCGAGCTTGAACTGATGCACTACTGGGAAGGCCCTGGAAAACCTGACATGGGACTGTTTTCAACACTTACCGGCATATTGTGCGAAGCCGAACCCGGTTGCGTGCCGATTCCTCTTCTGCTAAGCGGGGTTACCGACGGTCGATTTTTCTCGCGACTGGGTATTCAGACCTATGGCTTTCTGCCTATGCCCCTGCCCGCTGGCTTTGATTTTTCCAGACTCATTCACGCCGCCGACGAGCGCATACCAGTTTCCGCAATCGAATTCGGAACAAATGCGATATATCAGGTCTTCAACCGCTTTGGTGCAGCACCTTCGCACAACCCGAAAACACCGTAAATATCTGACTGTCTCATCAATTCACCCGATCAGCGCGATTTGAGCGCTTCATTCATAGTCGTTTCCCGAAATATTCTTTCTCTCTGTTTTCTCTATCATTTTGTCAAAGTCGCTTTCATATAAGCGATCCTGTGTAATTCTATATTTCTCAAACTCGCCCTCGGCGTGGGCCCTGGCTATTTCAGCCGTTACTCGGCCCGCATCCTGCAGCACATCACGATCAGTAGTTTCAATAAAGCGGTTAAGCCGCGTTTCCCAATCTTCCATCGTCATTGGAATTTTCCGGAGCGCCATACTCTCAGCAATGTCCAGATAGGCTGACACCAGGCGCTGTAACTGCGCCATTTCATCTTCAGTTAAGTAATTTTTGGCAACGGACACATCAAATTTCTGAATCTTGCCGTCTGGTGCGTCTTTCCAAGTTGACAATCCCATGTTTTTCTTTTTGTGGTCCGCCCTGTCAACGATCAGTTCAGCAGCGGTCTGACCATGAATAGCCCAGTGCAGCTTGTTCTGGACAGTAGCAAAAAAGCGTTTGGTAGCTTGAGCCGTGACATCATAGTCAATTGAGGTAGCATAAATGTCGGTAATTTTCTGGTAGAACTTGCGTTCAGAAAGTCGAATCTCTCTGATTCTCTGTAACTGCTCTTCAAAATATTGGTCAGACAGCAGAGAACCGCCATTTTTCAGGCGTTCATCATCCATGGTAAAGCCCTTGACCGTGAACTCCTGAATAATAGCAGTCGCCCACTTGCGAAACTGAACGGCGCGTTCGGAGTTAACCTTGTAGCCAACCGCTATAATAGCGGACAGATTATAGTGCTGAGTATTATAATTTTTACCATCGGCGGCAGTTATTCGAAAATTTCGAATAACTGATTCTTCTTCGAGCTCGCTGTCAGCAAAAACCTTCTTCAGGTGATAATTGATGGTATGCGTTTCGACATTATAAAGAACCCCAATCATTTTCTGCGTTAACCAGATGTCCTCATCGGCATAGATAACTTCAACTCCACTTTTACCGCTTGCCGCAATAAAAGTCAGATACTCGGAGGCAGAAGACCGGACCATCGTGATTTTTTTATTTTTTGATTGCTTATTGCCCATAGACTTTGCTTTCTCCCAGACAGGTGATCGGAAACCCTTCGCGCACCTGGGTGGCGATGTTCCAGTCGGCGTGCTCAAGTGCAGGAGTAATGAAATCGGTGCAGATATCGCATTCAGAGAACTGTGTTTCACTCATGCCGGCGGGCTCTGGCAATAACACCTGTTAAATTCAGCCTTCATCTTTTGTGCAAAGCCTCCCGACTCATTTTATCCGCCTCAGAAACAGACCGGCAATTGTTTATATAGAACAATATAACAGTTATTCTGCTGATGCAAGCTGGTAGCATTTCATAAAACCATACTTTTGTGTCTTTGTATGCGCTTT
>JBMOKV010000504.1:0-7615 GCA_049325495.1 Candidatus Rifleibacteriota bacterium | reverse complement strand
TGCAACTGAACTGGTAAAAAAGGATATCGTTGAAAAACAGGCCAATATAATGTTTAAAAGCCGTCAGCTTGCAGAAAAGGTTGAAGCCAGACTCGCCGGGGCCGTACCAACTCTGCCTTCAAGAGGCACCAAAAGAGCAGGTTTCAAAGTTCTTCACTCGATGGCTATGCCTTCAATTCTTGTTGAATTTGGTTATACATCGAATCTTGCAGATGCTGGAATTCTAAAAAATTATACCTATCGTACCCGCATGGCTCAGGCGGTTTACCTTGGTCTGCGCGATTTCCTTCTTGGAAATATAGAAGAAGGGGTTGATACCTCCTATTTATCTTATATCCAGGCTGCTGAAGAAAGAAAGAAAAACCTTGCCAAAGCTCAGGAAGCTCGACAGAAAAAACTTGAAGACGAAAAGAAAAGGGCAAAAAAACACGTGGTTAAAAAGGGTGAAACCCTCTCTGGAATTGCTTCCAAATATAAAACAACGGTTGCACGAATCAAGCAGTTAAATGGTTATTCAAAAAAACATGTTATCAAAATTGGCGACACCATGCTGATTCCAGCAAAATAAAAGACGGAGCAGATCGACGTGGAATTCTTTTCAAATCTGAAAATTAAAACCAGACTGTTTCTTACGATGGTCGTGGTTTCATTGATATTACTTGGGTTAACCTTTTTTACCTCGGAAAAGATTCGTGAAGCGGTTAAAAGCCAGATTCCACTCCAGATCATTGCTATTGTAAATGCCGAGGCAGGGAAATTGTCTACAGCGGTTTCTTCGTATGAACGAACTTGTGAATTTTTGGCCCGCCTGAATTCTATGGTTCAGTATTTATCATGGATAGACCAGGCACCTGATCAGGTTCAGCTGATTGAACAATGGAAGCAGGTCTTGCGGGCACCAATTCTTGGGTTGCTGATGAAGGGTGAAGAATTTCTAACTTCGGATATTGCCGAAATTGCCATCATGACCGACGATGGAAAAACCATTTTTCGCATGGGGCCCAACGGCCAGGAATTACCCCATGAGAACCTTCCTTATGAAAAATTCATTACCGTTAAAATGGAAGACACCTTTGAAAACGAAGGTGTGTACAAAACGCCGGTAATCTACAATGAAATTTCAGAAGACTATCGCGAAAGAATTTTTTATATTTGTAAGCCCGTTACCCATTTGAAAAAAACTATAGGAATCGTTCTGGTTGGAGTAAGTCTCGATCGTTTATTTGAAAATGTTCCAGGAGCCCTCTCCACGGTAAGCGGCAAGACGGCTCTGGTTTCCAACGATCCCGCACAGAATGGTTTTTATCTCGCTCACACTGATCTTTCCACCATTCTTGATCCGCAGCGAAATATCTTTTTGAACTCCTCCGAACCCGAATTGCAAGATCATGCTGATAAGATCATCAACAATAAAAGCGGTTTTCAAAAATTTCTTACCGGTGAAAAATCGAACATTTTCATTGCAGCCGCATCTGTACCCAATACAAACTGGGTTTTACTTTCACTGGTAGATACGCAAGGCATGATGGGCGCCCTAAATAATGCCCAGAAATTTTCTCTTTTTCTGATAATCTTCGGTCTGGTAGTTATGACTGGTATCACCATGGTCGTTATTACTGGTGTTGTAAACCAGATTCGCGGCGTATCGCAGGGCCTGGAAGAAATTTCCAGAGGCCGTGGTGACCTGACCAAAAGACTTGCGTTGATTGGCAAAGACGAATTGACTGAGGTTTCTGAGAGATTCAACCGATTTATCGGCTATATTCAGCGTTTGCTGCTGCAGATCCAGGATGTTATCAACCGTCTTTCAAACATGGCCAACAACATCTCTTCGCTGACAATTCAATCGAATGAATCAATTCAAAATATTTTTGGAAACACTCAGCGAATCACCAAAGCTACCAAAGATTCTGCAACAACGCTTGAATCAACTGCCGCCGCCATTGAAGAAATTTCGGCAAATTCACAATTGATTGCTAAAAGATCGAATCGGGCTTACGAAGAATCTGTTCAAAACCGTCTAAAAGCGACGCAGGGTATGGAGTCGGTGCGGGAAGCTTCAACTACCATCAAGGAAATTGAGCGGGCAGTCGGTGATTCATCGCGGGTTCTCGAAGAACTGAAAAACCAGTCGCGAAAGATTGGAAAAATCGTTCTGACCATTACTGCAATTTCGAGACAGACGAACCTGTTGGCTCTCAATGCGTCTATTGAAGCAGCCCGTGCCGGAGAACAGGGGCGAGGTTTTGTAGTCGTTGCGGCCAATGTTAAAAAGCTGGCTGAGCAGAGTGCCAAAGCCGCCGAAGAAATCGGTGCATTGATCGGTGAAATTCAGCATAAAACCAATAAAGCTGTTGAAGAAATGGGATTGGGTCGGGAAAAGGTGCAGGAAGGCGTAAAGATTATCAACCAGGGTGGTGCTTATCTTGATGAAATTGGAATGGCTTCCGAAAGCGTAAACGTTCAGGTTCAAGATATCAGCAAATCATCGGTTGAACAGAGTAAAAACATCGAGGCCATCAGCCTTTCAATTGAGAATCTTTCGATTACCACCAAGACTACTACCCGTGAAGTAGATGGCGTTCTTGATTCTCTCAAGTCGCAGCGCGATTCTATTCAGAACATGGCAAAAATTACCAAACATCTCAGCATGGTCGCCGACGAACTAAACCGCATGCTGGCCCACTTCATTCTTGAGTCTCGTTCTGTAAGCCAACCGCAGGTAGGTTTTGATGACGACGAAGATGAATCTGAAAATGATGAAGCCCAGGATAGTGAAGAACAGGAAGAGCCGGTAGAAGAGGAAAAGCCAAAGACCAAAAAAGGCTCAAAGAAAGAAAGCTCCGGCAAAAAATCAGGTAAAAAGAAATAGCCGGATTTAACCAAAAACCCATTCTTTCCCCGACTTTCCCCGAGTGATGTTTCACGGGTCGCGTTTTATATTAAGGGTACATGACTTTTTCCATTGTTCGTTGTCACTTCTATCACTAACTGCCTACCAGAGTCGGGCTCAGCTACCGGTTGTGAAAGACAGGGGTTGAGTTTTGGTAAGACGCGAAAGACTCGCTGATGCAGTGTGTGTCGCCCTTCTCGGTTTTGCTTGAGAATAACTGTGCAAAGCTCAGCAGTATGTAAGAAAAATGGGGAAAGGCCATTTATATAGGCCGGAGCCAACTGCAGAAAATAGAATTTATCGAAAAATTTATAACGCCTTGAAAACAGAACAAAAAAACGCCCGGCCATTGACCGGGCGTTTTCTTTGCTAAGTCTTGTTCAGCGCTGATGCAGCTTGTCGAAATCAATCATTTGTTTGAATTTTGTGTTGATTTCATCAACTGATTCACTCTTGTGTTCCTGCATCAATTCTTTGATGTTTTCAATTTCAGATTCGTCCTGATCGATTTTGGTGCGAATCTGGAAAAGGATTTCTTCTGAAACCATATCAAAACGCTGACTTCTGATTTCGGGATCTTTTTCATCGTCGAGAGATGCGGCAAACATGAACAGTTGTTTAAGAGTCTTTTCTTTGCTCAAACCGAGCCAGGCAGCGATGTTACGGTTAAATTCGGCGGTACTCAGGTTTGAAGGATTGTTGTAATAGGAGTCAAGATAGAACTGGTCACCGATACAGGCAACCCGGCCTTTACCGAGGTCTTCGGCGGCTGCAACCGGAATTGGCAGAACCGGTGTGTGGCTGGCGTAGATGTAGCCATCGTTCATGTTGTCAACTTCAACGTTGAAACCGTCCTCGTCAGCCATTGCAAGAATCTTGAGGTTAGCTGAGCCCTTCAGACCCTGATATTTATCGTTTACCAGAGAGCAGGCGCTTCTGGTAAGCAGTTTGTTTTCGCATTTGCCGGTAATGGCCGTGTTGGGGAAGTTGCTGAGGAAAAATCTAAAGGGTGCACCGATATTGTTGGTGGGATCGCAGACCTGATCGTCATTGAATCTGATTTTGCTTCCGACCACTTCAAGAACATCATTCAGCATGTCTGGGTTAGAAAGATTCTTGTAGTCTGCCATGCCGTAAAGCAGCAGAGAACCACCTTTTGCCGAAAAATCTTTTAGAACTGCAAGTTCTTCCTTGGTGAAATCTTTTGAAGGGTGAGGTATGCAGATGACGAAAGCTTCTTTTACCACATCTGCAGTAATGCCTTTCGAGATGCTTTTCATCTGAAAGCCGCTTTCCTTGTAGATGTCCATCTTGATTCCGGCAAATTTTCCCTGGTAGTAATCAATGTTGCCATGTGAACAATCGACGAGGAAAATTTTGGCTTTTACTTCGATGTTAATCGAAGAGGTATCGATGATGGTGCTGCCTTTTTTAAGAACAGCGATCAGCTCTACATTGCCAATCCAGTTGATCTCGGCTGGAATCTGGGCTTCAACAGCATTGTTGGCTGGAATTGAATCGAATTTAACCTTGTCTATGAGGTTACTGTCATCCATGGCAGAATGGAACAGTTCGACGGTGAAGCCCTTTGCTTCTTCGGTTCCGGGGTTGAATACCGGAATGCGAACCTTGAAGGGGTGCTTCATGTAAATGTCGGTATAGTTTGTAGCGACTTGTTCAATGCGGGGAAGGGGTTCACCGGTTCCTGCGGGGGTGGTGACTGTACCTTCAAAAACTATGCATTTATCAGTTTCACGGGGGTCTCGTGAAACGGCTTTGAACTTATAGGTGGTTTCTGGTTTCAAACCGGTGAGCGTTACTGTGTGAACTTTAACACCATGGGATGTGGCTTTGCTTTCGCCTAAAGTTGTTGCACCGTATTCAATCTCGGTGGTTGCTTCACGATTAGTTGCCCATTGGATAGTTGCAGAGTTCGGAGTAATAGAAATGACCTTGGGATTCTGGGCGAATTCGATGGGGCTGTTGTTGGTAATGAAGTGGATGGTTTTGCCATCGGTGTAACTTTCGATAATTCCATCCTCATCGGTTCTGAAGGTTTTAATTTTCAGATACTCGTATCGGCTGAGGATTTCAGGAGTTGGATGTCCGAATGAGTTGCCTTTGCCTGCGCTGATGGTGGCATATTCCGGGGCGACCATATCGAGAAAGGCGTGGCTTGAGGATGTTTTACTGCCATGATGGCCGCTTTTGAGAACGTTTGATTTGAGTTTTCTGCTGTGGGCCTGAATGGTAGCATTTTCAGCATTTTTTTCAGCGTCGCCGGTGAACAGGTAGGAAATCTTCCCGGCAGTAACTTTCATAATAATCGAATTCTCGTTCTGATTAACTTTATTGGGGTCGGTACCCGGATCGGCCTTGACACCGGCCTGGCAATACAGAACTTCGGTTTTGATGCCCTTGCCGAAATCAAGTTTGTCGCCTGGTTTGGCTTTAACGTAAGGAATCTGTTTCTGTACTATTATGTCATGCATTGTCTTGTATATAACCGCATCATTGCCGCCGCCTCTGACCGTTTCTTCAGAGCCGACGCCCTCATCGCATGAATAATAAAATTCGCCGAAGGTAACAGCAGAAAGAAGGTCGATGAAACCACCGAAATGGTCCCGGTGCGGATGAGTGATGATGGCCAGATCGATATGTTTGATTCCTTCTTTTTTGAGGTAAGGAATGATATATCGCTTGGCAGCGTCGCGATTGTCGTCGCCAGCATCAATCATTATTGTTTTTTCAGCCGTGCGAATGATGGTACAATCGCCCTGGTGAACGTCAAGAAAAGTAACCCGCAATAGTGGCGGGGCATCAGCTGCCCATGAAACCATGCCGGCAAGAACAAAAAATAGCACCAGCAGGCCCATTCGCGCGGTTCTGTTAATCATACTCTTATACTCCTTGTCGCGCCAATTCTCGATAATTCGAGCTTTTTACTACATTATAGAACAATCCTACTGAGTGTACGCAGATGTGTCAAGGGAGCAGGAAAAAAACTTTCAGAAAATTTTATCCGCACCTTGAAAAACCACAACTTTTACAGATTACACATCCGCCCTCATGCTCCAGTGGTTCACTACATTCGGGACAGTTTGTGCCCGGTTCGGTATTATCGAGAAGCAGGTCTTTCTTTTCTTCTTTACGGGGCTGGTTGATTACTGGCCCAGCTTTGAAAGTATCTTTCGCTGAAAGATGATACTGTTCGATCGCTTTACCGATCGCGTCGGGGCAAGATAAAACTTTAATGCCCCCGGACATCGCCGCCTTTTTAATCGTAGACATACATCTGATGCCTTTAAGCTGGTCAATTATCTCCTGTACATCGATGCCCGCTCTCAAGGCCATTGAAGCCAGTCTTGCCGCAGCTTCTGACTGCGAGGGACAGCCGCCGCCCCGACCAAGTGAGGTGAAGATTTCACAAATTCCGTTTTCATCGGAGTTGACCGTTACATAAAGGCTGCCACAACCGATTTTGACTTTTTCGGTTGCGCCAACCGTTCTTTCAGGCCTGGGCCTTGGGGTGACATAATGTTTTTCTGATTCGCTGCTTTTACCCTTGCTTGCGCCAATGTTGAGAACCTGTTCGTCCCTTGATCCGTCACGGTAAACGGTAACACCCTTGCACCCGAGGGTGTGAGAAAGCCTGAATACGGTTTCAACGTCTTTCTTTGTTGCTTCGAAAGGAAAGTTTACCGTTTTACTCACTGCATTGTCGGTGTGCTTTTGAAAGGCAGCCTGAGCTCGGATATGCCATTCAGGAGAAATCTGGTGACTGGTCACAAATACCCTCGACACATCCTCAGGAATTTCGGAAATCTTGGCCAGACAGCCGCTTTGCGCAATTCTTTCCAGCAGACTTTCAGAATAAAATCCTCTGTCTCTTGCGGTTTTAACAAACTCCTGGTGAACTTCAACCAGCTTTTCGTTTTCCATTACATGCTTTTCATAGGCAACGGCAAAAAGAGGCTCAATTCCGCTTGAACAGCCGGCTATCAGGCTTATGGTTCCGGTCGGGGCGATCGTGGTCACCGTTGCATTGCGTAATGGCATCATTTTTTTCTCTGCAAAATTTGACCGGTCGAAATTTGGAAATGCACCACGCTCTTTTGCCAGATCCTGTGACGCGGTCCATGCTTCACGCTTGATGAACCCCATGACTTTATCGGCAAGCTCGAGAGCGAATTCTGAATCATAAGGAACGCCCATTTTGATCAGCATGTCGGCCCAGCCCATTACGCCCAGGCCAATTTTGCGGTTGGACTTGGTCATTTTGTCTATTTCCGGAATCGGGTATTTATTCTGATCGATGACGTTGTCGAGAAAGCGTACCGAAAGGGCGACGATTTCGCGAAGCCTTTCAAAATCTACTTCTGGCTTGCCATTGCTTTCTTTTACGAAGCGGGCCAGATTCAATGAACCCAGATTGCATGATTCATAAGGCAACAATGGCTGTTCACCGCATGGATTGGTAGATTCAATTTCGCCGACCTGCGGGGTCGGCTGATGGCGATTGATTCTATCGATGAAAACAATGCCCGGTTCTCCGTTTTTCCATGCTCTTTCCACGATCATGTGAAAAACTTTTGATGCTTTAAGCGAGCCCATCGGTTCTTTGGTTCGTGGATTGACCAGGTCGTATTCACCGTCCCGTTCCAGTGCTTCCATAAATTTGTCGGTGATCGCCACTGAAAGGTTGAAATTGGTTAATTCATT
>JBMOKV010000503.1:0-7683 GCA_049325495.1 Candidatus Rifleibacteriota bacterium | reverse complement strand
CTCGCAAAACGTTCAGCAGTGATATTTCTTCGACCAGGTCGCCCATCTGGTCTATGTATGGCTCTGCGGATAGAGAGACTGTGGCAAGAATGAATAATAATAGAAAAAGCTTTTTCATTTTTCCTCCTGGGGTTACAGACCAACATTGCCGGTTGGCAGGTCATCGAGCCAGACGCCGGGGAGCTGATAGCCGCAGTCGGGGCATTTTCCTCGACTTAAAAGGCTTCTCAGCACTTGAAAACCCAGGCGTTCAATTACTTTTTTGCCACAACCGGGGCAATAGGTGTGATTGCCTTCCTGACCCGGATTGTTACCGGTGTAAACGTATTTAATACCCGCCGCCAGAGCTGTATTTCTCGCCATTTCAAGAGTAGTATTGGGGGTCGGCGGCAGGTTTTTCAGCTGAAACTCAGGCACGAACCTGGAAAAATGCCATGGCACATCAGGCCCGAGATTATCTAGAAACCACCTGGCACCGAGTTTCAGCTGTTCTTCGCTGTCATTCTTGCCCGGCACCAGCAGCGAAACTACCTCGAAATGGCATTTTGAATTTTTGAGAGTTATCAGCGTCTGCTGCACCGGGTCAAGCATACCTGAGATTACATCGGTGTAGTAATCCTGGGTAAAGCCTTTCAGACCGACGACAAAGATATCGATAAGTTCCATCAGGTCTTTAAGTGGCTCAGGCTTAATGTAACCGGCGGTAACCATTATGGTTTTCAGCCCGTTTTTTCGGGCAAGGCGGGCCACATCTTTCATGAACTCAATATAAATAACCGGTTCGGTGTAAAAGAAACCGATGGTGTGTGTTTGAAAATCGAGGGCACGCACCACCACATCTTCTGGTGTCATGGGAAAATTTGAGGTTTCAGCTGGAGTTTTCTGAGAAAACTGCCAGTTCTGGCAATATTTACAGGCCAGATTACAACCGGCAGTCGAAATTGAGAGAGCCGGACTTTTAACATGATAATGAAACAACGGCATTTTTTCGACCGGGTCAATGGCGATAACGCATGGCAAGCCATAAACCAGGCTGGTATACTGGCCGTTTCTAACACCTCTGGCCCGGCACACCCCATTCTCACCTTCAGCGGGCATGCAGCCATTCGGGCATAACTGGCACTGCCATTTACCCGAATCGAGTTTTCTGGCATATTCAGCGGGATGATTGCTTTCCTGCTCAGCGAAAACTTTCGATGCCGGGCCAAGTGCAAGACAAACACCAGCTGATGCGGTTCCCAGAAGAAACTGGCGGCGCTTTAGAGACAAAAGAGTTTTCTTGTTGTTCATTGCCAATACCCCAACTTACATTTGCTACTAAATATTATACGATTATTTTGCGGTTATCATTACCAATAATTTGCATGAAATGACAGATTTTGCTAGTCTTTAGAAACCATTAATGAAAACCAAATCAAAAAACTGCTACGGTTTCAGTCTGATCGAAATCATTCTGGCAATGGCCATTCTCGCCGCCACCATGGTACCGATCTTCTTTTTCATGAGTAAAGGTGCTTCTGAAACCGATTTAAACGTTTCACGCATGTTCGCTATCACCCGGGCATCAGAAATACTCAATGCAATGCTCGACAACGTGCCATTTCAAGCGTTAAGGGCGGGAATTCCCGGCTATATTAAGGTTAAAGATCTCGCAACCATAAGGGGTTACGAAAAATTCGATGATGCCTGGGCAGAAAAGTTCGTTAACACGGTTTTTCCGGGAAGCGTCGAGTCGGAAGCCGGTTACCCATGCCAGTGCGTGGTTTCTGACCCGCGTGGAATTCATTATAAGATCACTCTGCGGGTTGAAGATATAGTTTCACCTGAAGAATCAGCCAAAGAGAAGCCTCCATTGCTGAAAATCGGCAATGAATACCCGGTTAAACCACCGAAGGAATTTTCGGCGATTTCAACAGGAGAAGTGACTTTTTCTTATTTGAAAAATCCGGCCAGACTTCAAAGCCCCTCGTGGCACAAGACAATCTACCTGCCAAATCCTATCGGTATGCTGCCAAAAGCCAAGGAATACCGTTTCGAAAGTGAGTTACCCAAGAAGGTTTCAGAAAATTACGAGAATTTCTATCTCGATGATGGTTATGCGGGAGTTCATGTCGACGCACCAAGATTTGTCGACCCGACCGCAACCCGACTCACCCAGCGAATGGCCAAAGCAGAGGTAGCTTACACCAAAGACGATAAATTTCGTTATTGTGGCCTCAAGCGCATGATTATCGAGATTCAATGGAACATTGAAGCACCAAACATGAAAAACCCTGAAAAAGACGGCCCCGGACTACGAAGAATACACCTGATGACAATCAAGGCCGACATCAATGTTTAAAAATTTATTTAAAACAAACAATAGAGGAATGGCGATTGTCGTCGTTATTTTCTTTTCGTTTGCGCTAATGATTATGTTTGCCTCCATGTTTTTCCAGCATCGCAGCGTTGCGGGCAGAAACAAGCTTTCGCTGCGCGACCAGCAGGCTTACTTTGCTGCAAGGGCAGCAATGCAGCATTTTCTGCTCAAAGCCAGACTTTTTCCTACCGAGCTTTATGATGCGGTGGAATTCAAGCAGGGCAAAAACCCCTACATGGATTTTACCGAATTCCCATTCAGAACCGACGACAACAAACCTGCATTTGAGCAGATTCCAACTTATTCAGGCATTTACAGCCGGGTTATCCCCCAGGAAACCGACAGCTCCGGAAGAATTCGCTATTTTTATCTGCCAATCAAAGAAAAGAACGGTGAGCCAGAAGCTCTGATCAGAATGGCGAGTTTTTACAATGCCAATTATCGCTATCTTGCCCCAAATCTCGCCCCATCGGGATTTCCCGAAAAATACATTTCACCGGATAACAGCGCAAACGCCGGCCAGAATCCGGGAAAATTCGTTTCGTTTTTCATTCGCGACTGCAGCAACGACCTGGTTGATGGCAAAATACTGCAACCGGCACTTAAGACCGAAAAAGCCAAAGGGCTTGAAACCGAAAGCTCATGGGGCATCAATGATGAAGGGTTCCCCTACACCATGAATTATCGAGTTAAATCGATAGATATCAGAGCCATCAAAGGCCTGCGCCGCTACAATGAAGAAGCGATCGAAATTGAGTGCGAAGGAAATGTAATCGATTTTCAGGATCAGCCCGGAAGCAAAACGATCAATCAGGTAAAAAAAATAACCCGCACCGGCCAGCATCTGCTAGACTGATGCACAGAACAAGGCCTTCTGCACTATATCTTTTTCCCGTAGTTGCTGCGATAGCTGGTTTCTCTGCTAATCTTGCCCAGGTCAGCCTGTTTCGTTTTTTCATCGGTCAGTTTTACGGCACTGAGATGCATCTGGGAATCTTTCTTGCCGTCTGGCTGGCGGGAATTTCGCTGGGTGGCTTTGCCGGGGGCAAATTCGTTCCGGGTCTGAAAAATCTGGTTTTTTCCCTGCTTGGAGCGACAACGATTGCTGCAATAGTAATTTACCGGGGTTTCGAATTTTTACCCGACCCGAAGGGCGGCTTTTTACCGTTCTTTCCTGTAACCGCATTTATTTTTGCTGCGGTTTTTCCGGTTTCTTTCACCATCGGCATGCTTCTTCCAGCTATTCTCAACAAATCTGCCAAAAGTCTCGGGCTTTACTACAGTTATGAGGCCATCGGCAGTTTTATCGGGGGCATTTTCTTTTCATTTCTTCTCGGGGGAACTGCCAGCCCGATTCTTTGCCTGGCCGCCATCCCAATAGCCATGCTGAGCATGCTTCTATTGCTCTCTCCATGCCGCATAAAAGCCTTTATTATTTTACTGATTGCCCCTGCCGTCAGCCTGCATGGCCCTGCACTGGTGGAGAAAATCGAGATGCGGTACTGGAAGGTTTCGAATCCAAGTCAGACCTTGCTTAAGACCGTAGAAACACCATATCAGAAGCTTCAGCTTTGTTCATACTTTGAACAGAAAAGCCTGTTTTCAAACGGAATGTTCTCTGTTTCATGGCCATTTATAACCAGTTCAGAGCAGACGGTTCACAGTTTTATGACCGCTCTGACGGAATTTAACCGAATTCTCGTGATTGGCGCCCCCCCAACAGACATTTTAAATGAATTTTTGAAATATTCTCAGGTACGTTTATCGGTAATCGAACTTGATCGTCAGGTTATCGAGCTTTATGAGTATTCTGACGAACAAATGTCGAGAATTGAACTCATTATCGATGACCCTCGGCGTTTTTTAAACTCGACTGATGAAAAATTTGATGGCATCATGATTTTTCCGGTTTCGCCTGTTACACTGGCCGGCAACCGACTTTTTACCATCGAAGCAATGCGTTCAATGAAACGCTGTCTGAATCAATCCGGAGTTCTGAGCCTGCAGGTATCGGGAACGGAGAATTATCTTGGAAGCATAAAGGAACAGATCATTCTTTCGACCTGGCAGGCTCTGGGCGAGGTTTTTTCTTCACGGGGAGCGATTCCGGGAAGCACTATCACATTTTTTGCCTGCCAGACTGCCGGCGTAATACCAGCAGATACGAAGATCTACATGAACCGCTTCAAGGAAAGAAGGATTCAAACGGCAACTTTTCTGCCGATCAGTTTTTTTAACCTGCTGCAGCCCTTCAGGGTAAAAGAACTCGATCAATGGTTGAACCGCCCGATCAAAGCCCGCCTAAACACCGATGTCCACCCAGAAAGTTTCGCTCAGCAGCTGGAACTATGGAATGTTTACAGCGGCGTATCAAATGAAATGCTGCTCTGGCTTCAGAAAATCAGTCTCGATCGTCTTATTGCCATGATCCTTGCCGTTTCTGCTGTTTTCCTGCCGCTGCTTCGGCTTTTGCCGGCATCAGCATCATTAAAAGCCACAATTGCCACCGGAGTTGCCGCAAGCGGAGCAACCGGGCTTCTATGTGAAATTATTCTGATAATGCTCTATCAGAACAGTCATGGTGCCGCCTATCAGATGACGGCCTTCTTTTTCGGCATTTACATGCTCGGACTCGCGGGTGGAGCCTGGTTTTTTGGAACCCAGTCCGGGAAAATGTCATCATTGAAGCGATTGAAGGTGGTTAAGCTGCTCCAGATAGTTTTCGCATTAAGCGGATTGCTGGTTCTTGAATCGAACTGGCTGCACAACGCCACCGGCATTGCGGCAGCAATTTTTGCCATCGCTTTTCTTGACGGCATCGAGTTTCCGGTGGCAGATCAGATCATCAGGGAATCAGGAACTACTCCGGCATTTTCTGCGGGTCTGCTTCTTTTTTCAGACAATGCCGGCGCACTTCTTGCCGGGCTTGGCAGCGGCCTCTGGCTGCTGCCCACCATCGGAATGCAAGGTTGCTTCATTCTGCTTGCCGCGATTCTTTCGATCAACATGGGCAGCCTGATCATTTTAAACGGTCATTTCAAACAATCTTACCATTCCGAATAAGTTCCACCCCCATCGATGGCATCTTTCAACGTTGGCGAGAACAATGTTCTGACCGGATGATAACTGGTTGGCTCTTTCTGGTCCGGCACATTAATTCTTTCAAGCTTGATTCCGTCGAACCATACCGCAGCCTTTTCAGCCGCCACCGTATTGTTGTTTAGAATCAGTCTGGTATTGCTGGCAGTCAAAGGATCATGAGTGTAATCGAAAGAAACAAAAATGCGGTAATAAAAGAAATCCTGACCAGCTGCCGGGCTGAACGGCACCTTTTCAAGAATGCCGCTGTTATCGATGGCATAAGGTGCCCCCGAAGAAGACAGATTGCCGGCGGAATCGATGCCTACCGTAACGGTTCCGACCGATTGACCGAACTCATCATAAGTAACGAAAGAAATGTTGGCAGAACCGGTGCCGGGGCAGATCCAGCCCGACAGGAAATAGCGATTATCAGGGCTCACTGCCGAGAAGGCACTGGTAGCGACATCCTGCGACAGACTCCCCGAGGCAATCTGGAAATCAGGCAAAGCGCTGCTATCTATTTCGAGCCAGAAATCACAGCTGTCGTTGGCAGTTCCATTGTCGAGCTGCTGGGTGCCAAGATAAATACCAGGCTCCTGACCAGCGGCAATTGGGCCGATCTGGACTGAAGCGGTGCCGAACTGCCCGACCGGAATATCGAGGGGAATGGTCATGGTAAAGAGACTGCTGTCAATCTGAAAGGCGCCAGAAACCAGATTGCTCAAGGTCCAGACGAAACCGGCGCTGGGCAGAGTTACGTTGCCTATGTTTTCTACTGAAATATCAACGACCGGCGTGGTGTCGCCAGGAGTGTAAGTGCCGATAACCACCGTTGCAGGCACGATATCGAGCCATGGGTAATTGGGAATGGTGACGTTAAGCTCGAAAGTTGCCGAGGCTTCGTTTGCCTGAATGCTGCCGTCGTTGTTTTCGTCTTCCCATACTGTCTGAATGCCAGAATAAAGGCCAGGCAAAGTCGCTGAAGCAATGGTCATCGAAGCCACCGCAGCCTGCGGGGTGCCGGCGTTGATGATGAACGGTGCAGTCGGGGTAAATCCGAACATTGAGGTCGTTATGGTGGCAACTCCGTTGCCAATATCTACGGGCAACCATTTCAAACGGTTCAACGGCACGGCACTGGTGTTGGTTACGGTAAAACCGGTGTTATACCAGGTTCCCGGGGTTCGGTTGCCAAAGCTGACAGGATCGGTTACGGTCAAAGTCTTTTTAACCACGGTTAACTGCAGGGTGAAGGTCGCACTTTCTTCAGCCACATCATAACCGCCATTGGCAACATTGTAATCATCATAAACTCTCTGAACACCAGAATAGGTGCCTTCCGGCTGAAAGTCGCCAACCGAAACGGTAATAGAAGCAAGGGCCGAGGCGCCGACTGCCAGAGTGGTTGCAATCGGTGAAGGCGCGAAAGTAATGCTTGCCGCCGGTATGTTGCTGACATTATAGACGATCTGGCCTGAAACCCCTCTAAGCAGGTCAATTGGCAGGTTTCCGCGATTGATGATTTCAATGGTGCCCGAAGCAGTGCCGCCAGGGGGCACGGTTCCGAGGTCAAGAGTAGATTGAACCACTTCAAGGACTTTCTTCGAATTGACGTTAAGCGTCAGAGCCACCGAATCGCTGGCTTCAAACTGATCGCGAACATTGTCGAGGTCAGGGTCGTTCCAGAGATACATGGTGCCGTTGTAAGCGCCGGCGGGGGTGTTTGGTGGAATGGCCACCGACCAGCCACCAGCAGTATTCTGGCTGGCAAGAATGTAAGACATGGGGTTGGGGGTAAAAAGACTGCAAGATGCGGTCAGGGTCTGTGGCCCGATCAATGCGGTGGCCGTTGCTTTGGGGTTCGACAAGGTAAGTGAACCGGTGTTCGTGACCAGAAATGAATCTTCGGGGGTAGTGGCATTGGGGTCTCCGGTAACGGTTAGAGCCGCTTCAGCCACATCAAGAGAAGTTGCCCCGATTTTGCAGCTGATATTGAACCAGTCTGAAGGTTCACCGGGATCACGAGAAGCGGCGGGCAGCACTTCATCTTCAAACAGCCAGCTTGAAGATCCGGTATAGATACCCTGTGGCATTGTAGCTGGCACATCTATGGTAATCTGCCGGTTGAAAAATGCTCCGGCCGCCACTGAAAATGGTGCAGAAGGCGGGAAATAATAGTAATATTTATCCATTATATCAACGCCCTTGACCAGATCGGTTTCTTCCCAGTCGAGGGTATTTAG